>NZ_JBFUHB010000009.1:0-151983 GCF_056402595.1 Sphingomonas sp. P3_C6
GCGAACCGCCCGACGTCGCGGATGTAGTTGCGCTGCGTCTCGCGGCCGAACCGGCGTATATCCATCTCGTCGATGAGACGCTGGCGTAGCGGGCTGACGGCAATAATCGGGACAAGGCTGTTCATGGCAGGGCTCCTCTCGTGGAACCCCGATGCTCTGCCTGCCTCCCGCAGCGCTCAACCGGCGCGCAACGCTCGTTCGTTCACCTCAACCGCGCCGCACTAACCCTCCCGCGCAGCGGGTTCGTGCTTCCACCAATTTGAGCGGATTGGAAGCGGCTCTTTGGTGGCATGATGTGGTAAGTGCGTTCTCACTCGTGCCACGGGATATCGCTTGTTTTGTGGCCAATTCCGAGGCCAAATCAGGGGCCCAGAGGTGATTGGAGGGGAAGACGAAGTATGCAGTATCAGCGTCTTATGTCCCTTCAATCCCCTCCAAACCCCCGCCAAAGGTTTTTCAAGTCCCGCCGCCTTCAACGACAGGCCCACATATTCGACGGTCCCACCAAACAGGGCATTGCCGATCGCATATGGCAGGGCGACCCCGAGAGTACGGATGTGCGGCGGAAATAGCTCGGCCTTGAACAGCCCGCTAATCGATGTGTAGGCCGACAGAATCAGCAGCAACCCGGTAATGAGCACGCAGGCACTTATGGCGGAGGACGTACCTCCGATCAGCATGAACACGGGCACGGTCGCAAGCGTTCCGAGGATCGCAAACACGATCATGTTGGGTTTTCGACCGAACCGGTCGGAGACATGACCCGCCAATGGCTGTGCGAGCATGTAGACAATGAGAGCCGCGGACATCACGTATGTGGCGGTCCCGCGCGAAAATTCGGCGGTATTGACCAAAAACTTCTGCATGTAGGTGGTGTACGCATAGAAGGTCAGGCCGCCGCCGCCGCTGATAATGATTATCCTGACAAACAGCCAAGGATAGCGCTTCCACAAGGCGGTTAGCGATGATTCCTGACGGTCCTTCCCCATCGCCTTGAAGGAGTCAGTCTCCGCAAGGCGGCGGCGCAATGTGTACGCGAAGAGAGCCAGGACTGCGCCTAGAGCGAACGGCACCCGCCAGCCCCAAGTTTCCAGTTGCCTGTCGCTCAAAAACTGGCCGAGCACGAGCGCCACCATCAGCGCGCACAATTGGCCGCCGATAAGGGTTACATATTGGAAACTGGCCCAGAAGCCACGGTGCCGGTCCTCGGCCATTTCGGAAAGATACGTGGCGCTTGCGCCATACTCGCCGCCTACGCTGAGACCCTGGAGCATCCGCGCCAGAAGAAGGATCGCGGGAGCGAGTGGCCCCGCAGTGGCGTAATTAGGTGCGCAGGCGATCATCATCGAGCCCACGCACATCAGGACGAGTGACACGGTGAGGCCTGCCTTGCGGCCATGGCGATCCCCGTAGATCCCCATCCACCAAGCGCCCAGCGGACGCATGAGGAAGCCCACCGCGAAGACCGCGGCCGTTCCGAGCAGTTCGGAAGTCCGGTCGCTCGAGGGAAAGAACTCGGGCGCGAAATATAGCGCAAACGCCGAATAGACGTAAAAGTCATACCATTCGACGAGGTTGCCGATCGATCCGCCCACAATGGAGACGAGCCGACGCCTGCTACCGCCGACGTCAGGCCGCGACACTTCCTTCATTGGTCCTCTCCTCGGACAAACTGTCAGTGGGTGCTTGTGCTGCACTCCACCGAGACGGTGACCGGCGCGTCCATGGCGGGCGTCGCATGGCGGGTCGTCCCCTTCCCTGCTCGGCCCGATGGCGCCGTCTCAACCTGCGGATTGTTCGCGCCACAGTCGGGAAGGCCGCGCTCTCAGGGCCGCACGCTGGGACAGGGCAGGTCGAGACTGAAGTTGAGTTTGCGGGTCGCGCTGGTGTTTCTGGATCACCAGATCACAATTGCAGGATCATAACGGGTTGAGCACCCGATCCAGAAAGAGTCGCGTGCGCGGCTGGGTCGGGTTGACGAGCATTTCCCGCGCCGCCCCCTCTTCCACCACGCGGCCGCCATCCATGAAGATTGCACGATCGGCGACCTCGCGTGCGAAGGCGATTTCGTGGGTGACCACGATCATCGTCATCCCTTCCTCCGCCAGCGAGCGCATCACTTGCAACACCTCGCCGACCCGCTCCGGGTCGAGCGCGGAGGTTGGTTCGTCAAACAGCACTGCGCTCGGACGCATCGCCAGCGCCCGCGCGATGCCGACACGCTGCTGCTGCCCACCGGACAAGCGCGACGGATAATCGTCAGCGCGTTCGGCCATGCCGACTTTTTCGAGCAATTCACGTCCGCGTTGGGCAGCCTCGGCGGGCGCCTCGCCGAGCACATGGACCGGACCTTCGATCACATTTTCGAGCACGGTGCGGTGGGGGAAAAGGTTGAAGCGCTGAAAGACCATCGAGACCGATCGCCGGATCGTCCCGAGTGTTCCTTTCGTGACCGGCTGACCGAAGACGCTGATCTGGCCATCATCAATATGCTCAAGGCCATTGATGCAACGCAAGACGGTCGATTTGCCGGACCCAGACGGCCCGAGCAGGCATACGACTTCTCCCGGCATGACCGAGAAGGTGACGCCGCAGAGAACGTGGTTGGTCCCGAACGTCTTGTGAATACCCTGTATCTCGATCATCGACGCGACATCTTCTTCTCGAGGAAACGCACGCCGGCAGCCAGCGGCAGGCTCGCCGCGAGATACAGCAGGGCGATAAGGATGTAGACCGTGCCGTTCTTGAAGGTGGAGATGGCGAGCAGCTGACCCGCACGGGTCAGCTCCGCGATCGTGATGGTCGACGCGATCGACGAGTCCTTGAGCAGCATGACCGTCGTGTTCCCGAACGGCGGCAGCGCGATACGAATGCCGAGAGGAAGGACGATCCGGCGCATCACCTGGCGATCGTCCATACCGAGTGAACGTCCCGCTTCGAGGAGTGACGGATCGACCGCTTCGAAGCCCGCCCGAAAATTCTCGGCCTGGTACACTGAATAGGCGATTCCGAGCCCGACCACACCGGCGACGAAGGGATAGAGGTTTATGCCCACCTCCGGCAGCACGAAATACACGCAAAACAATTGAACGATGATTGGAATGCCGCGCACGACATTGATCACCGTGCTGGCGAGGATCCTGACGGGGACAATCCGCGACCCGGCCATGCTGGCCCAGATAAGCCCGAGCGGCAGGCTGAAGCCAAGTGCGCACAAGGTGAGCAGGATGGTCATGCCCAGGCCCTGTAACAGCACGGGCAGAAACACCCACGCGTCCGAAAAGAACTCAGTCATTCAGGAGAGCCCCCAGTGCTGGCGTATCGCCGGCAGCCGGGTGGTCTGCAAGCTATCGATCGCGGCATTGACTCGGGCGACCATTGGGTCGTCCTTTCGCATGATCAGGCACAGGGCTTCCTTGCCCGGCCCGGTAAACTCTGTCGCCAGGCGCACATGCTCTCGCGGCCGCAAGCGCAGTTGGTAGGCCAGCACAGGTTCGTCGCCATAACCCGCATCGATCCGACCGTGATCCAGATCGCGCAGGACATCTGAAAGACTCTCGTAAGTCGAGACCCGTTGGACGCCTGCATCGGCCAGCTGGTCGGTGAAACGGGTTCCCACCTGGGCACCGACGCGGAGTTCGCGCACAGCAGCAAGGTCGGGGAATCTGCGCGCACCGGCGGGCACCACGAGGCCACCGCCATATCCGTAGAGAGGCTTGCTGAACGCGACGATCTTCTCGCGCTCCGGCGTCCGCAACATCGCCGCGGCAATCATGTCGATACGCGCCGTGACGAGCGACGAGATGAGCGCCGAAAACGGAGTAATCGCGGTATCCGCGGGCATTCCCGCTGCGCGTGCCACGGCGAGGGCCATGTCGATCATCGAACCGGTCAACTGGTTGGTCGCGGGATCGACAAAACTGAAGGGGACGCCGGTGGGCGACGAGCCGATGCGGATCGATCCCTTGGCACGTGGCGGCTCACACCCACCCAAAGCAAGGGCAGAGCAAGCCAGCAGCCCGCCGAGCAGGGTGCGCCGCGATGCTGTCCCGCTCATCACGGCGTCAAGGGATGTCGGGCTAGGCAAGGTCACGTCCTCATCGTGGTCTGCGGCCCGGTCCACGAAAAGATGACTTGTACCTTGGCGGTGGTGACTCGGGATCACCGTCCCTAATCAGGCCTGGGCCTCGTGCATCGCGCTTTCGAGCCAACGGCGAAAGCCCAGGATGACCGGCTCCTGCCAGCGCTCACGCCGCGCGGTGAACACATACCCCCCAAGAAAAACCGGGGAAAAATCACCGACCTCGACAAGTGCGCCGGACTCCAGGTCCTCGGCGATGAGCAGGCGATTGGTCAGCGCAATGCCCTGCCCGCGCCGTGCGGCCGCGACCGTCATGTGCGCATGCCAGAGCTTCGCCCCGCCAAGCGTATCGCCAACGCTGACTTCATGGGCGCGAAACCATCGGAGCCACTGGCCCGTATTGGCTTCATGGAGCAGCGGTGCTCCGAGCAGGTCTTCGGGCGTTTCGAAGCGCGGCGCTTTCGTGAGAAATTCCGGGCTGGCGACTGGCACGATCGGTGGACGCAGGATTTCCACCGAGCGGGTGTCTGCATCGAGGATCGGCGAGGGCTCTCCGTCGATCGCGTATGAAATATGGGCATCGGTCTCGTGAGACGCAAAATGCGGAATGTTGTCGGTCGGCTGAACCTCGAGTTCCACTGCGGGATGCAAGGAACTGAACGTCCCGAGACGACCGCTCAGCCACTGGGATGCGATGCCGGGAACGCACCATACGCGCAGGTGGCGATTGTCGTTCCGGTGGGTGAGTTCCGCGCTCGCCGAGGCCAGTTCGGCCAGCGCGACACAGACCCGGGCATGGAAGCGTGCGCCTTCCTTGGTGAGACCGCCGCCGGAACTACGGTCGGCAAGCGGTACCCCCGCCCATTGTTCAAGCGATCGAAGATGGCGACTGACTGCCGCATGGTCGAGAGACATAGCGACGGCCGCGCGGCGGATCCCACCGCAGGTACCGATCGCCTCGAACGCCCGCATCGCCGCGAAAGGCGGAAGCGCCCTGCGCTGCGCAGGGGTCAATCCGGTGCCACGCTGCTCGTCCGACTGCGATACCATCGGCCTCCACCGCCCCAAGTCAATGTTTCAATTTTGTGATGATGCGCCGCGGTGTCTAAATGTCAACACCGATGCCGCCAGGCGCCGGTTCCCGGACACACCCGCTTAATTTCGTTGCTCATCTGCAACAGGCTGCTCGGGCGCTGACGCGCGTTTCGCCGGATTCCTTGGAGGACGCGACTTGCCGCCCCGCGGCGACAAGCCGATCGAGTTGGCCGGATCTCGCCCAGGTAAAAGTATTCGCGATCAGTTGCCCGCGCCGATGGATATACGGCGCGACGCTATATCCTAGGCGAACCCGATGATGCCGCGATGCATTCGCGGCGGCCCCGCCGCGGACGAGCGGCGATGCGGGACTTCAGCGCTGGGCTTCATTCATCGCGCATTTTATTTCAGCGACATCAGATACGCCACCACCTCGGCGCGCTTCTTTGCGTCTGAAACGGCCACGACCATCCGTGTGCCGGGCACCATCTTGTTGGGTGCCGTCAGGAAACGCTCGAGGTTGGCTGCCGTCCACTGCACCTTCGACTGCTTGAGCGCACTGGAATAGGGAAAAGCGGTGCTTGCAGCTGTGCGGTCGCCAACGCCGCGGAGATTGGGCCCCGTGGTGCCCTTCTGGCCTGCGGTGATCGTGTGGCACATCATGCAACGCTGCTTGAACGTTACGCCGCCGGCGGTGGCATCCTGCGCGTTCGCCGGTACCGCTCCGCAAGCGGCCGCCATAGCAACCGCGACACCGATCATACGCAACATCATCACTCGTCTCGCCTTCATCATTTCAGTTTCGTACGGTTGTCGACACATCGCCACGAGCGCACGCTCCAGCGGCCCGGCTCAGCACTTGCTCGCGCAGCACCACCAGCGGCTGGTTCTTGAGAGGAGTTTTCCTCAATACCCCGATTTCTTTCGCCGAATAGGGCCGCGCGCCTTCGGGGACGCTGTCGCCGCCGAGCTTGAAGACAACGAAATTCATCGTCGCGGCGAGCGTGGCGTCGTCCATTGCGGCAAAAGATACGTTCGGAAGCTGGACAATATACCGACGCCCCTCGTTGCTGCACAGGAAAAGCCCGACCTGGGAGCGCAGGACCGGAATCTGCTCTCGCGCCGACACGCCGTTGAGCCCGTGGCAGCCGCCACAACCCTCATAATATTTGGCCTGCCCAACCGGGAGCGGCGCCGTCTCGGCACGCACGGCCGACACGAAAACGCCGGCGCCAATCACGCCTATGATGACAAGGGCGGCCATCGCAACGTAGCGCATGGCGATCATTCTGCCAGTCCGACCAGAGCGGCCGTCGAACAATGATAAGCCATGCTCGATTCGCCGAAACACCAGATGATGTCGTTGTTCGCCTGCGGGCGATAAATCGGCAATTCGCGGTCGGTCGCGGTGCATCGGCAATTCGCGCCGGAAGGCTGACAGGATCCGCGTCCGCAACAATCGCGATAGGCGATCAGATAGGATCGGCCATCGTCGGGGTTGAGGCAAGTCCCCACCCAGGCGGTCGGAGACGGCTCCGATCCTGGCGGACATGTGTGCGGGCCACCGCCACAGCAACCGCATATGGTGCCGTCAATCGCGCAATGCCGCCAATAATCGCATCGGTTCGGATCGTGACTCTGCGCCTTGAGTTCAAAATCGGTCAGTTGCTTAGGCTTGGACTGAGCGCGCGCGACGGGTAGTACAGGAAAGAAAGGTGCGGCAACCAGCGCAGCCGCGAACTGGGCGAGCACGCTTCGGCGGGAGCTGGCGCGAGCGACCGACCTGGTCAGGCGCTCGGCCAGACGATCGAAACTCCGGTCCACCATGATGTTCGCCTTACCTCCCCAGTTCACCTACGTATCTGCGTTACTTCGGCGATGTGGCATGAAAACCCATCGCGCCGCACTTTGAAAGGTGAGTTTGCCAACGAGCCCGGTGACGAGACATCACCGGGCTAAGCATGCCGCCAGCTTCTCCCGCCACGTTATCGGACGATGACTGCCGGGTCCTGATAGACGATCGTGCCGTCGAAGACCGTGGCGCTAACCCGGATCTCGTCGCGGTTCGTCGGTATGCGGTGACCCAGATAGGATTTGAGCACGACGATGTCGGCGAGCTTGCCCGGCGCGAGTGTTCCGAGCCGATCGTCGTTGAACGTCGCATAAGCGGTGCCCACCGTGTAGCCCTCGATCACGGCAAGCGGATCCATCCGCTGGTCGCTGCGTCCAGAGGCGATTGCGTAAATTCGTCCGAACGGGTCGAATGGATAGACAGGCCAGTCGCTTCCGAACGAAATGCGGCCTCCGGCGGCAACGATACCAGCCCAGCGCGCCCCGTCCGATGGAGAGCGCTGGACAGACGGGGCTGTGCGCGGCGGAAACAGGTTGAGCGGCTGGAAGTTCGCTATCACCCCCAGCTTGGCAAAACGCGGCATGTCGGCGGGATCGATGAGAAAGGCGTGCTCGACGCGGTGCCGCCGCCCCCTGGCGGGCGCCTTGGTGGCGTTGAGCGCCGCGACTTCGTCGAGCGCCATGCGGACCGCCCCGTCCCCCATGGCGTGCATCATCAATTGCCACCCGGCAGCATCGAATGCGCCGGCCCACCTTCGAAATTCACCCGCCAGCATCAGGGGATGCCCTGTTTCCGGCTGCGGCCCCCATGGTTTGAGCAGGAACGCGGTGTGCGCCTGCGGCACGCCGTCCATGAAGAACTTCACCGCGCCGAGCTTCAGGCGCGGCGTGTCGGGGTTGGCGCGCCACAGCGCCTGATATTGGTCGAATTGCGCCTGGGTGAAGCCCGGGTCGACCCCAAGGGCATAATTGATGCGGGTCGTCAGTTGCCCGGCCGAGTCCATCGCGCTGAGCAATTTGAACTCGTCGATTCCGCCCCCCAGCGCGGCATGGGTTATCGCGGTGATTCCGTTGCGATTGGCCTCCCCCATGGCAAGGAGCAACAGCCGGCGATGCTCCTCCACCGTCGGCACGGGGATAGCCTTTGATATCAACGCGACCGCGGACGCTTCTTTCAACCAGCCCGTCGGCTCGCCACTCGCGTCGCGAACGATTTCCCCCATGGGAGGATCGACGCTTGCGCGGGTTATGCCGGCCAGGGCGAGCGCCTTGCTGTTTGCCCAGGCTCCGTGCCGATCGAGCGACCAAAGCACGACCGGGCGATCTGGAACGACGGCGTCAAGCATCTGCCTGATCGGGACCTTGCCCGGCAACACGTCGACGATCCAGCCGCCCGCCTGGACCCATCCGGAGGCCTGCTGGCGGCTCGCCTCAAGCACGATGTGCTGCACCCCTGCGAGATCGGGCGCCTCGCGGACGTCTGGCTGCGTGAGCGCGTGCGCCCCTTGCAGAATGTGGACATGGTCGTCCTCGAGGCCCGGCAGGATCCAGCCGCCGGCGGCATCAAGCACCCGCGTCGCAGAACCGCGCAACTTCGCGAGAGCGGCATCGGTTCCGACTGCGACGATGTGCCGACCGTGGATGGCTATCGCGGTATCGGTCCCTTCGGATCGGCCCGCATAGACATGACCATTGGTAATCAGCAGGTCGGCCTTTTCCTGCGCCGTCGCGACCGTAGGACACAAGGTCGCCGCGATGGCGAAACTGGCGAGTGAACGAAGCACGGGCATCTCCCTGTATCGAAGACGCAAGGCTAGGCTGCGGGAACGGCACGTCGAGGTGACATCTTGGCGGGTGTCGGTGACCGGCCCGCACCGAGACCAGATGGAGTAGACGTCTCGGCGTCGGGCGCTTACCCGACGCCGTCGCGCTTCCTCACTCCGCCAAGCCGACCAGCGCGGCGGTCGAGCAATGGTACATCATGCTGGATTCGCCAAAGCACCAGATGATGTCGTTGTTGGCCTGTGGCCGGTAGATCGGCAACTCCCGATCCGTTGCGGTACACAGGCAGTCCTCGCCGCTTGGCTGGCAGGCATATTTTCCGCAACAGTCACGATAGGCGATCAGATAGGAGCGACCATCATCGGGATTGAGGCAGGTCCCGACCCAGGCGGTGGGGGACGGCTCCGACCCTGGGGGACAGGTATGCGGTCCCCCGCCGCAGCACCCGCAGATGATGCCGTCGATGGCGCAGTGCCGCCAATAATCGCAGCGTAGCGGATCCGTACTTTGGGCGTTGCGTTCGAAATCGGTGAGTTGCTTCGGCTGCCTGACGTCCCGGGATTGGGCTCGGGCTACCGGAAGCGCCGGGAAAAATGGTGCGGCGACGAGCATCATGCCGAGCTTGGTGAGGACGCTGCGCCTGGAACTGCGGCTCGCGACACCGCGCGTAAGCTGTTCGGTCAGGCGGTCGAAGGGTGAATCAGCCATGCGTCGACACTCCGACTGCGTCCGGGGCCGTCCCGTGCCGTTTGGCATGGAGATACTCCTGGATCGTGTCGAACCCACTCTCACCGGCGACCAGCAGACTCTCGAGATGTTCGCGTGTATTGACGAGGCCCTGCGACACGATCGTCCCGCGCGGATCGATAAGCACCGCATATGGCAGTTTGCCCACGCGATAGGCCTGGCCCACTTCGCTGCTGTTCACGAAGCGGTCGAACCCGATGCCATGACGCTCCGCCATGGAACGATGTTGCTCCCGATCGCCGTCGCCAACGAACAGCAGATCGACGCCTTCCACATCCGCAAACCGCAGCGCCGTGGGAATCAGCTTTTTACAGATCGGGCAGCTTGGCGCGACGAAGAACAGCATCGTCGATTTCGCAGCCATGCTGGCACCGCCGATCCGTATCTCGCGACCATCGAGCGTCGCAGCGGCAAGTTTCGGCGCGACCTCGCCCGGCTGTGGCCCCTGCCCCAGAGCAAGTGCGCCGACCGGTGCAATGCGTTCATGCAGAACGCCGACCTGCCGAGCCAGTGCGAGAACCGCGAATGCCAACAGGATAAGCACGCCCCACAGGAGCGCCTGGGATACAATGAGGATCACACGAATCTCCGTCGGAAGGCGGCTGCGGGCTCGCGCAGCGCGATCAGCGTCGACGCGACGCTATGCATGAGAAACAGCCCCACCCCGGCGGCGAGACCATCAAGCCATCCCAACGCCACCGCAGGCAGCGCCATGTCGGCGGCTGCGGGAACGATGAGGACGGCGAGGATGATGTTGCGCACGACCAGCAACCAGTCGAGCCGTTGTCGCAACGCGGACTGGAAGCAGCCGCAATCGATATCGCTGTTCCCTCTGGCGAGGTTGATCGCCATTGCCGCGGCGAACACCAGAAGCAGCACGACGGCCAGCACAGTCGCCACAGGCGCCACCGGCGCGATGGCCATTCCGATGACGACGGCAGCCTCGAGGGCGATGACCGTGGCGGCCGCCGGCGTCGCCAGTATTTCCGGCAGGACCTTGTAATTGGCAACGACGCCGGTGAACGCCGTCCAGTGCCGGGCCTTGCCCAGCAACGCCGATGCGAACAGCAGAATGGCGAGGACGCGCGCGGCCAGCACGAGCGACCCTGCACCCTCGAATGGCAGATCGATCATACGCCAGGGACCGCGCCGACAAAGCCCGGCGCACGGCGACCGCGCAGCATCGCGCCGGTCACCGCGTCATAGACTGCAAGGCCGCTTCCGCCCTCCCCCCCATAGGTGAAGAGCAAGGGTTTATCGTCCTGCGTGACCGTGAGGCTCTTGGCCGGACCCTTGAGCGCAATACGCTTGATCAGGGATTTCTTGTCCGCATCGAGGATCCAGACTTCGGTGCCGTCCTTCTTGTGCGTCCAGTAATTGCCGGCGTGCATCAGAACGTAAAGTCGGCGCAGCTTTCGATGCACGGCGAGGATCTGGCCGCCACCGGGGCGCCAGGCCAGTTCCTGAACCCCGGTCGATGCAACCGGCAATCCAGCAGCCTGAGTGATGGACCAGGGCTGTCCGACCACCGGGCGATCGCCGAGCTTGGCCGGATAGATTTTACCGCTGAACGACAGGAACCACGCTTCGCCCGTCTTGCGATCGACCACGGAGTTTTCGAACAGCGGGTCCTTGTCGGCATCGAAGAACGGCTTGGTGAAGGACAGCTTGCCTTCCCCCCCTGCCGTGAGCGTGGTCGTACCGATCGTGCCGTCTCCGCAGATCGTCGCGAAGCTGCGCGCGCCATAGGGATAGGCGAGCGCACAGCCCGGCACGTCGACCGAGGACAGGACTTTGCCTGCGGCGATGTCGACGACGTGGATCGATGACGCCGGGATCATGTCATAGACATATGCCAGCTTCTCGTCGCCGCTGGTCGCAACCTGCTGGTTCTTGGGCACTACAAGGAGGCGTCCAGGCAGTGGCGTTTCCTTGTCGAGTGCCAGAGTGAGACCGTCATAGGTCGTCAGCAGGTCCTCGCGCGTGCCGCGATCGCCATGTGTCCAATAGGTTTCGGTGACGTAGACCTTCGAGGCGTCGCCCGAGATGTTGAAGCCGCCGTTTCGAGCGATCGGCACCATGCCGAGCGTCTTCAGCCCCTCGTCATCGCCATCGATTACGGTCGCCCCGGCGGTAGAATAAGCGTCCCACAGAAACAGCCGGTGCGGTCCGGCGGCCGGCAGCGTCGCGGTGTCGCTTTCCTCGACCGGAAGCACCGTCTTGCTCGTATCCTGCGCCTGCCCGACCGAGCCGACCAGGCTCGCCAGGCACGTCAGCCCCAGCAGGGCGACCTTGCGACGTTCAACCATTACCATCTACCTCCTGATCGTAGCGGTGAGACCGACCGTGCGCGGTCGCGGGCGCAGCGACAGATAATAGGCCGAGCCGCCCCAGCGGGACTGGAACTGCCTGCCACCATCGTTCAACAGATTGTCCGCAAATACCGAAATGTCCACGCCTCCCACGACATAGCCTACACGTGCAGAAAGCTGGGAGGTGCGATCGACCTGCGCGATGGTCGCATCGGCACCTACGACATCGGCGGACGGTTGCGTCCGGTAAGGGCTCGCATAAGAATAGTCGACGCGCCCATAGCCTGAGCCTGAGCCCACCGGCTGCCGATAATCGGCAAAGATATGTGCGGTGAAATCCGGCGTCGGAAGTGCGTCGCCGTTCTTGGCCAGCAACGCACCGTTGAAGCGATAATCGCGGTCATAGTGCGCATCGACATAACCAAGGTCCGCGCCCAGCGTCAGGGCGTCGGTCACCCGGGCACTCGTGCTGAAGTCGAAACCGCGACTGACGGCATGACCGAGGTTCGACGTAAAGCTGAACAGGCATTTGAGTGCGACGTTGCCCTGGATATTGCTCCAGTCCACGTAGAAGGCGCTGGCTGCAAAGGTGAGCCTACGGCCGAGCGCGTGGCCCTTGCCGCCGATCTCGTAGCTCCACACGGAATCCGACTTGTACGACAGCGGCACGTCGGGCTGACCGAGAACCTGCTGCACCTCGTTTTGGCACGCCAGATTGCCGGCGAGCGACGCATTCGCACCGCCGATCCGGTATCCCTTGGCGGCGTTGGCGTAGAGCACGCCGCCGTCGACGTCATAGTTGATGCCGACCTTCGGCGTGAACGCCCGCTCGCGCTGACGCCCCGAGGTGCTCTGCGGCCCCCCGTTCCAGGGACCGTCCTGGAACCGGTCGAAGGAGTAACGGGTCCAGGCGTAGCGCCCGCCGACCTCAAGCTTGAGCCGGTTGGTAAGCTTGAAATTCACGTCGGCAAAGCCGGCGAACTGGCCCTCGCGGACCGCAACATTCTGCAGATAGCTGATCCCGCCGGGCAGCAACGGGCTGCCCAGGATATCTTCCGTGTTGAGGCCGACAAGCGCCTGGAACAGCGCATCGAACTTCGGTTCGTATTCACGCTGCTTCGAATTGGAGCGTGTGTCCTGATAATATAGCCCTGCAACCCAGGTGATCGGTGCGGTGGCGTCCATCGAGGCGACACGCATTTCCTGCGAGAATTGCTTGAGGCGGGTGCGGGTCCGATAATCGGCGGTGAAGTCGGCGACCTCCGGCAGCGCGATCGCATTGCCGCCCCGTTTGGGATCGGTCGCGTCGAAGAATCCGGATACCGTCGCGGTGTCGAAATAGGCCTCGTCGAGATTGAAGGTGCCAAGCCCGTTCAGATAGCTGCTCACCGACGTGATCGTCACGCCGCCCACATCGAGGTTCGCGGTGTTGGACGCGATCAGAAATGCATTGTTTGCCGGCTGACGGCTCTTGCCTTCCTGCTTGTACCGGCCGTCAATGTCCCAGTTGAGGTTGGTGTCGCGCAGATTGTTGAACTGGTAGGTGACCGCAGGCTCCAGTGAAAGGGAGTCGGACGGCTGCCACAGCAAAGCGAGGCGGAACGCAGCCATCTCGCGGGAATTGCTGTCCTTGTCGATCGTCCGGCCGTCACTGACGACGGTACTGGCAATCCGGTCGATATATCCGCCTTCCTTGCGATACCAGGCGCTGGCGCGCGCACCGAGAATACCCTCGATGAGCGGGCCGCCAATTGCAGCGCCTGCCTCATAGGTCGGGCTGCCGCGCTCGGTGAACGCCACTTCGGTCCGCCCATAGGTCGACCAGTCGTGAAGCCCGGGACGCGTCATGATGTAGCGGATCGTTCCGCCTTCCGACCCGGCGCCGAACAGCGTTCCCTGCGGTCCGCGCAGCACCTCCACCCGGTCCAGATCGAAAATATTGCCGTAAATCGGCTGCAATCCTGCATCGATGCCGTTGCGAACCTGGACCGGCGTATCGTCGATATACACCCCCGTGGTGGCCGCGCCGATGTTGGAGAAGATGCCGCGGATGGAGACGTTCGAGCCGCCGAAGATGCTCGTGGCCTGCTGCGTCAGACCTGGGGTGGTGCGGGCGATGTCGCCGATGTCGCGAATGCCCTGAACGTCAATACTTGCGGCCGAAACTGCCTGAATGCTCAACGGAACCTTGGACAGCGCCTCGGAGCGGCGCGTTGCGGTGACGACGATATCGCCGGGGGCCGCTTCGGCCGGCTCGACCTGCGCGGACGGAGCGGCGGGCGACGGCGTGTCCTGTGCGAAGGCAGGCAATACCCCAGTGGTGCTCAACGCCATCGCCAGCAAGCTGGCGGCGCCCCTCAGCCCCCTAATCCTCGTCATGCCGTTTCCCCCTGTTATCTTTTGCCAGGCACGGAGCCCAAGTGGAAGCTACGCCGCCGAAAGGGACAGGCAGAAGGTGAGATCGCGGCACGCTGCGTTGACAGGAGAACACCACCCACTGCGCTTGCGCTGGTCAAAAGAGAAGCCCGCCGACTCAAGGCCGGCGGGCTCGCCAGTCCGCGCTAGGCACCGAACGCAGGATCAGAACCGCGTGGTCGCCATCAGGCCTATCGTGCGCGGCCGGATCGTCCGCACATAGTGGATACCGCTGCGATACGTCGGGTTCACATAGGGCGGCGCATAGCCAAGGCGCGGGGCCGCATCGAACAGGTTCTCCGCGAAGACCTGAATATCGAACGCGGAGAACGAATAGCCGGCGCGCAGGTCCACCTGATGGATCGCCTGATCCGTCAGACGCGTGGGATCATAGGTGCGTGTCCCATAGGCGGGGATTTGCCAGTTGAACGGCCCGGTGTTCGGCGCGCGATAGGTGTACTGCGCACGAATGAACGCGTCGTGACCGCCCGCCAGGAAGGAATATTCCGCGGCGGTGTTGACCGTCCAAGGCGTCGAGCCGAGCCGTTGTCTCGCAACCACGATCGGCACCGTTCCCGGCTTGTCGATCTGCACGGTGTCGTCATAGGTTGAGCGATTATAGCCGACCGCCGCCGTGAGATTCAGCCCCTTGGTCGGCATGACATCGACATTGAGGTCGAAGCCGCGGCTCGTCGCCTTGCCCGAGTTGATCACCAGGCTGAACCCGCACGGCGGGCGCACCTGCTGCTGGATGTTCTCCCATTTGATGACGTACACGCTGCCTTCGAGGCGAACCGCGCCGCCGAACAGCTTGTTCTTTGAGCCCAACTCGTAGCTTTTTGTGCGATCGGGCTGGTAGGTGCGGATATTCGAGACGCCGAGTTCGGCCACATCGTTGAGGCAGGTGTTCGCCACACCCTTGTTGACGCCTCCGGTGCGATATCCCTCGGCGTACGACGCGTAGACCATATTGCTGCGGTCCGGGCGCCAGGTCAGCGCGATCTTTGGCGTGAACGGTGACGTGCGCAGGCGCCCGCTGGCCGCGACCTGGCCGACCACACCGTAATCGGGTCCACGCTCCACGACGTTGAAATCGACCTGATCCTTCGAGATGCGGCCGCCGACCGTGACCGTCAACTTGTCCAGCAGTTCGTAATCCAGATTGGCGAAGCCCGCGATCGAACGCTCACGCGTGCGCTCATTGCCGATGTAATTATAGATGCCGCCGATATTGTCACTGCCCTTGCCGGTGACGATGTCGACGCCGGTCACATATTTGTACAGCGCGGTGTGGTGACGCGCCTCGAGCATTGGCGTGCTCCGTAGGGTTCCCTGCGAGAAATACACGCCGACCTGCCATTTCAGCCGCGCCTCCGGGTTGGAATTGGAAAGCCGGAGTTCCTGCGTGATGTCGCGCTGCGTCGTATGGGCGCGCATCGTGCTGAATAGCTCCCGCGTTCCCGGGAGAACCGGAAACTCGCCAATGAAGCGGTTCGTCGTCCCCGGCGGCGTGATCGGTGCCGCGCCATATTCGAGGCGATCGTTCGAGTTGGTGAGGTCCCGGTTCTCTCGTGCATCGCGATCATAATAAGCCGTAACCGAAGTCAGGTTCACTGCGCCGATATCCGCAGAGATCTTGAGCGAGGGCAGAACGAAACGATCGTGATAGTCGTTCGACCCAGCGTTCCCGTTGACGAACCGGTGCTCGCCGAGATCGGACTTTTCCGCCCAGAAGAACGACGTGTCGCCGATATCACGCTTCTGATAGTAGATCGCCGGGGTTATCGTAACGCCCTCGACCGGCTGCCAGAGCAGCGCCGCGCGGGCGATCCAGCTCTTGTCGTCGTTGCCGTCCTTGTTGCGATTTTCAGGCGCCTGCCAGCTCACCCGGTCGACATAGCCGCTGAGCTGCTTGCGATTTACGCTGACGCGCAGGCCGAGCTTGTCCTCGACAATGGGTCCGCCGGCCGCAAGGCCGACGTCATAATTGAAGCCGCCATGGGCCGTCGCGCTGACCAGGGCTCTGCCGTAGCCGCTCGTCTTGGTGAGGCTGGGCGTCGGGGTGATGAAGCGCAACGCACCGCCCTGGGCGCTGGCACCGAAAAGAGTCCCCTGGGGCCCACGCAATACCTCGACACGGTCGAGGTCGAAGATCTGTGGGAACGTGTTACCCGAATAGTTGAGCGCGGAGTTGCGCGATTGTATCGGCGTTTCGTCGATATAGGTCGCCGTCGTGGCCGCGCCGGCGTTGGAATCAATGCCGCGAATCGCCAGGCGGTAACCGCCGGATGTGGTCGTGCTTTCCGCAAGATCGATGCCGGGTGTTTGAGCTGCCAGGCTGCGGACCTCGCGGATCGACTTAACGTCCAGAGTTTCCTGGCTGTAAGCGCTCACGCTGATCGGCACGCGGCTGAGCGGCGTTGCGACCTTGGTCGCCGTCACGATGATGTCGCCATCTTCCCCTGGCACCGGAGCTTCCGATGCCGGCTGATCGACTTGCTGAGCGAAAGCTGGCTGGCCAAGCGCCAGCATCGACGTCGTGAGCAGTGCGCACGACTTGTAGGTCGCCAAGTGCCGGTAAGCACTCATATTCGTCTCCCCCATCCTGAAGCATGTCGCAGCATTCATTGCTGTCGCACATCGTGGTCTCACCCTGTCTTATGAGAGGGCCGCACGGCGCGGCAGGTGATTTCACTGGACCTCATGTTGATCGAGTGTCACCGAGCGGCGGCTTCGGGACGCTTGGTCATGTGGCTCGTCACGCCGTATAAGAATTTCGACTTTGCCCGCCGGAAAAGTCACTTAGGCGGCGATGCTGCGGATGATGATGGCCACCGCCCATGGCGGCCGTGTTCCAGGGCATACAATAGAAAAGCGTTCGCGCTTCGCTACCGTCGGTGCCCTTCAGCTCGAATGTTCGACAGGCTTGGGCGCAGCCGCTCCGGGCGTCTCCTCTTTGCTCTGATGCGCCTTGCCGATGAGATATTGCCGTATCTCGTCGGCGCCGGCGCGATCCAGCACATCGGCAAAGCTCGCCATGCCGGCTTCGCCGAGCGCGCCTTCCAGCACCACCGAAAACCAGGCGTCGTCGCCAAGCAACGGGCTGTAGCGCAAGTCGGGCTGGTTCCCGAGGCTCACGGCATCATAGCCATGGCAGACGGCGCAGTAGCGCGCATATTTGACACGGCCCGCCGCGATCTGCGGTCCAGACGCCGTCAGCGCGGGCGGATCGAGCACCATGGGCTGCGCCGCGGGTGCGGGCGGCAGCTTCGCTTTCCCGCCAAGGGCGAAAACCAGCAAGCGGTCGAGATTTGGTCGACGACCGTCCTTGTCGACCATGCGGCAGGCCGATCCGTAGACGCCTCCGCAGCCGGCCAGCACAGCCACATATTGCCTGCCCTTGATAGTGTAGGTCATCGGTGCGGCGAGGACGCCGGTCCGAAGCCAGGTCGACCAGAGTTCCTTGCCGTCGCTCGCGCGCATCGCCTTGAAAAAGCCTGTGCCGGTACCTTGCCATACCAGCCCCCCGGCCGTCGCCAGGACGCCCCCGTTCCCGAACGTGTCCCGCGGCGCGCGCCAGACCTCGCGTTGGCGGACCGGATCCCACGCCAGGAGATAGCCCTTGGCTTGCGGTATCGGGGGCGTAAGCGAAGCGTCCCGCGTACCCAGCTTCGTCGCCGTATTATATCCGGTCGATGACTTGCGATAATCGGGATCGGCAACGAACAGGCCCGCCAGCTCCTGCGCAGGGATATAAACGAGCCCCGCCTTCGGGTCATAGGCCATAGGCGGCCAGTTGTGCCCGCCCAGAGAACTGGGGGTAGCGTAGAAGGGCTTGCCCGTTTCGCTGTAGCGCGCTTGCGGATTTTCAACCGGCCGGCCGGTTTCGAGATCGATCCGGGACGCCCAGTTCACCGGGACATATTTCTCCGCGGAGATTAGCTTGCCGGTGGCGCGGTCGAGCACGTAGAAAAAGCCGTTTTTCGGTGCCTGCATCAGCACCTTGCGTTTCTGGCCCTCGATCATCAGGTCGGCGAGGATGATATGCTGCGTCGCGGTGTAATCCCACTCATCGCCCGGCACCTGCTGATAGTGCCAGACATATTCGCCGGTGTCGGGGCGCACCGCGATGATCGAAGACAGATAGAGGTTATCGCCCTTGCCTTCGCTGCGGGCTGCGCGGGACCAGGGGGAGCCATTGCCCGTGCCGATATACAAGAGATCGAGGTCGGGATCATAGGCAAAGGCGTCCCAGGCGGTGCCGCCGCCGGCCTTTTGCTTCCACCAGGCATCGCCGGACCAAGTCTTGCGCGCTGCTTCGATGACGCGATCCGATACCTCCCCATCGGGTACGGCAGGATCGCCGGGAACGGTGTAGAATCGCCATAGCTTGCGCCCGGTGGCCGCGTCATAAGCGCCGACATAGCCGCGGACACCGAGTTCGGCGCCACCGTTCCCGATGATCACCTTGCCCTTGATAATCCTGGGCGCGCCGGTGATCGTATAGGGCGCAGAATCGTCGGTCGTGCGAACATCCCACACCGGCTTGCCGGTCTTGGCGTCGAGCGCGATCAGCCGGCCATCCAGCGTCCCGACATAGATGCGTCCGTTCCACGCCGCGACGCCACGGTTGACGGCATCGCAACAGGCCTTCACCAGCTGCTTGCGCGGGACTTCGGGGTCATAGGTCCAAAGCGGCTTGCCGGTCGCCGCATCGAACGCCCTGACCATGCTCCAGGCGGTCGAGACGTAGAGCACGCTGTCCAGCACGAGAGGTGTCGCCTCCTCGCCGCGCGACAGGTCGAAGTCCGCGTACCAGGCTAGTCCGACCTTACCGACATTTCCCTCATTGATCTGGGTGAGCGGGCTGAAACGCTGCTCGTCATAGGTTCTGCCCGTCATGGTCCATGTGGCGTCGGTGGCGCCAGCGCCCCCGTCTCCGACACGGGAAGTCCTGGCCTGGAGGCCCATCGCGCCAAGCAGTGCAAGACTCGAACACGCCAGGGCGACAACCTCGGGCCGCCGGGAGTTCAGGCGTCGCGCACGCTGGAAGGTCGGCATGATATTGTCTCCGCGAAGCGGCTGGACCGCAACGTTCAGGGATGTACGGGCCTATTGCTCGCCAAGATATTCCGCGAGTGTCGCGTCCCATGGTGCCTTGCGGCCGGACTTTTCTGCGCGGTCGATGCGACCAAAGGCGGTCTGCACATAGCGCACGCCGAGCCACCGTAACGGCTCGGGCTCCCAGAAGCGGGTCCGGTCACGGTGCAGCGGCAGATCTTCCAGACCCGTTGTCTTTCCGGTGATGCGCCCCGCCAGCAGTTTACCTGCGAGGTGGCTGGTCGACACCCCACGCCCGGTATAGCCGTGCAATTGCCCGATCCGGCTTGTGTCGTCGAAGGCGACGGTTGGCAGCCAATCTCGGGGGACACCCAAATAGCCGCCCCATGCGTGAGAAAAGCCCACTTTTTCGAGAGCGGGAAACCACTCGCGTAAACTATCGCGCATCCAATCGTAGAAGCGCGCGCTTTGCGCGGTCACATCCGGTGTCGTCGAGCCAAGAGTGTAGAGTGCGCCGCGACTACCGTACAGGATGCGGCCATCCGCCGTCCTGGTAAGATAATTTTTAAGGTGAGACTGCGAGCTCAGGCTCTCGTGTCCGGCCCATCCGATTTCGTCCCATACGCTTTTTGGGAGTGGCTCGGTTAGGACGATCATCGACGACATCGGCAACACGTGCCGCCGGAACTTCGGAAGACTGGGAAGATACGCTTCCGCAGCGACGACGATCGCCTTGCGCGCGTATATGGTGCCATCAGACGTTATCAGGCGCGCCTTTTCGCCGCCCTCGACCCGTTCGACGCCGGTCTGCTCGAAGATCCTGCCGCCCAGCCGCTCGACGGCACGGGCGAGTCCTCGCACGAGATTGCCCGGGTGAATCGATGCACCCGCCTCAGTCCTCAACGCGCCGGCGAGGTTCTTCGCCGCGACGCGCTCCCTCGCCTCCCCGGCACTGAGAAGGCGATTGCCGTCACCAAGACCGAGCCTCCGGTAAATGTCCAGGGTACGACTGAGAGCCGGCAGTTGATGCTCGCCGATCGCGACACTGAGCAAACCGCCCTGCACATAGTGCGCGTCGATCGATTCCTTTTCGACGATATCACCGATGTCGCGAACCGATGCCTGGAGTGCCAGGATTGTGCGGCGGGCGACATCCGCGCCGAACCTCTTCATCAGCGGGTTCGGATCGACAGGGAAGCGCGGGGAGCACCACCCGCCATTGCGCCCCGATGCCCCGTAGCCCACGATGTCGCGCTCGACGATCACCACGTCGAGCGAGGGATTTTCTCGCAGCAGGTAATAGGCCGTCCACAAGCCTGAAAATCCGCCACCAAGAATGGCGACATCGACATTCAGGTTACCGTCAACGCGGGGGCGAGGAGTCAGGTCGTCAGGAGTCGTTTCCAGCCAGAAGCTGGTTTGCCGGTAGTCGGCCTCGCCGCGAGATCCCGCGGCTTGACGATCGCTCATGCAAGCCGTCCTTCATCGAACAGGATGAAGATCTTGCGGCTCGTCTGCTGGACGTCCCAAACCCCCGAGCTATTCTCCGGGAAATAGATAACGTCGCCTGCCTTGATATGCAGCGGCTCCCCCTCGTCCGGCTCGAAGACGCATGCCCCTTCCAGGAAGTGGCAGAATTCAGCTTGGGTGACCTGGCGACGCCACCGTCCCGGCGAGCATTCCCACACGCCACACCGCGTCGCCGGGGCCGATGCCGAGGTGCGAGAGGTGGAGCGGACCTCCGACACGGGCGAGCCGATCGGCGCCGGAACCGGCTTCCCCTGCCCCAGCGACGCAAATAGCTCGTCGGGGTTAAATTTGATGGCTGTCACAGATCCTCCTCGCCCTTTCGGTGAAAACACGCTGCGACAGAGGGTGGCCGGACTGAAGTTGAATTCGCGGACCGCGATGGTGTTTGAAAATCACCAGATCACAGTGGATTGAGCTGGGTATCAGAAAAACCCCGCTCTCGCGCCGCACGAATACATAAGCATCTCGCGGGCATGCCCTGTTGTTCCTGGCATCTTGCGCCCATGAAAAGGGCCTGGCCCGCGACCCTGAGGCACACCCGCCTCAGTCATCATGGTCGACCACGATCGGTGCGCCTCGGTTCTCGTGTTGACACGACGTCACCAGCCTGCGGCTATTTTCCTCCTTCCGTTTGACGCGCCATGGAGCGACCAATCCAGGATGCGGCAGGCATGCAGCAAGGAGCCAAAGATGCGAACTCTAAAAATGTTGGGCGCGACCTGCGCCGTCGCGGCACTCTCAGTTGCGGTAGCACCTGCCAGTCCGCAAACGGCCCCCTCCCATGGCAGCGCCGACATGGTGCTGACGAATGCCAAGGTCATCACGGTCGATCCCACGAACCGGATCGCGAGTTCCGTTGCAATCCTGGGTAATCGTATCGTGGCGATCGACGACACCGGTTCCTGGATCGGTCCCAATACGCGCGTGCTGGACCTCAAGGGGCGCACGGTATTGCCGGGCTTCATCGACAGCCACTCGCATATCGAAGGCATGGCTGAGGTCGAGGCTCATACCATCGACATTCAGGTCCCGCCGCTAAAAGATGGCAAGGCGATCATCGCCCGGTTGAAGGAGGCCCAGAAAACACTGCCTGCCGGTGCCCGGCTACGTGGCAATGGTACCTACAATCAGGTCATGCCGACACGCGCCGAACTGGACGCTGCATTTCCCGACAATCCTGTGCGACTGGACTGGAGCGCGCACGACAACTTGATCAACCACGCGGCAGCGGTCGCGCTCAAGCTCGATCGTAATTTCCCCGACCCACCCAAGGGATCGACCGGCCGACTTGAACGCACGCCCGACGGCGAAGTAATGATCGTGCGCGACTACAAGGTCGATTTCCCCACCCCCGCATTTTCCTATGCGGAGAAAAAGGAGGCCGCGCGCAAGGTCCTTGTGGACTTCTATCTCAAGCGCGGCGTGACGACGGTTTCAGACCTGTCGAGCGCCGAGACCTATCAGGCTTACCAGGATCTGAAAGCGGCCGGCGAATTGCCCGTACGCGTCCGGATGAACCCGTTCATTCGTCAGCCGAGCCAACTCACGGCGCTCCTCACGACCGGCCTGCACACCGGGTTCGGCGACGACACGCTGAGCCTAGGTGCGGTCAAGATCATCCTGGATGGCGTGTGGGGAACGACAGCGGCGGTCTACAAGCCGTTCTGGAACGGCTCCGGCACCACATTTATTGCCGACAACACCGGCGGCACCAGCCGGTCGCAGGAGCAGCTCACCCAGGAGGTGGTCTCCGCACACAAGGCAGGCTGGCAGGTCGAAATCCATGCGAACGGCGACCGCGCACAGGACATGGCCCTTACCGCGTTCGAGGCGGCTCAGAAGGCGGCTCCCCGCCCCGATGCGCGCGATCGTATCGAGCATTTCGGTCACTTCCTGGTACAGGATCCGAGCCGCACCGAAGCCCGCCTGCAACGCATGGTCGCCGACAAGGTCATTCCATCACCGCAGATCGCGTTTCTCTGGCGTCTGACGGACGTCAATATCAAGGAACCGGGCGTCCAGTTCTTCGCCCTGCGCCGGTTGATCGACCTCGGCCTGCGGCCACCAGGCGGCGTCGACACTGTCGGCACCCAGCCCTTTGCGACCAATCCGATGTTCTCGATCCAGCGGGCGGTCAACCGGGACACGAAATACGGCAAGATCGTCCAACCGGAGCAAGGCGTCACCGTGATGGAGGCGATCAAGATGTTCACCATCTGGTCGGCCGAGGCCAACTTCATGGAAAAGTCGCGGGGCAGCATTGAACTCGGCAAGCTCGCCGACTTCGTCGTGCTGGGCGCGGACCCACTGACGGCGCCCAAGGCAAAACTGTCCGAAATCCCGGTCGAAATGACCATCCTCGACGGCAGCGTCCGCTACGACCGCTCGCTGCCGACCCCCTGATTTCCCACACCCTGAATCCCAAGATACCGGAGCGTTTTACATGACCACCAACTCCAGCCTCGCGCAGCGCCGCAGCTCGGCCGTGCCGCGCGGCGTCGGCTCTTCCACCGCGATCTACGCCGACCGGGCCGAAAATGCCGAACTTTGGGATGTCGAGGGACGCCGCTTTGTCGACTTCGCCGCCGGCATCGCCGTGCTGAACGTCGGCCATCGGCATCCCCGTGTGATGAGCGCCGTCCACGACCAGCTGGCGCGATTCACCCATACCGCGTTTCAGGTCGCCCCTTATGAAAGCTATGTCGCTCTGGCGGAACGCCTGAACCGGCTCGCCCCCTTTTCGGGAGAGGCGAAGACGATATTGTTCACGACGGGGGCTGAGGCGACCGAGAATGCGGTGAAGATCGCCCGCGTCGCAACAGGCCGTTCGGCCGTGATCGCCTTTGCCGGCGGCTTCCATGGCCGCACGCTCCTCGCGTCGGCGATGACGGGCAAGGTGAGCCCGTACAAGCGCGGCTTCGGCCCGTTCCCGGGCGAGATCCATCACGTCCCGTTCCCTTCGGCGAGCAAGGGCCTCGACACCCAGGATAGCCTTGCCGCGCTGGACATGCTCTTTGCCGCCGATGTCGACCCGGCCCGCGTCGCCGCTATCATCATCGAACCGATCCAGGGCGAAGGCGGGTTCAACGTGGCGCCACCGGAGCTGCTGCAGGCTCTACGGGAACGGTGTGACGCGCACGGTATCCTGCTGATCGTCGACGAGGTGCAGACCGGCTTCGCACGCACCGGCCGGATGTTCGGGGTCGAGCATTCGGGCGTCGAGCCCGACTTGGTATGCATCGCCAAGTCGCTGGGCGGGGGCTTCCCCCTGTCGGGAGTGATTGGGCGCGCGGCGATCATGGATTCGGTGGAGCCGGGCGGCCTGGGCGGAACCTATGGCGGATCCCCGGTGGCTTGCGCGGCGGCGCTGGCGGTGCTCGACGTGATCGAGGACGAGGCTCTGCTATCCCGCGCCGACGCGATGGGTGCGCGGATACGGGAGCGGATCTCGGCAGCCGGGCAGCGCAACGACACCGTCCCGATCGCCAATCTGCGCGGACATGGTGCGATGATCGGGTTCGATGTGATGAACGCGGCCACAGGCAAGGTCGATGGCGAGGGCGCCAAGGCGCTGCGCGCGCGGGCGCTGGAGGCGGGCCTGATCCTGCTGTCCTGCGGTACACAGGGCGAAACCATTCGCATCCTGGTGCCGCTGACGGCGAGCGACGCCCTCCTGGACGAGGGGCTGGATGCGCTCGAGGCAGCGCTCGTGCCCGGTACGCGGGCCGCGGTCGAGGCGAACGTCGGAAACGAGGCGGCCCCGGCATGACCGTGCCCACAATGTTGGGTCTGTCACGCGCCGAGCTTTTGCGGTCGGGCGGATATATCGATGGCCGTTGGGTGGAGGGCGACGCGACCCTGGCGGTCCGCAATCCCGCCGACGGGACGATGGTCGGCGAGGTTGCGAATCTCGATGGCGCAGCCGCGGAGAGCGCCGTCACGGCGGCCTCGGCGGCGGTCCGGCCATGGTCCGCCCGTCCTGCCAAGGAACGTGCGCGAATCCTGCGGCTGTGGAGCGACCTCATGCTCGCCCATGCCGAGGATCTCGCCCGCATCCTCACCGCCGAACAGGGCAAGCCCCTTGCCGAGGCGCGCGGCGAGGTCGCCTATGCCGCCGGCTTCCTCGAATGGTTTGCGGAAGAGGCGCGGCGCGTACGCGGCGAGGTGCTGACTCCGCACCTGCCCGACAAGCGGCTCAGCGTTTTGCGCCAGCCGGTCGGCGTGGTGGCTGCCGTCACACCGTGGAATTTTCCGCTCGCGATGATCACCCGCAAGGCCGGCCCCGCGCTCGCCGCCGGATGCACGATGGTGCTCAAGCCTTCGGAACTCACCCCCCTGTCGGCTCTGGCGCTGGCGAAACTGGGAGAGGAAGCGGGCCTGCCGCCCGGCGTGTTCAACGTGGTGGTCGGCGACGCGGCGCCGATCGGCGCAGTGCTCACCTCCGATCCGCGTGTGGCGAAGTTCACCTTCACCGGGTCGACCGCGGTGGGCAAGAAACTGGCGGCCGAGTGCATGTCGACGGTCAAGCGGCTGTCCCTGGAACTGGGTGGGAATGCCCCGTTCATCATATTCGACGATGCCGATGTGGACGCGGCCGTCGAGGGCGTCATCGCCTCCAAGTTCCGCAATACGGGCCAGACATGCGTCTGTGCCAACCGGTTGCTGGTCCAGGGAGGCATTTACGATCGCTTCGCGGAGCGGCTGGCGAGGCGCGTCGGCGCGCTCGTGGTCGGGCCGGGGCTGGAAGGCCCCACCGACCAGGGCCCGCTGATCGACGCCCGCGCGGTCGCCAAGGCGCAGTCGCATGTCGATGACGCCATCGCTGGCGGCGGCCGGGTGACCACCGGCGGCGCCCCGCTCGACCGGCCAGGCACGTTCTTCGCCCCAACCGTGATCGTCGACGTGCCGTCGGACGCCCTGATCTGCCGCGAGGAAACATTCGGGCCGGTGGCGGGGCTGGTGCGTTTCGAGACCGAGCAGGAGGCCATCCACCTGGCCAACGATACCCGGGCCGGGTTGGCCGCCTATTTCTACACCCGCGACATCGACCGCAGCGTGCGTGTCACGGAAGCTCTGGAATATGGGATGGTCGGCCACAACACCGGCGCGATCTCCACCGAAGTCGCCCCCTTTGGCGGCATCAAGGAATCGGGCATGGGCCGGGAAGGGTCACATCTGGGGATGGACGACTATCTCCAGTACAAGCTGATCTGCGCCCAGGTGTCCGCAGCTGCGTGACAGAAGCTCAACCGACTGCCGAGGCGAGGCGCGCGATCGCGCGCCTCGCCGGACATCACGCCATGGTCGGAATGACGAAGCTGCTTTCCCCAGCCACATCCGCCGCCGGCCAGCGCTGCGTCACCGTCTTGACCCGCGTGTAGAAGCGCACGCCGTCCATGCCATATTGATTGAGGTCGCCGAACCCCGAACGCTTCCAGCCACCGAAGGAGTGGTAGGAGACCGGCACCGGGATCGGCACGTTCACGCCGACCATGCCAACTTCGACGCGGCTCACGAACTCGCGCGCGGCGTGTCCGCTCCGGGTAAAGATCGCCACGCCATTCCCATATTGATGCCGGGTGGCATAGGCGGTGGCCTCTTCCAGTGTCCGCGCGCGCAATATCTGCAGCACCGGGCCGAATATCTCCTCATGATAGCTGCGATGGTCGTCAGCGACATGATCGAGCAGCGTCGGGCCCATGAAGAAGCCCTGCTCATAGCCCTGCAGCGAGAAATCGCGCCCATCGACGACGAGCTCGGCGCCCTCATCCACCGCCATCTGGATGTAGTCCGCGATCCGCTGCTTGTGCTGTGCGGTGACGACAGGGCCGAAATGCGCGTCGGGGTCCGCAGATATGCCGACGCGCAGCTTGGCGATCTCGCGGAGCAGCGCCTCGCGCAACGCAACCGCAGTCGCCTCTCCGACTGGCACCACCACGGGAAGCGCCATGCACCGTTCCCCAGCCGAGCCATAGGCGGCGCCCATGATGTCGGCGACGGCCTGGTCGATGTCCGCGTCGGGCATGACGATGCCGTGGTTCTTCGCGCCGCCCATGCACTGCATGCGCTTTCCGGCCGCGGCCCCACGGGCATAGACATACTGCGCGATGTCGGACGATCCGACGAAGCTGACGGCCTTGATGTCGGAATGGTCGAGAATGGCGTCGACCACGGTTTTGTCACCCTGCACCACGTTGAGGACTCCGCGCGGCAGGCCCGCCTCGATCAGCAGCTCGGCGAGGCGCACTGGCACGGAAGGATCGCGCTCGGACGGCTTCAGGATGAAGGCGTTGCCGCACGCAATCGCCGGAGCGAGCATCCACAAGGGAATCATCGCGGGAAAATTGAACGGGGTGATGCCGGCGACGACGCCGAGCGGCTGGCGGAGCGAGTAGACATCGATGCCCGGGCCGGCGCCTTCGGTATATTCGCCCTTGATCAGATGCGGGATGCCGCAGGCGAATTCGACCACATCGAGACCGCGCTGGATATCACCCCGGGCATCCGAGATGACCTTGCCATGTTCCGACGCCAGCATGTCGGCGAGAGCGTCCATGTTCTGCTCGATCAGTTCCTTGAACCGAAACATCACGCGGGCGCGGCGTTGCGGATTGGTAGCGGCCCAGGCGGCCTGGGCCGCCTTCGCGCTCGCGACCGCGCGACCGAGATCGGCATCGTCCGACAGACGGACCTCCGCCTGAATGTCGCCCGTGACCGGAGCGAATACCGGGGACGTACGCTCGGACTCGGGAAGACAATGCTCCCCGTCCACGAAATTGCCGAGGATGCGCATAAAAACTCCCATCAAGTTGCCCAGATGGGCTACGCGCGAAGCGAATGCGCAAAAATGCACATGATCGCAGAGCGGAGTTGCATCCGTGCATAAACTGAACTGGGACGACCTACGACTGTTCCTGTCGGTGGCGCGCGCCGGGCGACTCAACCAAGCCGGTCGTCACCTCGGCCTGGACCAGACCACGGTGGCGCGTCGGGTCAGGGCGCTGGAGCAAGGGCTCGGCGTCCGTGTCATCGAACGTACGCCACGCGGGGCCCAGCTGACCCAGGCGGGCAAGGCGCTGCTCGCACGCGCAGAGCGCGTCGAGGCCGAAATCATTGCCGCAACCGCCGATCTGGACGATCCCGACACGGCGATCCGCGGCACGGTTCGCCTCTCCACGCCGGAGGCGTTCGGCACGCATGTGATCGCGCCGAATGTGTCGCAGCTGAACGCCGCGCACCCCATGCTGCGCCTCGAACTCGTGCCGGAGTCCCAGCTCGTCCATCTGGCGAACCGCGAGGCCGACCTTGCCGTGACCCTGACCCTTCCGAGCGCCGGCCCGATTTTCGTACGGCGCCTCGTCGACTATCGCCTCGGCCTTTATGCGTCCCATGACTATATCGCCGGCCGGGGCCTCCCTGAGACCGTTGCCGATCTCCGGCAACATGCGATGGTCGGCTATATCGACGATCTTATCGACCTGCCGGAGCTGCGCGTCGCCGATAGCATGGAGAGTCATCGGGTCGTGTTCCGCTCAACCTCCAGCACGGCGCAGTATAATGCGATCGTGAGCGGCGTCGGCGCGGGGTGGCTGCATAGCTACATTGCCGACCACGACCCAAGGCTGGTGCGCATATTGGACGGAGTCGAGGAACAGCGCAGCTATTGGCTGGGCGTGCATCGCGACCAGCGCGACCTGCCCGCGGTCCGCGCGGTGATCGACTTCATCGACGATCTCGTCGTCAACCGGTTCGGCCAGTTACCCGATCGGGAGGCGGCGACGGTCAGGCCCCGGGAATAGGGGTCGAGATTATTTGGGCGGCCTCAGGACGTCCGCCTGAACACCAGGATCGAAAGAACATTGCCCGATCGATCGAGGAGCAGCGACAGCATCGACTTCCCGTCGATCGAGACCCGATGATCGATGATGCGTTGGACGCCCTGGGTCGGCATCAGCTCGGTGATCGTTCGTCCGCCCTCGACGCTCCGGACCCTAGCGCGGCCGACCACTTTGCCGTCGAGCGCGTAGAGCGGTACCTCCGGTCCGTCGATCTCGGCGTCGAACTTCGCCCCGCTGGTCTTGCCCTGGAAAGTGACGACCGCAGAGTAGCTCTCGTGCCGCTCGTCACCTCCGATGGAAACGGTTTCGCCGATCACGCGATTATGGACCGAGGCGCCGGCGTCAAGCTCCCAGACACCTTTGACGGTAGCCGGTTGACCGGCAAGCGCAGCGGCCAGGAGTAGAGTCGTCAGCATCGCCATTCCTTCATGTAACGCGGTCTGTCCGGCAACCTATCACCGCCCCTGCCCGGTCTGACCGGTCAAGGGGCGGCGGCCATCTGGCCCACGCGCGCAACGCGGCGCGGTCAACCCGCCGCGTTGCGCCACCCGGGCCATCAATACCGTGCGATGAGCTGCAAGCCGATGGTACGTGGCCGTGCCGTCGAGCCGCGCCACACAGGCCCGCGCACATAGGTCGGCGCGTTCACGAAATAGCCGAAGTTGTTGAGCACGTTCTCGGCATAGACCGACAGGTTGACCGGACCGATGGTCGTCCCCGCGCGCAGATCCAGGCTCTGGATATCCTGCGCATAGACACGGGTCGGATCATAGGTCGTCGAGGCCGAATTCTGGAACAGGAACAGCCCCTTGTTCGCGGCCTTCAAATTATACTGGGCGCGAATGAAGGTGTCGGCCTGACCAACGTCGAAATGATATTCGATGTTGGTGTTGACCGACCACGGCGTGGCGCCGAGGGTCTGGTCCTTCAAGACCTGCGGAGCCGTTCCGATCTGGACCGTCTTGTCATATTTCGCGTCGACATAACCGACACCGAATCCGACGGTAAGTTGCCGCGAGGGACGCAGCGTTACGTTCAGGTCGAACCCCTTGCTGGTGGCGGAGGCGGTGTTCTGGACTAGCGTGAACAGGCACTGCAGGCGAAGCTGCTGCTGAATGTTCTTCCATTTCACAACATAGGCGCTCGCCTCATAGCTGAGGGTTCCATTGAGCAACCTGCTCTTGGTGCCCACTTCGTAGCTGTGCGTACGATCCGGCGTGAACGTGCCGGGGTTGAGACCCATCTGCGCCGCTTCGGCCAGGCAGTTGTCGGGAAGCGTCTTGTTCACGCCGCCCGTGCGGAAGCCCTGGGCATAGGTGGCATAGTATAGCGAGTTCGGCGTTGCCTGGAACGACAGGCTCGCCTTGGGCAGGAACGGGTTGGATTTCTGCTGCCCCTTGTTCACCGAGATGCCCGTTGGCGAATAGGAAACGCCCCGCTCGGTCACGTCGAAATCGAGCTTGTTGCGCGAATAGCGCCCGGCCAGCGTGGCGGTGACCCGGTCGGCCAGCTTGACATCGACGTTGGCGAACACCGCGATTTCCTGTTCGCTCGTTTTTTCCTGCCCGTAATAGATCGAGTCGCCGACCATGGGAGGGACACCGGCCTGCGCGGGCGTTCGCCCGAAACGATATAAATACAGGTCCGGGTAATTGGCGAGGTTGATCGGGAGATCCGTCTCGACGGAGCTCTTCGAATAATAGAGGCCGAGGGTATACCGGAGCGGCGAGTCTGCCTCACCTCCGCCGAGGCGGAGTTCCTGCGCGAAGAGGCGCTGGTGGATGTCCGGGTTCTGGGTTCCGATCGTACGAAGAATGGTGGGAGTGATCGGGAAGAGATAGGCGTTGCCGAAATAGTTGCGGGCGTTGATGAACGTCGCATCGTTCAGATCGACGACGTGCCGGCGGAACAGCGACGTCACGGACGTGACCGATGTCGCGCCCCACTCGCCCACAACCTTGAGCGCCGGCAGGACGAACCGGTCGGTGCTGGGCTCTTCGATGGTGGCGTAGCTGAGGAACTTGCCCTTCGACGGATCCGACACGCCGAGCGGGCACGGGTTCAGGTTACCGGCGCTGCCGGGCGAGCCGGTCGTCGCCGGACACTTGGTCCAGAGATCGAGGCGATCGCGGAACTTGAGCTCCTGATAATAGATACTCGGCGAGATCGTCAGCCAGTCGGTCGGCTGGAAAAGGAGCGAGCCGCGGGCGACAAACGTCTTGTCGCTGTTGGCATTCTCCGTGCGATCGGTCGAGTCGAGCCAGCTCTGACGATCGATCCAGCCGGCATTGAACCGATGATAGACGCTTGCCCGGAAGCCGAGCACGTCCTTGATGAGAGGCCCGCCCACCGCGATGCCGGCCTCATAGCCCGTCCCGCCGCCGTCGACGAAGTTGACCGCCGCGCGGCCATAGGCGCTGAACTTGGTAAGGCTGGGCGTCGGCGTGATGAAGCGGATCGCGCCGCCCTGCGCGCTGGCGCCGAACAGGGTGCCCTGCGGGCCGCGCAACACCTCGACGCGTTCGACGTCGAAGATGAAGGGCACCGTGGTGCCGTTATAGTTGAGCGACGAGTTGCGGGCCTGGATCGGCGTGTCGTCGATATAGACGGCCGAGGTCGCCGCACCGGCATTGGAATCGATGCCGCGGATGATGAACCTGGTCTGGTTGCCGGATCCGCCGGTCTGGCGGCTGATGTCCAGACCCGGCGTTTGCGCGATCACGTCGCGTACGTCGCGAATGCCGCGGGAATCGAGACTTTCCTGGGAGTAGGCGGCGATGGAGATCGGCACCTTGGAGAGGCTTTCCGACCGTTTCGTGGCGGTGACCACGATATCCTCGCCAATGACGGGGGCCGCCCCATCCTCCTTTGCGTCCGGTTCGACGGAGGCCTGGCCTAGCGCCGGGGCCGAGGCCATGATCGCCGCAAGCGATGCGCCAGCGACAACGGCCCTACGATAACGATTAAACCCTTTTCGCATGCAAAACTCCCTGATCCTGGCGGCGCGCAGCCGTCTGGTTCCCCTGAAATTTATTTTCTGATTGTTCGCTCAGTCTGTGGATACCACCGCAATGCAGCAAGGTGCGAAAACGCCAAGCGGCGGTGACGGTTGGTCACCGTAATCTGTACCGTCCCTTACTTTTCTAACGTGCTTTCGGTGAAAGAGCCGACCCGCTTATCTGCGCTCGAGCGACCCGGCAGAGGCGCGCCTAATCGATCCCGGATTTCCGGGATTGCCGTAGCCAATGAAAGCCTTGCTCACAGCGTCCTTCAAGCGCTCTCTATCGTGAGATCAGACTGCGACGAGACCATGCAGATTATCCAGTACACTAGCGTGCCACGATGGGCGCGCGCTCCGAGGCAAACGGGCCCAGGAAGCCCATCAGCAGGCCTATCGCCACCAGCATGGCGAGGTCGATCGACCATCGCCTCACAGCTTCCTGCCCGCCCTGCCACATCGCCTTATCGTCCATGCAGCTCCGTTCGCGAAGCTCGGCCTAGCCGACATCGACAGCATCCGTGCGGCGCTGGACGGGGTCAGCACGCTTTTCCTGCTCGCCCCCAATGCGCCCGACGAGCTGACCCAGGCGATGCTCGCGCTGAACGCTGCCCCTCAAGTCGGCTTGAAGGCATCGTCTATCTCTCGGTGTTCAAGGGCAAGGGCTATGCCGACGTCCCCCACTTCGCGAGCAAGATGACCGTCGAGCGCATGATCGAGGCCTATGATCTGCCCGCAACGATCCTGCGCCCTGCCTATTTCATCCAGAACGACAGGCGCCAGAAGGATGCGCCGGGGTTCAATGCGGAGAAGATCAACGCTGGCATCGCCGTGGCGGTCGCGAACGACCCTCGTTCGCTTCGCGGTGAGCGAGCTCTCCAACGGGGTATGGGGATTTTATTTCTTCGTCGAAGGCATGCGCTACGGCGAGCCGGGAGCGATGATCGCACTCTGGCTGCCGATCCTCGCCCTGCCGATCACGGCGCTTTTCGGGGCGTGGACACTACGCACCAAAGGTCGCAACGAGCTGGCGATAGGGATCCTCCTCCTGCTCGCGATAGCGCTTGCGCTGTTCGCCCTCTTCCTCGGTCTGATCCTAGCCGCCAATCCGAGCTGGCACTGATGCAGTCCGACCGCCCCTCGGCGCGGAGAGGCATTGCCCCCGTCAGCGCCTCTCCGCGCCCCTATTCCGCCGACACCGCGGTCAAGGCACTCGCTGTCCTGCTCATTGCATTGGGATTGGCTGGCGTGGTGGCAGGCGTTGTTACGATCGCGAGTTTTTGGGCGATCCCCGGGCGGTTCAGCAATATTGTCCTGGCCTTCGCGATCCCGATCTTCCTCTTCCTCGCCATCTTCCTGTTTATCCCCAGCCTCTTGGGCGGGATCGGCCTGCTGCGCGGCGGAGCCTGGGGCCGCATCGTCATCCTGATGCTGTCCGGGCTGACGATACTCATCTTTCCGATCGGCTCGGCGCTCGGCGGCTTCGGCCTGTGGGCGTTGCTCCGCCGCCCCACTCAGTCGACCCCGCCACGCCATTTCGAGGCGGCTAACGACGCGCAGCGCGTTCCGCTGAAGTTTGCGGCGGCGACACTGCCGCTGCTGGTTGCGCTCGGCGCTGGCGTGATCGTCCTTCTCCGTGTCCTCTTCCGCTTCGAGGAACAGAAGGCACCCGCCTTCATCGAAGGCGCCTTTCTGAGCGCGGCCATCGCCTTTCCGCTCGCGCTCCTCCTCGTGGCGGTGGCCGTCCTTTACGCGCATCGCAGGAGTTCTTGATGCGACTGTTCGCTACAGTTACGCTGCTTGCCTGCGGTATTCTCGCAGGCGGCGCCAGCATGGCCAGTGACGTCCCCCCCGGCACTGGCCGTGCAGGATGCCTGATCGCCGCGCACCTCGCCGATTCCGATCCCGCCGGCACCAATGTCCGCTCGGGCCCGTCGCCAAACTCACCCATCCTCACGCGGCTTCCGCGGCGTCGAAGCATTGGCGAAGAGACCGTCGTCCCAGAGGTTGTGATCGTCGGGTTCGACCATGGTTGGGCGAAGGTGCGCGCCATCCGCTTTGCGGACTATGGCGAAGGTGAAACGCTCCTGTTGGAGGGGCCTGGCTGGATTTCGGGCACGCTGCTGTCTGGCACCCTTCAGGCTGGACTGCGCGCGGGACCAGATAGCACGAGCGCGCTTCTGGCCATCGCCGACCCGGAAGCGGCGGTTGTCGTAATGGTAGCGCTTGACGGTCGCTTCCTTGATTCCCCGGTTCATCCGTTCGACCTGGCCATTGGTAAACGGGCAAAGGATCGTAACGGTCCGGCCCGCAACGACGCGGCTAGTTCAGAGATCAGTTCCGGCGGCGGTCGTAGCGCCGGTCGACCGCTGTCTTCACCGCGTTCACATAGGCCTCGTTCAGCTTGTAACGGTCCGCTCCACCGGCTTCGGGCCACGCGGAAAGGATCACCATCACGAGCTTTCGGGCGGGATCGATCCTGATCGACTGCCCGAAGATGCCAACGGCGCGGTAAGATCCATCGTTGGAGACCCACCACTGGTATCCGTAGGACGCCCCTGGCGTCCCCGTCGGATAGAGCGGCTTGGACGCCTCTGCTGTCCAGCCGGCCGGCAGGACATCGCGTCCCGCAGCCCTGCCTCCGTTAAGCGTGAAAACCCCGAACCGACCAAAGTCCCGGAGCGTCATGCTGAGATAGGAGCCGCCAAGCACAACCTTTTTGCTTGTCACCCAATAGGCATCGGCCTGCATGCCGAACGGTTTCCAAATCTTCTCCGACAGGTAGGTGGAGAGCGGGCGTCCCGTGGCGTTCGCCACCGCGATTCCGAGCAGATGGGAGTCGCCCGTCCGGTAGTGGAACGTCGCCCCTGGTTTTGTCTCGCGCGGAAGACGGGACATATAGTCGACGACGTCGAACTCTGAATCATGATCGAACGCCTTGAGCTTGGCGGCATCGGACGAGGGATCTGCATAGTCCTCGTTCCAGCGAACGCCGGAGCTCATCGTCAGGAGGTCACGGATCGTGGCGCCGTCATAGGCGCTTCCACTGAGTCGAGGGACGTAGCGCGTGATCGGGTCGTCCACACTCTTCATGTAGCCATCCCTGATCGCCGCCCCGACTAGGGTAGAGGTCACCGACTTGGCCACCGAGAACGAGGTCCAACGTCCGTTGCGGGTGAGCCCGAGACCGTATTTCTCGGTCAGGATCTTTCCATCCTTGATGATGAGGATGCCCGCGACGTTGTTGGCCTTCATGAAGCCATCAGTGGTCAGTGTCCGGCCCCGGTCGGTAAACCGCACGTCGAACGCCGGCCCCACCGCCGGAGCGAGCGGAAACACCTTGCCGCCGGCCTTCACCGTCGCCGTCGGGAAGATCCTTTCCATATTGCGGAACCCGGCCGGCCGCTGCTCGGGCTTCCAGAAAAGCACGTTGCCCGAAGGCAGCTTCACGTCGGCCGCCACCACCATGCACGAGCAGAGGAACGAGCCGATCGCGACCAGGCCGGCGATCCTCCCCGCAACGGCCGGGTGCTTGTGATCGCGACCGAGACGATGTCCGCTCGAGACGATGGTCTGCCCCGCGACCATCCCGTTGGTGTGGTTCGACACGTCTTGCTCCTTATAGTGCGGCGAGAGAGAGGCTGCGGTGGCTCTGGATCACTGCCTGTACGCCAAGGTCAGGCCGATCGTCCTTGGTCGATTGGTGATCGCCATCAGGAGAGGGTCGGTGCGGGTCTGATTGTATTCGTTGAGCAGCGGATGCTCGTTGAAGAGATTGGTCACGAACAGTGACGCATCGAGGTTTCCGAAATTGCCGCCAACACGGATGGCGGCACCGTTCTCCTCCTGCGGCGCCCGAGTACGCGCGTTATAGTTGTAGTTCAGCGGGTTTTTGTTGCTGATGTTCCGGATCGCCGACCGGAAATTATAGTCACCACGGATGTACAGCGGAAGATTGCCCTCCGGAAGATCATAGCGCGCGTTGATGCTCGCCGTGAGCGGCGAGACTGGCAGCTTGTCACCCTTTGTCACGAGGTTGATGGTGTTGACCCGCAGGGTGTCCTCGAAGCGGGCATTGACCAGGCCGAGATTGAGTCCAACCGTGAAATTCGGCGCCGGCCGGGCCTGGACGCTCAGGTCGATGCCTTCGGCGGTCGCGCTGCCGGCGTTGTCGACGTAACTCAAGCCGCAGCGGGGAAGATAGAACGACGTCTGAATGTTGGTCCACTTGATCTGGTAGACGTTGACGTCGAACTGAAGCGTGTTTCCGAGCGCGTGGCCCTTGGCGCCGACCTCGTAATCCCATGTCGAATCAGGCGAGAAGGTTTCCGGCGACGTGGTTCGGCCGAGCAGCCCCAGATCCGCGGCGCAGGAGACCGCCTTGATCGGCGCCTGCGCTCCGCCGATGCGGAAACCCTTGGATGCAGAGGCATAGAAGATCGATCCGCCCCCCGTCTCGTAGTTCACCGCGAACTTTGGCGTCACGGGGTTCGATTCCGCTGAACCCGCCGTCGAGACGGTCCCCCCGTAAATAGGCCCGCGCTGAACCGAGGTATAGTCGTATTTAAGGTGCGACAGGCGTACCCCTGCGGTCAATGTGAGGCGCTCCGCGATCGTCAGATCGACCTGGCCAAACCCCGCCAGTTGGGTGTCGCGACCCGCGATGTCCGTGATGCCCGAAATGTCTCCCGGCAACAGGCCGGTGCCGAAGCGTCGCTCGATCGTGACGCCATAGACCTGCTGGATCAGGCGCGCGAAAGTGGGGTCGTAGACGCTCTGCACCGCACGCTGGCGGTTGTTGCTGTAGAAGCCACCCATCAGAAGCTTCAGCGGTCCCACATCGGCCTGCAGCTTCACCTCCTGATTGAAGTTGCGCTGGCTGTTGCCAAAGTAGCTGATGGAGTTGAATTCGGGGAAAGGCGGCAGGCCGTTACCGGTGTACACGCCCGAACGGTATTCGGTGTAGTCGAAGGTGGTCGTATAGTCGCGGTGAAAGAATGACGTAACCGAGGAGAGGGTGACGGGGCCAAGCCCGAACTCCACGTTCAGCGACGGCAGATACATCTTGTCGTCGCTCGGCTGCTGGTTCCGGTTCGAGTTGACGAAACGGCCCTCGGCGGGATTGCTTGTCGACTCCCAGTAAGCGACCGTGTCGTTGACCTTGGTGCGCTGCAGGAAGATGGCCGGAGTAATTTTGATTGCGTCGGTGGGAGCGAACGTCAGCGCCGCACGTCCGACCATGGCTTCCTGATGATTGGCGTTCTTCTCGGAGCCGCCGGTCGAGAAATATGGCTTCCAGTCGACCCATCCGCCGTCGCGCCGATAGAAGCCGCTCACCCGGATACCGAGCATGTCCTTGATGATGGGGGTGCCGATCGCGGCCCCGGCCTCGTAGCTGGGCGAACCATCCTGAGTGAAGGCAATCTCACTTCGACCGTAGATCCGCGTGCTCGAGAGGCTCGGGGCCGGCGTGATGAAGCGTACCGTACCGCCCTGAGCGCCGGCGCCGAACAGCGTTCCTTGAGGTCCGCGCAGCACTTCGACACGGTCCAGGTCGAAGATCTGCGGATAGGCGTTCGCTGCCGTGAAGCCCAACTGACGCACCTGAATGGGTGTATCGTCAACATAGATGCCGGTCGTCGAAGCCCCTACGCCGGAAGCAATGCCGCGGATGGCGATCGTGTTGCCGGATCCATTGCCGTATGCAGTACGTGTCAGGCTCAGCCCAGGCGTCAGCCTCACCACATCGTCAATTGCCTTGACGCTGCGCTGGTCCAGTGTCGCCTGCGAGAATGCCGACACGCTGATCGGGACCTTGCTCAGCCGCTCCTCCTTGCGGGTGGCGGTGACGACGATGTCGTCCGTCGGTGCCTCCTTGCTGTCCGCCCCCTCGGAGGTGTCGGTGGACTTGACCGAGGCGTCCCGCGGCGCGGCGGCCGCCGCACCGGATGCGAGATGGCAGGCCATCGCGACGCATGATACGAACCTGATCTTCCCTGGATAGCGCATTGGTCCCCCTCTCGTGTAAGATAAACATCAAGGTGCCGAGGCTTGACGCCTCGGAGCTTCGTCGAACAATTCGAGACGGGCGGGCACGACGCACGCCAGCCCTTGCGCCCCAGGCCGCGACATCTTGCGCCACCCGGTCCTTTGACCGCGCCCTGATGGCACGGGGCGACAGGTCCGCCTCTCTCCCAGGCCCAGTCGCCGATCGCTCGACTGACAAGGGTGTCGACGTGTGCTTCACGTCTAAGCGGTTGTTGGAACGAAACTGTCACAATGGTCCGGGTCGCGCAATAACCGTGGCACGGCGGCGGGTACGCAAAAACGGCAGAAATGCGCCATTTCGTATCCATAGCGCGGGATTGTCAACGAACCCGGCATACAAGTCACCACCGTAAGCGGTGGCAGCGTACATCTTACCAGCACCGATGAACCCTTAAGGACATCGCGGTCTTACCGAGGCTGGAGGCCTGTGCGCGAATGCGACGGGGCGACTCTCGCCATTAGGGAAGGACGGGACGGAAAGGCGGTCGCGGCGCAACGGCGCCTGCATCCGCAAGCCGCGAGTTCGCTGCCTCCTATTCATCATCGTCTCGGTCGAAGGTGTGGTGCCTAGGCGGAGCGTGCGCGCGTGCACGGCGCCAAAAGGCTTCAGAAGTCGGCTGACGCGGACCTGCTCCGCCCGGGCCTCGGTCAGAGATTAGGCGTCGTGCCCCGCGATGTATCGTTCGAGGGCGCTCGCGGCGTTCAACATGTGTGCGCGCATCCGACGTGCAGCCTTGTCGCCATCGCCTTCGGCGATCGCTTTCATGATACCGGCATGCTCTTCCCTCGACTGGCCGATGCGCTTGTCCTGGCGCAGCTGAGTCCGGCGGAAGGAGCTTAGCCTCATCCGAGTTGCCAGTGCCTGTTCCGCGAGAAACGAATTGTGGGTCGCGGTGTAGATCCTCTTGTGAAACTCGCGATTGAACGCATCGTACGAATCCACGTCGCCAGCAGAGACCATCGCCTCCGAGCTGTCGTGCAGCCGTTGAAGGTAGCTGCGTTCGAGCGGCGTCATGCGGTGGGTCGCAAGGCGTACGCAGAGCGCCTCGATCTCCGCCATCGCCTCGAACAAGTCCATGATCAGTTCGGGCGTCATCCTCGTCACGACGGCACCCCGTCGCGGACGCATTTCCACCTGGCCGGTGACCGCCAGCTGCCTCAGCGCCTCCCTGACCGGTGTGCGCGAGGCACCGAAGCGATCGGCCAGTTGCTGCTCGTCGAGCTGGGCCCCGGCCGGGAGTGTGCCCAGCGCGATCTCGTCGGTAAGCGCATTCCGAATCCGGTCGGAAAGTAGCAGCCGGTCACCATCCTGGACCTCTATGTCCTCGCCTTCGATCGACAATTCAGCCTCCCGTTACCGCCAGCACGGCAAAGTAGAACAACGACGGTCCGAGCAGGCAGCCCAGACCGGTATGAAAAGTGGCCGTGAGCGCGCCATAAGGAACAAGGCGCCGATCAGTGGCAGCGAGACCCGCGGAAACTCCGCTGACCGTGCCCATCAGCCCCCCGAAGACCATCGCGCTGCGAGGGTTGTCCAGGCCGATCAGCCGGGCGACGAAGGGGGTCCCGACCATCACGAGCACTGCCTTGAAAACGCCGGTCGCAATGGACAGCGCGATCACGTCCGAGGTGGCGCCCAGGGCGGCGCCAGTGACCGGCCCGACGATGTACGTGATCGCCCCCGCTCCTATCGTGGTCAGTGTCACGGCACCCGTGTAGCCGAGCGACCACGCGACCGCCACGCCCACCACGAACGGCAGCACGGTCCCGATCAGCAGCGACACAAACCCGATCAACCCCGCCCGACGGGCTTGGCTCACATCCACCTCGAAAGCGGTCGCCACGATGGCGAAATCCCGCAGCATCGCACCACCCAGCAGTCCGATGCCGGCCAGTGCCGGCAAATCCGCGACCCCTTTTGCTCCCCCCGTCCGCAGACCAACGGCAAGCGCGGCAGCCAGCCCGAGTACGATGGCTATGGCGGAAGCGTGGACCCTTCCCCTTGTGAGTCTCCGGGAGATGAACTCGGCGAAGAGCATGGTGACAGCCACGAGAGCGAACGCCGCCACAAGGCCATTGGCGGCAAACGCCTTGTCGAGGAAAGCCATCTCCGCGCTCAATTCGGACGGCCGGTGGCGACCGGCGGCGCCTCTCGAACGACGGCGCTTCTCGCCTCGAGCTCGTCCATCGACTCCGCCGGCCCTCCGAACCTGCCGACGATACCTACCATGGCGAAGCACAGGAGAACCGTCAGCGCGCCAGCAAGGATCACCACTGGACCACCTTCCAGCGCGGCGACCACATTCTGCTGCGCCGCCATGGCCACGACGATCGGGATATACAGCGCGCCCCAGAACTCGACGCCCAGCCTGAGGCCGGGAGAGAGCGCGCCACGACGTGCCAGCATGATCCGGGCCAGGAGGAGGAGGAGCATCGCGATGCCGACCCCGCCCACGTTCGCCTTGACGCCGATCGCCTTGCCCAAGAGGTCGCCGAGCAAGACACCGAACATCGTGCAGGCGGCAAGAAGCCCGGTCCCGTAAATCGCCATCAGATCCTCTCTTTCTTTACCAAGTATGCACAGCCTTGAAAAAACGGCAACCCAGAATACAATAACGGAGAATCAGGAGCGAGAGGGATGCAGTGGTGAGAAAACCCGCTACGGAATTGAGCTTGCTGAGGGGCGCGGCGAAACGCGACATGGGCCGCTCAAGCGGGTCGCCCACCATCGGCGATCCTCGCGTGTCGGCGAAACCCCAGCCTCGTGCGCGCGGCCCCGTCGAGGGCATGCCCACGCTCGCCCGCCTGCTGCAGGGCTTCTCCAGAAGAGGCAGGGAGCTTGCTCGCCGCTACGGTATCGTATCCCAGGCGTTGTCGGGCGACGCAGACGGAACCCTCGAGCGTCTCAAGCGGCTGGCCGGGGCACTGTGTTCCAGTCGCGGCGAAGCATCAGGGGTAGCACTCGCAGCCGATCTCCTGTCAGCGTACCGTCTCGCGAGCATCTCCGAACGCGCCGACTTCTTCGTTCATCTGGCGGAGCATTACGACCCCGAGCCGTCGGTAATCTTGCGGGCTTGGGAGAGATACAGAGCCGAGGGCGCTCATTGCCTTCCCGGGCTGGCCGAAGCAGTCGAAGCGCCGCGTCAGGAGCTGTTTCGCCGCCTGAACCTTGCTCCTGACGGCACGAGCAGCCTGGTGAGGATGCGCCAGGATTTGCTGCGCGCCGCAGCGACAGACAAGTCACGTCTGTCTCGCGTTGATGCTGACCTTTCGCACCTCCTCCAGAGCTGGTTCAATCGCGGCTTCCTCGCGATGCGGCGCCTGGACTGGTCAACGCCAGCGGCGGTGCTCGAGCGCCTCATACTCTACGAGGCCGTTCATGACATCGGCGACTGGGACGAACTAAGGCGGCGACTGGATCCGCCGGATCGGCGTTGCTACGCCTTCTTTCATCCCGCGCTCGCGGACGAGCCGCTGATCTTCGTGGAGGTCGCGCTGACGCAGGAGGTTTCAACCTCTGTTCAGGACATTCTGTCCGCAGATCGCGACATCGTCGATCCGAGAAATGCGACAACCGCGATCTTCTACTCCATCAGTAATTGCCAGTCCGGTCTGCGTGGCATCTCGTTCGGACACTTCCTGATCAAGCAGGTCGCGAACGACCTGAAGCGGGACCATCCCGAATTGACAACCTTTGCGACACTCTCACCGATGCCCGGGTTTCGCGACCACATCGCTGGAGCGGCGCCCTCCCTTGAGGGGCGGATCGCTGCGGCCGCGGAACAGATCATCAGTGACGAGACAGGCGATGAATTGCGCCGGGACATGGAGGCTGCCGCGACCGCCTACATGGTCGATGCAAAGACGAGCAGGGGTGAACCCGCTGATCCTGTCGCACGGTTCCATCTGGGCAATGGCGCCCGTCTGGAGCGCCTGAATTGGCGCGCGGACATCACAGTCAACGGCATCCGCAAGAGTGGCGGCCTGATGGTGAACTATCTCTACGATCTCGATCGGCTCGAGGAAAATCATGAAGAGTATGCGCACCGCAACACGCTCGCTCTGGGTGCGCCGTTCCGCCGTCTCGTCGACCGCTTCGCACCAGTATCAAGGGAACCCCGAGCTTGAGCAACCTCTACGCCGCACTCTCAATCAAGGGCAGCACCGAGCCGGCCGCGATCTTCGCCCGCCTCCATGACGGCAGAACGGTCAGCTATGCAGACGTCGAGAAACGGTCAGCACGCTTCGCCAACGCCTTGCGTACCCGCGGCGTGACGCCCGGCGCCAGGGTCGCGGTTCAGGCCGAGAAGAGCATCGATTTTCTGATGCTCTACCTTGGCACGATACGGTGCGGTGCGGTCTTCCTGCCGCTCAATCCTGCGTACACCGCCTCCGAACTCGAGCACTTTCTGAGCGATGCCGAGCCTGCGCTCCTTGTCTGCGATCCCAGCAAAATCGAGGCCCTCGCACCTTTGGCGCGCAGGATCGGAGTCTCCGATGTCCAGACGCTCGGCGCGACCGGGGACGGTAGCCTCGCTGATCTTGCGTCCGTCGCAGAAGACAGATTCGAAACGGTCGAGCGCGGCGCAAACGACCTTGCAGCGATCCTGTACACCTCCGGCACGACCGGAAAGTCGAAAGGCGCCATGCTCACCCACGAGAATTTAGTCTCGAACGCAATGACTTTGCGAGAAGCGTGGCGCTTCTCGCGAGAGGACGTCCTGCTCCACGCGCTCCCCGTCTTCCACACGCACGGCCTCTTCGTCGCCACGAATGTGACGATCGCGGCCGGCGCGTCGATGATCCTTCTCCCTCGTTTCGAGCCGGACGCCGTGATTGACGCGCTGTCGACGGCAACGGTCATGATGGGCGTTCCCACCTTCTACATCAGGCTCCTGGCCGACGAGCGCCTTGATCAGGAACTCGTCACAAACGTCCGGTTGTTCGTCTCGGGCTCCGCTCCGCTGTCTGCGGAAGTTCATCGGGAGTTCGCGAACCGCACGGGCCATGCGATCCTGGAGCGCTACGGGATGACCGAGACCAACATGAATACGTCTAACCCGTATGACGGGACGCGTGTGCCTGGTTCGGTCGGGTCCGCGCTGCCTGGGATCAGAATCCGGATCACCGATCCACAGTCCGGCGCAGAACTCCCGCAAGGCGACGTCGGCAACATCGAAATTGCCGGGCCGAATGTGTTCCTGGGATACTGGAAACTGCCGGACAAGACGATGGCAGAGTTTCACGAAGGCTATTTCGTCTCGGGCGACCTTGGCTACATAGACGAGAATCGATATGTTTTCATTGTCGGACGAGCAAAGGACCTGATCATCTCCGGCGGGTTCAATGTCTATCCGGCTGAAGTGGAGACCGCCCTCGAGGAGCTTGGTCCAGTGCGCGAGGCGGCCGTTGTCGGGGTTCCCCATCCTGACTTGGGCGAGGGCGTTATCGCAGTGGTAGTACCCAGTGATCCGAGTGCAATGGACGAGACGGTCATCCTACAGGATCTTTCGGACAGGCTCGCCCGATTCAAGCAGCCGCGGCGCATCTTGTTCGTTGACGAGTTGCCGAAGAACGCAATGGGCAAGGTTCAGAAGAAGGACCTTCGGGAGTGCTTCTGCGGCACGTTCGAGCCCCTGGTCCACGGGGCAGTACGAACCACGAGCAAATCTTTTCAGAAAGGGTAGACGGCCCCTTCGAGGGTAATGGGACGATTGAGCCCAGCTCGCACCCTGCGCCGATGGGGGGTAGCAGACGTGGCGGATCTTCTTTGCCGGACAGGAACGCAGCGTCAGCAAAGTGCCCGAAGCGACCTTATACACATCGATGTCCGGATCCGAGGCCGAGTCGATAAATCGCGCCAGACAGTGACATAGCAAGTAGCCATCCGGTGAAGGCCGCTTCGGTAGTTGGCAGACGGGTCGGGAATGGCAGTTTTCGCCAGAAAGGCAGATGTCTCGGAGGTTTGTTCCTTGGCCGAGATGGTGGATTGCAGACGCTCGAGGATGCTGACAGCTTGCGCGTATGAAAACCGCACCGATGATGACTCGGCGGCATATCTCATCGCCCGCCTCAAGGCCGCGCCGGCCTGAGAATCCCTGACGCGCCGGCGACCGAAGGTGTGGCGCCCCATGCACAATACGCCGTGACGCCGTGGCCAAAAGCGTGGCCAAATTAGGGGCCTCTAGGGTAACTAGGAGACATGTATTATCGGTAATCCGTCGCACTTTGCCCCCTAATTCCCCTCCAAGCCCGCTAGAGCGTTTTCGAGTCCCGCCGTCCGCACCACAAGCACATGATTATATTGAGTTTATTTACTGCGGACGCACGCCGACGAACGCCGTACCGCCCTAGAACGCTCTCCCTGAACCGTAGCCTGATTGCGCTCGTCCCGGGTGAGTAAATCAAGCCTCCATTTTAGCGGGCGAGGAAAACAGGCACCGGAGTGGATTGCAGCAAACGTCGCGTCACGCCCCCAAAAGCTGCTTCGAAAAAGGGCGACCGTTCGGCCGCCCTTCAATTCTCGCCCCAGCGCGCTACGAAGCGCCTTTCGCCCAGCTTCCTCGCTTCGCTCGCGCAGCCGGTTCCCCGCAAAGTCGCTTTCTCCGCTTGTCCCCCGATGCTCGCCGCATAGGCAGGGTCTCAGATCGCAACTGAAACCCAAACCCACGGAGAAAAGTCATGGGAGTAACCACCGCCCAACCCTTAACCCCCGCATCTATGCCGCCTGCCTCGCGGCCTACAACAGGGCATCCTGCATGGCGTGTTGCGCGTGACGCGCTCGACAATGACTATCCCGCCCCCTGGCTCCTGGCATGATCGCCCGGCCATTCAGCCTCCTCCATCTTCTTCCACAGCCGGTGCATCGCCGCGCGCGCGGTGCCCAGCCCTGCGCGGTCGGTGGTTTCGCGCCAGCGGTCCGCCCGGTCGAGCAACTGCGCCACGCGCGGACCCGGTGTCTGCTCGGCGCCCCAGCTGGTAATCGAATTCGCGTTGGTCAGCGCCAGCGACAGCGTCGCCACCGCGATGGTGATCGCAGTCCAGCGCAGGGCGTGCTCCTGTCCGGACGGGCCGGGCAAGTCCACAGGGAATTCGGACATGCCTTTCATGCGGTCCTCCTAGAAGCGGTAATAGATGAACGGGGCGACGCCTTCGAAACGCATCGCGTCGATAACGAGGATCAGGGCGGCCAGGCCGACACCCACCAGAGGCGCAGGGAAAGTACGGATGCGGATCGCCGCGCCCGCCATCCAGCGTGTCGGCATGGCATGGATGGCGAGCCCGAAACCGATCAACAGCACGATCAGTGGCGAGGCCGTAAGGCCGGCCGGGCCATCGAACGGATCGCGCATACCGCCCAGATAGGCCATGGCGTCGTCGAAACTCGCAGCTCGGAAGAAGATCCAGCCGAGCAGGACGACATGGAAGGTGAGCAGCAGTCTCGCCCAGACCGGCAGCGGCGGCCACGACTTCGGCGCATAGTCGGCCCAGAAGCGTTCCACCGCCAGCGCGCCGCCGTGCAGGCCGCCCCAAATGACGAAGGTCCAGCTGGCACCGTGCCACAGGCCGCCGAGCAGCATGGTCAGCATCAGGTTGCGATAGGTGGCGATCTTGCCGCCGCGACTGCCGCCAAGCGCCTCGATATAGAGATAGTCGCGCAGCCATTGCGACAGGGTGATGTGCCAACGGCGCCAGAATTCCTGCAACGAGGTCGCGCGGTAAGGCTGGTCGAAATTCCGCGGGAAGCGATAACCAAGCAGCGCCGCCAGCCCGATTGCCATGTCGGTATAGGCGGAGAAGTCGCAATAGATCTGCACGGCATAGCCATAGGCGGCGAAGACTAGATCGAGCGCCGAGTGCGAGGCCGGATCGGCGAATACCGGATCGACAAAACTGACCGCGAGTTCGGAGGCAATGACGGTCTTCTTGAACAGCCCCCACACGATCAGCAGCAACGCCATCGATACCATCGACCGGTCGAGCTTCGGGCGCGTTTGGAACTGCGGCACCAGATCCGCCGCTCGGACGATCGGCCCGGCGACGAGGTGCGGGAAAAAGGACATCAGCAGCAATATGTCGAGCAGCGCCGCCGGCTGGACGCGTCGACGATAGACGTCGACGACATAGCTGATGCCCTGGAAGGTGAAGAAGGAGACGCCGATCGGCAGGATCACCCTGAGCATCGGCAGGTCGCGTTCGAACCCGATCGCAGCCAGCGTCGCCCCGACCTGCTCGGTGAAGAAGTCGAAATATTTGAAGAAGCCGAGGATGATCAGATTGGCCGCGACGCCGCAGAGCAGCAACAGCTTGCGCCGGTCGACGAAGCGATCGTTCGCCAGGCCGGCCGCGACCGCCCAGTTCATCAGCGCGGAGAAGATCAGCAGCGGCACGAACCGCCAGTCCCATGCGCCGTAAAAGACCCAGCTCGCCACGAGCAGCAGGATCTTGCGCCACTCGTTGGAGCGCACCGACCAGACCAGGGTGAAAACGACAAGAAAAAAAACGCCGAAGGTGAGCGTCGGAAACAGCATGGTTATTCCGCGTGAGCGGCTCCCCTGTCGAGGTCGGCCTGGAGGCGCCGTGCGATCTCCAGTCCGCCCGCGGTGTTGAAATGGACATAGTCGCCGCGCATCAGCGGCAGATCGCGCTGGACCCAGTCACGAGCTGCGCAGGAGCCGCCCATGCGGGCCTGCCAGTCCCAGAAGGCCAGGCCGAGTTCGTCTGAGACGCGGCGCTGGATATCGCGCACGGCTGCAGAGGCGGGCGGCGCGAACAAGGCCGGCCGGGCGCCGGCCGTCTCGCACTCGACCAGGGCACCGGGCGCGTTGGTGCGAAGCGCGGGCTGACGGCTAAGCGAGTCGGGCGCACCGAGCAACAGCATCGGGACGTCGCCGGAAAGCGAGCGTAGCCGGGTGATCTGAGAGCGCAGCACCGCTTCGAACACGACTGGGTCGAAATGCGGGGCAAACCCTTCGTTGGTGCCGAAAGCGAGCACGATCAGGTCGGGTTTGTAGGCCTTGAGTTCCTCAGCGACGACGGCATCGTCGGTCCGCGCGAAATGCGCCAGTTGTGACCCCACGACGCCGAGATTGGACAGGGCGATGCCGCCTGCGTCCCGAAAGGTCGCCCAGGACGTTATGGTGAGCGAACGGCGTTCGGCAGCGATCTCGACCGAGGAATGCAACGTGGCGGAGCGGATCGTGCGGCAGATCGGCCGTTGGGACGCAGCGTTGAAATCCAGCCGGTCCCGATCCCGCCCGTCAAAGCGGACGATGACGCCTCCAACATCAGGCCCGCCGACAGCACAGAGCAGGAACCGGTCGAACGCCATGCCCGCCGCCGCGTTCAGCGTCATACTTGCCCCGGGACGCATCGCGGTCATACTGAAGCCCGACAGGCCAAGCAGCGGCCGCGGCGCGACCGCGCCCTTGCCGAAGGTTGCGCCTATGGCCCAGCCCGTCGACATCGCAGCTGTCATGCCCCGCGTGATATACCCGTCATATGGCCGCCCGGGCGGCAACACGCCCCTGCCTCCGGCGCCGAACCGTGCCTGGAGCAGGTCGCGCCAGGCACCCGTCACCCCGTCACCGGCGGTGTGACTGTCGCCGATCTGCAGGATATGGATTGGCTCGTCCCCCTTTGTGTCGCGCGCGGCCTCAAGCCGGGCGAAATAGGGTGCCAGCGCCTCAGGGCCGCACAACGACCCGGCACAGTTCGACGCGTCGGCGGGGGCGGAGAGCGCCGCCAGTGTCAGCAAGGCGAGCCTCACTTCGCACCTTCCCCACCCCCGGTGGCGGGCCTGCCGGCGACGCTGCGCGCGGCGTCGGCATAGTTGCGAATGCGGCCGGCTAGCCCATGGGTGATCCACAGATAGCCGGTCATCGACATGTGAACGCCGTCGGCCGCACGGATCAGGGTGCGCTTGCCCGTCTTTGGATCGTTCAACCAGGTCGCGAAATTGCCCTGCGCATCGGAGGCGACCGGGCGAGTATCGATGAACGGCACGCCGAGCTTCCCCATCCGCTCGGCATAAAAGTCGTTGATCGCCATGACATCGGCGTCGAGCGATTCCTTGCCGATGCGCGGCAGGCCGACCCAATAGACCATCGCATGGTGGCGGCGCATCAGCGCGACATAACGGTCGAGGCGCCCGCCGACTTCCTGCTGCCAAAGCGGCCCCATGAACTTGGCGTATTTGCCCTGCGGCGTGATGATGCCCTGTGCGTCATTGGCACCGAACGAGATGATCGCGATGTCGAGCGACGCATCGCCGAGCTGTTCGGCGGCGTGGCTTTCCAGATTAAGGCTTTTGTATCGCGTGAAGCCAGTGGCGGGCTGACTATATTTGACGACGTCATAGCCCGCCTTGTTCGGCAGCTGTTGTGCGAGGCCCCACCACACGCCGTCGCCGAAGCTGTCGCCAAACACGCCGACCTTGATGCGGTTGCCGGTGGCGACCGTCTTCACGAGCTGCTGAAAGGGCGTGGCATATTGGCGGATGAGAGTATCCTCCGCCTGGACTGAGACGGGAATCGGCCGGGAAAGGACTGTCCGTGGCGACGGTGCCGCCGCTGCGGACGCGCTGCTCCCCACCTGGAACGCCCAGCCGATCGCCGCCCCGACCGCGGTACCGAGCAGGAGCACCGCCGTCCGGTCGAGCAGGACACGCAAGGATGGGCGAGATGTCGAAGAAATCGGGTCTTGAGGGCGCGCAGCATCCTGCGGCACTTGCACTGTACCTTGCAACACGGCTTTCATACTTTCGGTGGGAGCAACTATTCTAATCCGTAACGCTATATGTGCCGGATGGCTCCAACTTGTCTATGAAGAATCTATCGTTTGCCGAATTTTACGGGGTAACGGCAAATTTGTACGCACCCCGCACAATAAATATTCGACAATATTACTTCATTATTGGCAAGTACGGTCGAATTATATTGACGATTCAGGAGATGCCGCCCTTATTATCAATAATAGATCGATATCGGCCGGATAATTTTCACCGATAGAACAGATGCGAAATTCAGCCAGGCCGCCCCTCGCACTAGTATCAGGAAAAATACGCACACTCATCCTGACACCTGACAATGATCGCGATGGATTCCACCAGGATTCGCTGATCGAATTCGGCGGCGTCGACTATTGTTTTCCCTTTTCCGGCACCTGTCACGCGTAGGTGGCAGGCCCGCCGACAAGGCGGTAGGAACGGCTGTGGCCGCCCCCTCCCTCATCGAGCTCCGCCCCCTCGGCATGGTTGCCTGCGCCGCGATTCTGACACTGCTCGCCGGTGGTTGCAGCAAGCGTCAGGAAGGCAGCGCGCATACCGGACTGGTCAGGCTGTCCGACGACGAGGTGAAGAATCTCGATCCGCAGAAAATCTCCGACCTAACCTCGCTTCGTGTCGCAGAGGACCAGTTCGAGGGGTTGATGCGGCATGGCGGCGATGGACGGGCCGAGTTGGGCCTGGCGGGCGCCGTGCGCTGCACTCCGGACAACCTCTCCTGCCGCTTCACGCTTCGGCCGGGCCTGCGCTTCTCGGACGGCACGCCGATCACCGCTGCCACCTTTGCACAAGGCTTCGCGCGGCTGCGCGATCCGAAGACCATGGCGCCCAATGCCAAGCTGTTCGAAGGCATCGACAACATCCTGGCGGACGGCCCGGCGACCGTCACCGTGACGCTGCGCCGCCCCTTGCCCTGGCTTGCGGAGTTGCTCGCCCAGCCGGCTCTTGCAGCACTGCCGATCCACCGGATCGCTGCCGTAGGGGACCGCTGGACAAGTGACCGCCCGCTCGTCACCTCGGGCGCCTATCGGCTGACCGACTGGCGGCTCGGCGACCGGCTGACCCTTTCACGCAATCCGGCGTGGCACAACCGCCCTGCCCCAACCCCGATCATCGTCTGGCAGCCGGCCGAGGACAAGCTGGCGGCGCTGCGACGGTTCCGAGGGCGTGAAGCGGATACCGTCAGCGACATTCCGGGCAGCCGGCTCGAATGGGTACGCAAACATCTTCCTGGCGCGGCCCGGATCGCGCCTTATGCCGGCACATATTATTTCGCCTTCAACACACGGAAACCGCCGTTCGACGATGTTCGCATTCGCCGCGCGCTGTCGATGGCGGTCGACCGGGCCTGGATCGCGACCCGACTGATGGGCACCGGCGAGACGGGCGCGCGCGGCCTGGTCCCACCGATCCTCGGCGGGCGCGATCCGGAGGTTTTCGCGAAACCCGACCGCCCGGCTGAGATCCGGCGCCTGCTCGGCGCGGCCGGCTATGGCCCCCGGCATCCCCTCGTCTTCGACATACGGTTCAACAGCGGCGGCGATCATCGGCGGATCGCGGTGGCGCTGGCGGCGATGTGGCGACCATATGGCGTCGAGGCGCGGCTGCTCAACAGCGAGGCGGCACTGCATTTCGCGGCCTTACGGCTGGGTGACTTCCAGCTCGCCCGTTCGGGGTGGATCGCCGATGTTCCGCGGCCGGAGAATTTCCTTGCGGTGCATCTGAGCGGCGCGGGTGCGGTCAATTATTCAGGCTTCGCCGATCCGGAATATGACCGCCTGGTCACTCGGGCACTCGCCACCGCAGAGCCGACCGCACGCACCGCGCTGCTTCAGGCGGCGGAGGAACGACTGCTGCGTGCCGCCCCGATCCTGCCGATCTATCATTATGTCAGCCGGTCACTGGTGGCGCCGGGCGTCCGGGGATGGCAGGATAATGCGATGAATATCCATCCCAGCCGCCTGTTGTATCGGGAAACGCGATGAAGGGCCGCGTGTTGCTCCTGGCCATGCTCCTGCTGACGAGCTGCGGCCGACGATCCGATGCTGGCCCGGTGGTGGTCAGCGCAATCGGTGGCGTGCCCGCGCTCGCCGACTCGTCGCAGGGGCCGCTCGGCATCGGAGCCCGACTGTTGCTGGATTCCACCGCCCAGGGCCTGGTGCGTTTCGACGCCGCAGGACAGATCGAGCCAGGAATTGCAGAGCGCTGGATCGTCATCGACGACGGCATGAGCTATATTTTCCGTCTTCGCGAGGCCGAATGGAGCGACGGCCGACCGGTCGACGCGCAGGAGGTGGTGTCGATCCTGCGCCGTCAGATTGCCGCGCGCTCACGCAATCCGATCATGCCCTTTCTCAGCGCAATCGACGAGATCGTCGAAATGACGCCGCAGGTCATCGAGGTGCGGCTGAAGCGCCCGCGTCCTGACCTTCTGAAGCTGTTCGCCCAGCCCGAGCTTGCGCTGTTCCGCACCCGCCCGCCCGGTGGCAGTGGGCCATTCCGCGTCACCCAAACCTATCGCGACGGCGTAATGCTGCGCCCGGCCTTCGATCCGGCCCGCTCGCCCGACGACGACGCGGCCGAGCCCGGACCCGAACAGAATGTCCGCCTGATCGGCGAACGTGCCTCGCGCGCCCTTCTGCGGTTCGCGGCGCATGAGTCCGATCTGGTCACCGGCGGCACTTTTGCCGACTGGCCGCTGATCGCCAACGCCGAGATCGCACCGGCGAACCAGCGCCTCGATCCGGCGGCCGGCCTGTTCGGTCTCGCCATCGCCAATCGTGACGGTTTCCTCGCCGAGGCAGCCAATCGTTCGCTGGTCGCCCGCTCGATCGACCGGCAGGCGATCGTCGGCACCTTTGCCACGGGCTGGGCTCCGACCGCGCAGCTCCTGCCCGATCGGCTCGATTCGGCATCGGCGCCAGCGCCGGGGTGGGTTGCACCTGTCCTTGATGCCATGTCCCCGCCCGACCGGGTGCGCGCCTGGCGTACGGCGCATGATGGCCCACTGGTGCTCCGTATCGCGCTCCCGCCGGGTCCGGGATCGACGCTGGTTTATGGCATCGTCGCGGCGGGGCTTCACCGGATCGGCATCGACACCCAAAGGGTTGCGATCGATGCCGAAGCCGATCTGCGGCTGATCGATGCAGTCGCCCCTTATGACAGTGCGCGCTGGTATCTCGCCACTGCCTGCCAGCCCTGCGGCGCCGAGGCCCAGGCAGCGATCGACGCGGCGCGCGACGCCCCCACGCTGGAGCTGCGCGCCGCCCGCATCGCGGAGGCGGACGCAGCACTGGCGGACGATATCGCCTATATTCCGATCGCCCGGCCGCTGCGCTGGTCGCTCGTCGCGTTGCGGCTGGGGCAGTGGCAGGGGAACTCCCGCGCCTGGCACCCGTTGAATCACCTGCGTAATGACACCAAATGAGGTGATATGGCCAACCGAGCGACCCGAATGAGCCCCGAGCCCCTCGGGAATATTGCCGGCAGTTTCACCGGTAGCGATGCAGCATCGGTGCGCCGGCGCGTCGTGGCGATGGAGCATCTGCTCGAAGGGCTCTTCGTCATTCCGGGCATCAACCGCCGGGTCGGACTCGACGTGATCCTCGACATCATTCCGATCGGCGGTGGCGCCGTTGCCGCCCTGATGGGTGCATGGATGGCATGGGAGGCCCGCAATCTGGGCATGTCCAAATCGCAGGTCGCCCGCATGGCCGGCAATATCGGCGTGGACTTCCTGCTCGGCCTGATCCCCTGGGTCGGCGCGGTGCCCGATTTCTTTTTCCGGTCGAACACCCGCAACCTGCGCATCATCAAGCGCCATCTCGATAAACACCACCCGTCGACCGCAGTGATCGACCGATAGCGCCTGAAGAGGCCCGTCTCAGCGATCGCGCGTCAACGCGGTCCGCGCCAGATCTTCAGCGCCGCTGTGGCTGGCAGACCGCCGGTGCCTGCCTTGCACCGCTCATAAGCGAAGCGCTTGTCCAGGCAGATCCACAGTTCGTCGAGCCAGCCCTGGCGGTTGGCGGTCACCCGGATCGCATTGGCAGGAAGGCCGGGATTCGCCTTCGCCATCGCGGCCGCGAGCCCACCCGCCGTCGCGTTGCCCCGCGAGAGCGCATCCATGTCAGGATAGCGCAGTTTTGCATAAAGCCCGGTGGACCGTTCGAAATAGGCTGTCGGCGTCGTGCCCATGCAGGTTCCGTGCTTAGCCCATTCATGTTGCAGCAACTGTACTGACGGCGTCGCGCAGAGATGCTTGCGGATCACCTGCCGAGGCAGGATCGTGGCGGCGGTACAATATTGCGGCCATTCCTTGCCGACCCCATCGGGCCACAGCCCGTGCAGAGTGAAACCGAAACGGTTTCCGCTGCCGCACTCGAGCCGGGCGGAAGGACTGCGCGCATTGCCATGGCAATATTGCGGAGCCCAGGTCACCGCGAGCGTATAACTGCCGATCGGCAGCACGCGCTTCGGCTCGCTGCGGCTCGGCAGGTCGGGCCGAGGCCGGGCGAGATTGGCCGGAATCTCGCACTTATAGGCTTGGGCCTGGGCGACGCCGGGTATGACGGCAAGCAGAGACGCGACGACAACGGCAGGCTTCATGCAACGACTCCTGTTTTTGCACCGAACCACGGCCTTGCATTGCCGCGAAACAGCATCGCGACCGCATAAGCCTGGAGCACAGTCGAAAAGAGGCCGAGCAGGCCGCTCAGCCCCATGGAATAATGGCCGGTCGGGATCGCGTAGAGCGTCCAGCCGAGCGCCAGAACGACGAACACGGCGAGCACCCATTTGGCGATCGCGCTACCCTTGCGGGCAACGAAGAACCACAGAAGCAGGGCTATGCCGAATCCGATCGCGGTGGCCAGCTGCAAGGTAGCGTCGCCGAACATCTGCGGCTGCAGCAATGCCCGCTCTTCGCGATCCGACCAGGAGAGGATCGTGTTCACGACATCGACGCCGATCGCGGCAAGATAGAAACGTTCGAACTGAATGATCGAATTCGGCCTGGTCATCGATGCGCCCCCCCCGGTTGATCTCACTTAATCGGTGCTGTCTTACCCCATACGAAACGATCGACTCGAGCCGTTACCCGACTCACCCCTCCACCATCACGACGGGCAGCTTAGTCCTCTTTTGTTCTCACGCAACCGTCAGGCCGCAGCAGTGAAATCAAGGCCGATATCAGCCGCGGGCGCGGATTGGGTCAGCCGGCCGACACTGATGAAGGTCACGCCGGTTTCGGCGATCGCGCGAATCGTGTCGAGCCGCACGCCACCCGACGCCTCTGTCGGCACGCGCCCGCCGATCAGGGTCACCGCGCCGCGCAGCGTCGGCGGATCCATATTGTCGAGCAACAGATGCGTGGCGCCTGCGGCCAGTGCCGGCTCGATCTGATCGACCGAATCGACCTCTACGATGATCCGGCCGATGCCCGCGACCTTGGCGCGGCGCACCGCCTCGCCGATATCGCCCGCGACCGCGACATGATTGTCCTTGATCATCGCCGCGTCCCACAACCCCATGCGATGGTTGGTCGCGCCGCCCATGCGGGTCGCATATTTCTCCAGAATCCGCAGGCCCGGGATGGTCTTGCGCGTATCGAGCAGCACGGCACCGGTGCCGAGAATCTTGTCGACATAGGAGCGCGTCAGCGTGGCGATGCCGGACAAATGCTGCACGGTGTTCAATGCCGAGCGTTCGGCGGTGAGCATCGCGCGCGCGCTGCCCTCGAAGCGCATCAGGTCGGTGCCGGCAGCAACCTTCTCACCATCCTGCACCAGCCGCTCGATCCGCACCTCGGGATCGAGCGATCGGAAGAATGCCTCGGCGATCGGCAGGCCCGCGACCACGATCGCATCGCGGCTGTCCATCACGCCGGTGAAGCGAGCATCGGCCGGGATCACCGCGATCGAGGTGATGTCCCCCGCATCGCCCAGATCCTCGGCCAGCGTCGCAGCGACGAAAGCGCCGAGATCGAAACCGGGCAAGGCCCATGTGCCCGCATGGGGCGTGCCCTGCCCCGCCGGGTTCAGAATGTCCGCCGTCATCACCCGCTCCGCAACAGTCACGTCTGCCTGATGTCTTCAGGTGCCCGCCAACGCAAGCGTTGAGCGGCCTGAAATGGACTATTCTGCGCGATCGGATGGATAACGTCTCATTCTCGATGAACGCATGACCTCCGACCGACATTTACGCCGAAGCGCCCGTCGCCCCGGAGGCCTAACTGGCAAGATGCTTCACTTCAGTCGCCACCGGGCCCTACGTCGCCGGCACGGGCTGGCCCGTAGTATTGAGCGCGAGCAGTTTGGTGCGTCCGGCGATCTCGCCGATCAATGCGGCGAAGCGTGAGATGGCGACGGTACGGGCGAAGGAGATTCGGCTATTCTTCGCGAAGGAGGTGACCGTCGATCGCTACCGGGATCGCCTCGATCAGGACGAAGACGACCCGACACAGCTCGGTGCCGGTGTTGCGCCAGAGATGGCTGGTGCCGCGCTGCACGACAATATCCCCGGTTTCGAGCTGCTCGATCTCGCCCCCGTCGAGTTGAAGCTCGATCTCTCCGTCGAGGATGATCGCGTAATCGATCGACCAGCTCCGGTGCGTGCGCGACTGCCGGCCGGGCAGGAAGTCGACGACACGGATCATCGAGCCGCCTTCATCCCCAGGCCGGCGTGCGCCATCGCTATCGTCATTGAGGTTGGCGGGCACCTCCGGCGTCGACCAGACCTGCGCGACGGCAGCCTCGCTCGTACCGGCAACGACAGGGCGGAGCATGTCGTCGGCGTGCACGATCGACCAGCCTGCTTCGTCATGCCCGGTCACGATCCGGCGGAACGGCGTGGTGACGACCTGATCGTCAATGCGGTCTTTCGCCGCCTTTTTCTTGCGGAAGAACATGGTCCGACCTCTCCTTCCGCTCGATGGTCAGTCGCCGGTCACCCTCACCGGGCCGAGATCGCCCATACCGACCGTCGCGCTCGCCATCGACAGCATCGCGTCGAGGCTCTTCTTGGCACGAAGGCGAAGGCCCTCCTCGATCTCGATGCGCGGCTCGAGGTCGCGCAGGGCGACGTAGAGCTTCTCCATCGTGTTGAGCGCCATGTACGGGCAGATATTGCAGTTGCAGTTGCCGTCGGCACCGGGCGCGCCGATGAAGGTCTTGTCGGGCACCGCCTTCTGCATCTGATGGATGATGTGTGGCTCGGTCGCGACGATCAGCGTGTCGCCTTCCATCGCGAGCGCATATTCCAGGATGCCACGCGTCGACCCGACATAGTCGGCGTGATCGAGGATATAAGGCGGGCATTCGGGGTGTGCGACGACGGGCGCGCCCGGGTGCTGCTGCTGGAGCTTCAGCAGCTCGGTCTCGCTGAACGCCTCGTGCACGATGCATACGCCAGGCCAGAGCAGCATGTCGCGCCCGGTCTTGCGAGCGAGATAGCCGCCGAGATTCTTGTCCGGGCCGAAAATGATCTTCTGGTCCTTCGGGATCTGGGCGAGGATCTTTTCGGCCGAGGAGCTGGTCACGATGATGTCGCTCAGCGCCTTCACCTCGCACGACGAGTTTATGTAGGTCAGCGCGATATGATCGGGATGCGCGGCGCGGAAGGCGGCGAACTGCTCGGGCGGACAGCTGTCCTCCAGACTGCACCCTGCGTTCATGTCGGGCAGGACGACGATCTTCTGGGGTGACAGGATCTTCGCCGTCTCGGCCATGAAGCGGACGCCGCAGAACGCAATCACGTCGGCGTCGGTCGCCTCCGCCTTCTTGCTGAGATCGAGGCTGTCGCCCACGAAATCGGCCAGGTCCTGGATCTCGGGCTTCTGGTAATAATGCGCGAGGATGACCGCGTTACGCTCCTTGCGCAGCCGGTCGATCTCCGCACGGAGATCGAGCCCGGTCAGCGTGCCGCCAATGCCGTTACGTGCGTCCATGATCAGTTCCTGTTCCCCAAAACCTCTTGCAGCGAGCGGGTGGTGTCCCACACCTCGCTATTGTCCTTCGCCTCGTCGGCGAAGCGCACTTTGACCGTCACGTCGATCCCCGCCGCCTTGAGCGGCATGGCGAAACTGCGTTCGACCGCCCGGCGCGTCGCATCGCGGGCAAGGTTCATCGGCACCGCTTCATGCGCCTGGCGCACCAGCTCCTGCTGGCCGGCCCGGCGATTCGCGTCCTGCAATTTCGACTCGGCGTCGGTAAAGGCCGATAATATCCCACCTTCGCCATATTCGCGCATCTGGGTGAGATCGATCTGCGGCGGAGAGGCTTCGATCGGCGGCAGCACCACGCCGAGCGTGCGGGTGGCAGCGTCCCAGGTCACGTCTTTCTGCCGAAGCTTCGCCAGATCGACCTCATAGCGGACCATGCCGGGCATGATCAGCGTCTTCTTCGCGCTCAGCCCGAATTGCGACTGGGTCGATGTCGTCACCGCCACGAAACGCGCGGCAAAGGCCGACAGGCGGTTCTGCTCCTTCAGACCCTGAAGCGAGGCGCTGGCGATCGTCACCGGATCGGGACCCTTCATCTTGCCGCTGACATAATAGCCGAGCGCCCAGAAGCCGCCGGCGATGAACAGCGCGATCAGCGCCAGCGCGCCGGCGAACTTGCCGAGGAACTTCATGCGGCTATCTCCCAGTCGTCGCCCCTGAGGGAGACAACGCCCCGGTCGCGCAGATCGATCAGATGGGCAAGCACGGATCGCTCCGCGGCCGGAAACAGCCGCGGATCGATTCCGACATACATGCGCTCGACCATCGCCGGGACCGGCTGGGGCTCGGCGCGGAGCAAGCGGAGAATCTGGCCCTCGCGCTGCTTGCGGTGGCCGATCATGCCGCGGACGAGACGGCGCGGATTCTCCACCGGGTCACCATGCGCGGGATAATAGATCCGGTCGTCGCGGTGCATCAGCTTGTCGAGGCTTGCCATATAGGCCGCCATGTCACCGTCTGGCGGCGAGACGATGGTCGTCGACCAGCCCATGACGTGATCGCCGGAAAACAGCGCCTTGGTTTCGGGCAGCGCGAAGGCCAGATGGTTCGAGGTGTGCCCCGGCGTGGCGATGGCAGTGAGGGTCCAGCCCTCGCCGGATACAGACTCTCCATCGGCCAGCACATGATCGGGCGCGTAATCGCTGTCGAACGACGCGTCGGCACGCGGCCCGAGATCGTCTAGCGCAAGCGGCGCGCAACCGATGATCGGCGCCCCGGTCGCCGCCTTCACTGCGCGGGAGGCGGGGCTGTGGTCGCGATGGGTGTGGGTGATGACGATGGCGGTCACCGGGCGGCCGGCGATCGCGCGCAGCAGCGCCTCGACATGGTTTGCATCGTCCGGACCGGGATCGATCACCGCGAGGTCGCGCGTGCCGACCAGATGGGTCTGGGTGCCGGTATAGGTGAAGGGCGACGGATTGGGCGCGAGGACGCGGACGACGAGCGGTTCGAGCTGCTCGGCCACGCCTGGTAGTTGCTCGCTCATGGGGTGCAGATGGCGGGTCGGGCGCCGCTACGCAAGCCTGTCCCTGCTTGATTGGGGGAGAGCTGCGCTTGGGGAGCGGCCGTGCCGCGACGGCATAAGGGCTCTCCCGGCATTGCCGGAAGAGCCCCCACCCCCCGCCCCTTTGGACGGAAGGGACGATAGCTCAGTTCGCCTTGTTCAGATTGTCTTCCATGTCGCGGATCGCCTCGTCGATCGCCTTGATCGCTTCGTTGCGGGCGACCTCTCCCATCGCCTGGTCGGACCGCATCCGCGCCTGGGCGTGGCGCAGGCCTTCTAGCGCCGAACGATAGGCGTTGCGCTCGATATCCTTGCTCCGCGCCGCCACCGCCGCGCCTTCTCGGGCGACCTTCTCGATGCGGTTGGTGCAGATGATGATCACCCGCTTGTTGCCCTTCTTCTCGTTGAGCACCATCTCGTGGCGTCCGCCGTCACCCGGGCAGTTGCGCGACGAGACGTCAGGAATGTCCGCCATGTTGGGCATGTCGCGGAAATCGCCGGTCACCATCTCGCCATTCCTGTCGCGGCGTACGATGCGGACGACCTGACGCCTGGTGACCTTGCCGTCGGGCGAGACGGTCGTCGTGACGCCCCCATCGTCTTCGCCCAATGCCGGTGGCGCGGGCGGAGCCGGAGAAGTGGGAGGAGCCGCGGGAGCCGGCGGTGCGACGGGCACGGCGTCCGTTACCTGGACCGGCATCGGCGCGGGGTCCGATCCGACAGCGGCGATCGCCTCCGGCGCAGCAAGAGGTGCAACTGCCTGAACGGGCGCAGGAGCGACCATGGGGGCAATGGCGGTCATTGGATTGAGTTCCGCAAGACTGACGCCGGTCGCCTTCTCCATGCCGGAACGGACCCGCTCGGCCGCCTGGGTGCCGGACGCGGTGAGGCCCAGCCCGGCCACGGTCAGCATCGCAACTGCGGCAAAGCCGCTGACGAGGCGAAGACGCGACGTCCTGTTGGTGGTCAGCATTCTCAGTCTCCCCTTCAGATCCTCTATCGTGTGCAGATGGCATGCGGCCGACACGGCGCCGCCATGGGCTGCCTTGACGATCGCGCAGGCATAGGTGTGCCGCATCATCGGGTTCTTGCCGGCGAGCACCCGGGCGTCGTTGGCGATCTCCTGGTCGGCACGAAAGGCACGAAAGGCACGCCAGGCTATGGGATTGAACCAGTGGAGCGCGAGCACGACCAGCGCGATCCAGTTGGCGATCAGGTCGCCGCGATGATGATGGCCGAGCTCATGGGCGAGCGCGAGGTCGCGCTCCTCCACATCGTATCGCTCGGAGAAATCGCGCGGAAAGGCGACATATTTGCGCCAGATGCCGAAGGCGAGCGGGCCGCTAGCGGCATCGGTCTCGATCAGTTGGATGCCGCCCTCGATTTCCGTCTCGCGCGCCGTCTGGGCGAGCATGCGGCCGACGAAGCGGACATGCGCCGTCGCATGCCAGGCAATGAACGCCGCCGCGCCCAGCACCCATAGCGAGACCAATATGGGGCCAAGCGAGGGATTTTGGGCGACGGGCGCAGCGGCGTCTCCGCCGAGCGGTTCGATCACATAGACGGTGATCTGCTCGCTCGCGCGGATCACTGGCGCGACTGCGATCTCGCGCCAGGATTGGGGTAAGGGCGGCAGGAAAAGGCGGAGCGCCGGCAGCGCCCAGAGCGCATAGGCGATGTCGGGCCCGAAGGCGCGGCGGACGGGACCGCGGAGCAGCAGCACCGCGACCATCAGCACGGCCGAGGCGATAAGCGCCTCGATCGCCCAGGGAATAAAGGCGGGGGCCATCACGACTTGAGGCCTTTGAGCAGCGCCTCGATCTCGGCAATGTCCTCATTGGTCAGCGCGTCGCGTTCGGCGAGATGGGCGACCAACGGCGTAAGCTTGCCACCGAACAGCCGGTCCATGAGCCGGCGCGATTCACCCTCGACATAATCACCCCGCTTGACCAGCGGGCGATAGAGGTAGCGGCGGCCATCCTCCTGATGCGCGATGATGTTTTTGGCGAGCAATCGGCCGAGCAGAGTCTTGACGGTATTGGCCGACCAGTGCCGCCCCGGCGGGATACGCTCGGCCACGTCCTGGGCGGTCAGGGGCGACTCATCCCAGAGCACCTCCATTACCGCATGTTCGGCATCGCTGATCCGTTCGCTCACGACTCGCTCCCCGGAATGACCACATCTGTAATCGTCGTGATTACATCTGTAGTCAATCAGCTTAACGGTGGATGAATGCGGACTTGCCAAAGCTCGTTACCCCAGACTTGTTCCGGAGCCCATCGAGCCAAAACCCCTGCCGGCACGGGCGCGTGGAACGGCTCCGCAGAGGCAACCAGCCGCGCCGCCGGTGCAGAAATGGATGCCGGAACAAGTCCGGCATGACGGCGGGGGTGTTGCGATATAGGCTCCCCCAAAAAACAGGAGAGAGGCATGAGCCAGTTCATCACCGTCGCCGCCGGGCTGCGCTTTCCGGAAGGGCCAGTCGCGCTGCCCGACGGCAGCGTGATCCTGGTCGAGATCGCCGCGGGGCGGATCACGCGGGTGAGACCCGACGGATCGACCGAGACCGTGGCCGAGCCGGGCGGCGGGCCGAACGGGCTGGCGATGGGGCCGGACGGCAAGCTCTATTGCTGCAACAATGGTGGGTTCAACTATGTCGAGCGCAGCGGGCTGCTTATCCCGCACGGCCAGGCCGACGATTATTCCGGCGGTCGGATCGAGCGGATCGATCTTGCCACCGGCGCGGTCGAGACGCTCTACAAAAACGGCGATTTCGGCTGCGTGCTGCGCGGGCCGAACGATTTGGTGTTCGATGCCCATGGCGGCTTCTGGTTCACCGACCATGGCAAGAACCGTCCGCGCGAGCGCGACATCACCGGCATCTTCTATGCGAAGGCCGATGGCAGCCATCTTGAAGAGGTGATCTTCCCCAGCGAGAATCCGAACGGCATCGGCCTCTCGCCCGACGGGTCGACGCTTTACGCGGCGGAGACCTATACCTGCCGGCTGATGGCGTTCCACCTCACCGCGCCGGGAAGGATCGATAACACCGTCGGACTCGGCGGCCCCGGCATCCCGCTCTATCGGCCCGCGGGATACAAATTCTTCGACTCGCTGGGCGTAGAGGAGAGCGGCAATATCTGCATCGCGACGATCGGCGAAAGCGGGATCAGCGTCATCTCACCGACGGGCGAGCTGGTCGAGTTCGTGGCGACGCCCGATCCCTTCACCACCAATATCTGCTGGGGCGGTCCTGACCGGCGGACCGCCTTCATTACCTTGTCGGGCACGGGGCAGCTCGTCCGCGTGGATTGGCCGCGCCCGGGCCTGACGCTGGCCTACTGACTCAGCCAGGCCATTGCGCCGCCAGCTGAGCCGCGGTGCCGTTGAAGTGATCGAGGTCGAGCGCACCGGCGGAATTGCCGGGAAGGCCCGGGATGTTCGCGACCTTCTCGGCATATTGCCACAGCCAATAGGTCGCCCAGCTCTTCTGCACGACGGCCGTCGGACCATATTGCGCCAGCCACAGCCGGTGTGCGCCGAAGAACGGATCGACCCGGTCGCCAAGGTCCGACTTGATCAGATTTCCACTGTAGATCACCGCCTTTCGCCCAAGCTTCTGCTCGATCAGGGTGAGGAATTCCCGGGCGATATCCAGTGTCATCTGATTACCGCTGGTCGTTTCGTAATCGAGCGCGACGAGGGTCTTGTCGTCGGGCTTGGCCCAGGACAGGAAATTGTCGACCTGCTGCTGGGCGGGCGCTGCGGTGCCCCAGTGATAGGCACCCCACAACATGCCTGCCGCGACTGCTGCGGTCCGCCGGTCGTCATAGAGATCGTCGCGGCCGGTGCCGCCGGTGGTCGCCTTGTGGATGATCCCGCGCACCCCGGCCGTGTAGGCCTGCGGAAAGCTGGTCACCGCATCACCGTGATAGAGATCGATCACCAGCGGCACGGCGGGCGGGAACGGGATCGCGGGAGCTGGCGTAACCGGCGTGCCGGTCAGGGGCACGATCGACGGCGCCGGTCCCGGCATGAAGGGGCCGCAGCCGCCACTCCAAGCATAGGCATCGTCGGCGATCCTGTACCAGAGCGGATTGCCGTCGACCGAATCGCCCGCGACGATCGCGGAGACGCCGAGCGTGGTGCCGGTCTGCGCCTTGCGCAGGATGGGTGCGCTGGTGGACGGCGCGCCCTGGCGGAGATTGACGATCGAGGTCGTCTGCACCTGCCCGGTGACGAGGATCTGCGCGGCCATCTCAGCCCACCGATCCGTCAGCCGACACCGCAGGCGCCAGCGCCGGGGCTCCGGCCGGCGCGGTTGCGCTCGTATCCGGCGTCGTGGCGACCGTCAGGGCGACCTCCTGCCGGGACATGAAGCCTTCGACGAAGTCCGCGCCCGAATAGCCAGCCGCCATCAGCATGAAGATCTGCTGCGTCGTGACATGGGCGAGATCGGTAATGAGGCTCACCGCGGCGAGCGCGCCGGCGATGAACCCGATGCCGAACGATATCCAGATCCGGCTCGGCTGGATCAGGTCGCCAAGGCTCGCGGTCGTACCACTGGCGGTGTCGTTGAGCTTCTTGAGCCCGACGATCGCCCGGATACCCTGCCCGAGTACCCCCATCGCCCCGCCAAGTCCGATAACCTGCAACCAGCTAACCGCATCAAGTGTGGTCGACATCTGCGCCTCCCCTTCAAAAGCCTTCGCCGTGGTTCTGCGATGGTTGAGGAATCGGGCCGCTCCAACAAGCGCAACTAGGGTCGATTCGACTATATCCGCAGCACGCCCGATTGAATCGAAGGACGACTGGACGGATGCATTCGCTGCAGGTGCAGTTGCAGCACGCGCGCGATTGACCGGCGCGCGCGCCAATGGCTTATGCGCGCCCAAGAGGATGTTTGCGGAGACCATTGCGATGAAGAAGCTCTATCCCGATGCAGCGGCAGCGCTGGAGGGGCTCCTGTTCGACGGCATGACCATCTGCGCGGGCGGGTTCGGCCTGTGCGGCATCCCCGAGCGGCTGATCGACGCGATTCGCGACGCGGGCACCAAGGACCTGACCATCGCCAGCAACAATGCCGGCGTCGATGGCGAAGGCCTGGGCAAGCTGCTCCGCAGCCGGCAGGTGAAGAAGATGATCTCCTCCTATGTCGGCGAGAACAAGGAGTTCGAGCGGCAATATCTGGCGGGCGAGCTCGAGGTGGAATTCTGCCCCCAGGGTACGCTCGCCGAGCGCTGCCGCGCGGGCGGCGCCGGCATTCCCGGCTTCTACACCAAAACCGGTGTCGGCACGCAGGTGGCAGAGGGCAAGGAAGTGAAGGTCTTCGACGGGCAGGAATATATCCTGGAGCGCGGCATCCGGGCCGACCTGTCGATCATCAAGGGCTGGAAGGCCGATGAGAGCGGCAACCTGATCTTCCGCAAGACCGCGCGTAATTTCAACGCGCCGATGGCGACCGCGGGCAAGATCTGCGTCGCCGAGGTCGAGGAAGTGGTGCCGGTTGGATCGCTCGATCCGGACACGATCCACCTGCCCGGCATTTATGTGAAGCGGCTGATCGTTGGCTCGCCTTACGACAAGAAAATCGAGTTCAGGACGGTGCGCGAGCGAGTGGCGGCGTGACGCTATCCGCCCCTTCTTCCCCCCTCCCGCTTGCGGGAGGGGCTGGGGGAGGGCCTGTCGATAATGACGGAGCCTCTCCCTTGGGGACATGCCCTCCCCTAACCCCTCCCGCAAGCGGGAGGGGCATAAGTGTGGCGCTCGCACTGATGTTGACCCTGACGGCCTGCGTGCATGCCGAGGCACCGGTGCAGATTACCCCCCCCCCGCCCGAGCCGGTCGTTCAGGCACCGCCCGCGCCTCCGTCCCCCGCCCCGACCGTCCCCGCCGGCATGCAATATCTCTATGGCTCAGGCGAAGGGGCGGCGATTAGCGCTCAGGCGTGGCGCGGGCTGACCGGCTATGTCGCGCAGCAGGTACGTAAGCGCCCGCGCGACAGCGTCGTGCTCGCCACCGGCGCGACGCTTGCCTCACCGGGCTTCGTGCCGTGCGGGAAGAAGCCTTTTGCCGCCGTGTTCGACGTTGACGAGACTGTATTGCTCAACCTCGGCTTCGAATATTGGGATGCAGCACATCCCGGGCCTTATAACGAAGCGACCTGGCAGGCCTGGGAGAAGACCGGCGCCGGCAAGGTGGCCCCTACCCCCGGCGCGTTTCAGGCGCTGACGGCACTGCGCAAGCTGGGCGTGACGGTGATCTTCAACACCAACCGCTCCGCCGCCAACGCGGCCCAGACGACCGCCGCCATCGACGGCGCCGGCCTCGGCCCGGCAGTGCATGGCGAGACGCTCTATCTTGCCGGCGACGACGCCATGGGATCGAAGAAGGACGGCCGCCGCGCGACGATCGCCGCGAAATATTGCGTGCTCGCGATGGGCGGCGATCAGCTCGGCGATTTCAGCGACCTGTTCAACGCCGGCCTCGCGCCTATCCCGCGCCGCGACACCACGCTCGCAGAGCCGGTTGCGGCGAAATGGGGCGCCGGCTGGTTCGTACTGCCCAACCCCGTTTATGGCAGCGCCTTGAAGGGCGGGCTCGACGATATATTCACTGCAGACAAGCGTTGGGCTTCGCCCGCGCCGACGGAGAAGTAAGACATGGCCTGGACCCGTGACGACATGGCGGCGCGCGCCGCACGCGAGCTGCAGGACGGTTTCTACGTCAATCTCGGCATCGGCATCCCGACGCTGGTAGCAAACCATATCCCCGAGGGTGTCGAGGTGACGCTCCAGTCCGAGAACGGCATGCTCGGCATCGGCCCCTTCCCCTATGCGGGCGAGGAGGATCCGGACCTGATCAATGCCGGCAAGCAGACGATCAGCGAACTGCCGCAATCGGCCTATTTCGGATCCGACCAGAGCTTCGCGATGATCCGCGGCGGGCATATCGACCTGACCGTGCTCGGCGCGATGGAAGTCGCCGAGAATGGCGACATCGCCAACTGGATGATCCCGGGCAAGATGATCAAGGGCATGGGCGGCGCAATGGATCTGGTCGCGGGCGTGAAGAAGATCATCGTGGTGATGGAGCACACGTCGAAGAACGGGGACCCGAAGTTCATCCCGGCCTGCACCTTGCCGCTGACCGGCAAGAATGTGGTCGACATGATCGTCACCGATCTCGCCGTGTTCCAGCGGCCGGATCATCAGTCGCCCTTCCGCCTCGTCGAGATGGCGCCGGGCGTGACGGCGGACGAACTCGCGGCGAAGACGACGGCGCAGTATCTGGCCTGATGGCCTATACCCTCATCACCGCCAACCGGAACTATTCGAGCTGGTCGCTTCGGCCCTGGTTGTTGATGAGGGCGCTCGGCATCCCGTTCAAGGAACGGTTCGAGCCCTTTGCCAAGCCGGATAATTACGAGGACTTCCGCGCCTTCTCGCCGAGCGGCCAGGTGCCGGTGCTGCTCGATGGCGAGCGGACGATATGGGACTCGCTCGGCATCACCCTCTACCTCGCCGAGCGCCATGCCGGCGTCTGGCCGCAGGATGAAGCGGCACGGGCCTGGGCGATCTGCGCCGCGGCCGAGATGCATGGCGGCTTCGGGGCGCTACGCAACGACTGCACGATGAATGTCGGCGTGCGGGTCGCACCCAATCCGCCCTCGCCCGCGCTGGCGCGGCAGATCGCGCGGCTCGGCGAACTCTGGGCCGAGGGGCTTTCGCGCTTCGGCGGCCCATGGCTTGCGGGCGCGGTGTTCACCGCGGTCGATGCCTTTTACGCGCCTGTCGCGTTTCGCGTGCGCACCTATGGCCTCGATGTCGGCGCCGCCGGTGCGGCTTGGGTCGCGCGGGTGCTCGATCATCCGGCGATGCTCGAATGGGAGAAGGCGGCGCTGACTGAAAGCTGGCGCGAAGAAGCGCATGAGGCGGAGCTTGCCGCCGCGGGCATCGTCACCGCAGACCTCCGGGCGTGAAGCGCGGCCTTGCCAATGCCGCGATCGCCCTCGTCGTGATAGTGGGGCTGATGGTGGCCTTCATTTCCCCGCCCGGTTTATTGAGCCTGCTCGACGGCGCGGTCGGTGGCGGTATCGGTGCGAGCCGGCCGGGCAGTGCGATTCCCTTCGGCACGCATGGCCAGAAGCTCGACGTGTGGCGGCCCGCCGGTGAGAGCAGTGCGAAGCGGCCGGTGCTGATCTTCTGGTATGGCGGCGGCTGGGCCAAGGGCAGCCGCGGCGCCTATGCCTTTGCCGCGCGGGCCTACGCCAAGGCGGGTTTCGTGGTGGTGGTGCCGGATTATCGCAAGGTACCGGCCGTGCGCTTCCCTGCCTTCCTGCAGGACGGTGCACAGACGGTACGATGGACGCGCGACCATATCGCCGAGTTCGGCGGCGACCCGGATCGGATCGCGATCGCGGGGCATTCGGCCGGAGCTTATACTGTTGCGATGCTGGCGCTCGACCAGCGCTGGCTGAAGGAGGAAGGCGTCGATCCGGGCATCATCAAGGCTGCGGTCGGGCTGAGCGGGCCGTATGATTTCTACCCCTGGACGTCGCCGCGATCCGAGGCCGCAATGATGGGCGTGGGCGATCCGATGATGACCCAGCCGATCAACTTCGCGAGGGCCGATGCGCCGCCGATGCTGCTCGTCACCGGCGACAAGGACACGACCGTCAGGCCGCGCAACGCCCTGCGGCTGGAGGCGCGGCTGAAGGCATTGGGGGCGCCCGTGACGGTGAGCGTGCTGCCCGGGCTCGGCCATGAAGGGGTGGTGATGGCGCTGTCAAAGCCGTTCCGCGGCAAGGCGCCCCTCCTCGCCGAGAGCGTGGCGTTCATCCACGCCGCGCTGGCCAGGCATCCGACTGTATTGCATCGGTAATACGCATGGGAGTAGAGGGAGCGCATGACCATTGCCCTCCTCCTCCCGCTTCTCCTCGCGGCGCCCGCCACCGCTCCTCTTGTCGAGCGCGACTGGGCGCAGACGCTGCGGCAGGATGCCAGGGCGCTGCACGACGATGCCGCGGCGAACCATCCCGGCCCGATCAACACGCTCGACCCCGGCTTCACCAGCCGCAATGATGCCGGCCTCGCACTGGCGATGAAGCGGGCCGGACAGGTGCATGATTTCGCAGGCTATTGGTATGCGATGAAGGCATATGTCGCCTCGTTCGAGGACGGCCATATGAGTTTCCGCTCGACCGGCGACGCCCCCCGCTTCGATACGAAATGGCCTGGTTTCATCACCGGCTTCGACAGCGCGGGCGAGCAGCGAGTCGTGTCGCGCGCCGATGACGCGCCGCTGCGGCTGGGGGCGCGGCTGATGTCGTGTGACGGCATCCCGGCAGATGCCCTTGCGGCGGAGAATGTCGGCGCCTTCGAAGGCCGCTGGTCCCTGACGTCGCGCCATATCCTGCGCGGCGGCGAGTTGTTCGTCGATCGCGGCAATCCCTTCATCAGGCGCCCCGTGACCTGCGTGTTCGAGGTGGGCGGCCGGCCGGAACAGGTCAGCCTGACCTGGAAGACGGTCATGCCCGAAGCGCTGGCCTCGCGCCTCGACCTGGCGAGCCAGTCGATCAGCCCGCCGATCGGGGCACGGACTCTGGCCGACGGAACCCGCTGGTTCTCTATCAACAGCTTCAACGGCGATCCTTCCTCCGAATCGGGCCGCGCCCTGCCGGGGCTGATCGCCGGCATGAAGGCGGATCGGGCAGCCTTGGTCGCTGCCCCCGCGATCGTGTTCGACCTGCGCGGCAATGGCGGCGGCTCTTCCGACTGGTCGCGCCAGATCGCAGCGATCCTATGGGGCGAGCAGCGCTTCGCCGGGCTGGGCACCGATGCGGACGCGGTGGACTGGCGCCCATCCGAAGCCAATATCGCGTCGCTCGTCGAGGCCAGGGACGCGCGCAAGACGATCCTCTCGCCCGAAGCGAAGAAGTGGTTCGACCGTACCATCGCCGGCATGCAGGCGGCGCGGGCGAAGGGCGAGAAGCTGTGGCACGACGCCGAAGACGACGAGCCGCCGGTGGCGGGCGATCCGCCTGCGCCACCGCGCGGGCCGGTCTATTTCATCACCGATGCCGGCTGCGGATCGGCTTGTCTCGACGCGGCAGACATGTGGAAGGCGCTCGGCGCGATCCAGATCGGCCAACAGACCAGCGCCGACACGCTGTACATGGACGTGCGCAAGGACGAACTGCCGAGCGGCGTCGCGCGCATGTCGATCCCGATGAAGGTCTATCGCGGACGCAAGCGCGGGTCCAACGTGCCGCTCGACCCGGTCCATGCCTTTCCGGGCAACATGCGCGACACCGCCGCGCTTGAGGCGTGGATCGCGACCCTTCCCGAACGGAAGCCCTGAATGCGTATCCTGCTGACCGGATCGAGCGGCTGGCTCGGTCGTTTCCTGGCGCCGCGGCTGCGCGCAAAGGGCCATGAGGTGACCGGCCTGGACGTTGCATCGAGCGTCGATACCGATGTGATCGGCACCGTCGCCGACCGGGTGCTGATCAATCGGGTGTTCGGCGAGCGCGGGATCGAGGCCGTGATCCATGGCGGCGCGCTGCACAAGCCGGATATCGTGCGCTATCCGAACCAGGCGTTCATCGACGTGAACGCCAGCGGCACGCTCAACCTGCTCGAGGCGGCGGTCGCGGCCAAGGCGAGCCGGTTCGTCGTCACCTCGACCACCTCGCTGATGATCTCGACCGCGATCCGCGAAGCGCGGGGCGAGACAGCGGTGTGGATCGACGAGGAGATGGCCCCGCTCGAACCGCGCAACATCTACGGTGTGACCAAGCTTGCCGCGGAGCAGCTGTGCCGGCTGGTCCATGCCGATCACGGCCTGCCGGTCGTCATCCTGCGCACCTCGCGCTTCTTCCCCGAGGATGACGACACGCACCGAGAATTGTCGGGCGAGAATATGAAGGCGAACGAACTGCTGCACCGCCGCCTGACGGTGGAGGACGCAGCCGAGGCGCATATCGTCGCGCTCGAACGGGCTCCCGAGATCGGCTTTGGCCTGTTCATCGCCTCGGCGCCCACCCCCTTCGTCCGCGACGAGGTGGCGGCGCTGAAGACCGATGCGCCGGCCGTGATCGCGCGCCACTTCCCCGATGCGGCCGAGCTCTATGCCCGGCAGGGCTGGCACCTGCCCCGCTCGATCGACCGGGTTTATGATTCTGGCCTGTCGGAGCGGGTGCTGGGTTTCCGATGCGCGACGGATTTCGCAGCGGTGCTCGACGCGTTGCGCAACAATGCCGACCTGCCCTTCGCGCATGACGCGGATTATGTGTCACCGAAGGAAGTCCCGAACCGGACCTTCGTCGCAGATTAGTCGCCCCGGTCGTCGGACAGCAGCATATGCCCGCGCCGCCGCAACAAGTGGTGACGGGCGGACCCACTGCAACAATCCGGCCTCGCAAGGCTTGATTCTAGAGACTTTGTAACATAACATAAAGTTCATATGGCACTGGGTGTTCAGTCGGATGCGCGTGTGGGGCGCAAAGGGGAGCGACGGCGTCGCGCCCTGCCCCGCTGCGCGTCCGCACGATGCCCGCTGACCGCGCGGATGCGCTCCGGATGGTACGCCCTTCTCCTAGCGATGACCCTCAGCCTCTCATGGCAGAGCCTTCTCACGCAGACGCACCAACACCCCGCGTCGAGCCTCGCCCCCATCGCCGCAAAACTGCTGGGCACGACTCCGAGCGCGAACCTGCCGGATGGCAAATCCTCCGACCAGCCGGCCGATTGCCCGATCTGTCGCCAGATCGCCCATGCCGGCCATTATCTCACCCCGGAACCGGGTGCCTTCCATACCCCGATAGCCACGGCTTTCAGCTTTGCCGCCCCGGCGGCACTTCACACCGCTATCGTCCAGCGCTCGCACGCCTGGCAGAGCCGCGCTCCACCTACCCTGCTCCAAGCCTGAGGACCGCCATCGCTAAAGGGGGATGCGCCTGCGTGCACATCCACGCGCGTGGCGTTCCCAGTCCGTCCTGTAGACAAGGTTCCCGGAGCATTTTTCCATGCGTTATATATACCTGCTGAGCGCGGCATCGATCGCGCTCGCCCTTCCCGCCATTGCCCCCAACGTCGCCTTCGCAGCAACGCCGAACGACACGCCACCCGATGCCGCCAATGCGGCGCCCGCCGATGAGCAGATCTCAGCCAGCAACCCGGCGAACGACATCGTCGTTACCGGCCTTCTGCAGCAGAGCGAGAAAGACGTTCTGTCCGGAACGACGATCCTGACCGGCGAAGAGCTGACGCGCCAGTTGCGGCCAAGCATCGGCGAGACGCTTGCGCGCCAGCCGGGCGTTTCGGCGACATCGTTCGGCCCGAGCGCCTCGCGCCCGATCCTGCGCGGTTTCCAGGGCGAGCGGGTCCGCGTGCTGACCGACGGCATCGGATCGATCGACGTGTCGAACACCTCGGTCGACCATGCCGTCGTGATCGATCCGCTGCTCGCCGAACGGGTGGAGATCGTGCGCGGCCCCTCTGCCCTACTCTACGGATCGTCGGCGATCGGCGGTGTCGTAAACGTGATCGACAGCCGCATTCCCCGCAGCGTGCCGGAGAACGGCTATCGTTTCAACGCGATCGGCAGCTATGGCTCGGCCGCGAACGAGCGCTCGGTTGCCGGCGCGGGTGATGTCGCCGTGAGCAGCAAGATCGTGCTGCACGCTGACGGATCTTATCTGAAAAGCGACGACCTGCGCATCGGCGGCTATGTGCTTTCGCCAGCCGCCCGCGCCCAGGCGCTGACCGCTGCGGCCGGCCCTACCACGCCCGACGATCCCGACTTCGCGGCATCTGCGGCGCTAAAGAACACGCTCCCCAACAGCTTCGCCAAGACATGGACCGCAGGCGTCGGGGCGTCGATCATAACCGACACCGGCAACCTCGGCATTTCCTACAGCCATTATGACAGCTTTTACGGCGTGCCGATCCGCTACGCGACCGAATCGGGCCAGGAACAGGAAGCCCCGCGCCTGAGCCTGCTCCAGAACCGCTTCGACCTGCGCGGCGAGGTCGATACCGGCGGCGGCTTCCTCAAGCAGATCCGCCTGCGGGCCGGTTATGCCAATTACCGGCACTTCGAGCTGGAGGAGGACGGATCGGTCGGCACTGCCTTCTACAACAAGGGGATCGAAGGCCGGCTCGAGCTGGTCCAGGACAATCATGGCGGCTGGAGCGGTGCTTCGGGCGTTCAGTTCTTCAACCGCGACTTCAACGTCGTCGGCGACGAAGCCTTCCTGCCGAAGAACTCCACGAGCCAGATCGGCCTGTTCACGCTGCAGCAGGTCGATCTGGGCGCCCTGCGTGTCGAAGGCGGCCTGCGCTACGAAGTGAGCGACCTGGAGGCGAACCCGGCTGATGGCGACCTGCGTTTCTTTGCAGGCAAGCGCCATTTCGATGCCTTTTCCGGATCGGCCGGTCTTTCCTACGCACTCGCCGATGGTGTCCGCCTGGGCCTGAACCTCTCCCGCACCGAGCGGGCGCCCTCTGCCGAAGAGCTGTTCGCGCGCGGCGGCCATGCCGGCACGCAATCCTGGGAATTGGGGAGCCCCGACTTCAGACTCGAAAAATCCTGGGGCATCGAAGGCACGCTGCACGTCCACCAGGAAGGCTTCAATTTCGACGCATCGGCTTACTACAACTGGTTCTCCAACTATATCTCCGAAAATCAGGTCGATACGTCGGTCTGTGAGGCAGTGGCAGCACCGAGCGGGCGCGAGGCCGACCTGCCCTGCTTCCAGTTCCAGCAGGCCGATGCGCGTTATTACGGGTTCGAAGCCAACGCATCAGTGCGTGTCGCGTGGATCGGCGGCTACACCATCAACCTCGATGCATTGGGCGACTATGTCCATGCCAACATCGTTGATCAGGGCCCGGTACCGCGTATCCCGCCGATGCGGGTGCTCGGTGGGATCGAAGCGCAATCGGACAGGGTGAACGGCCGGGTCGAGGTTGAACATGTGTTCGACCAGAACAGGATCGCCCCGTTCGAGACGGAGACCGACGCCTATACGCTGGTCAACGCGTCGATCAGCTTCAAGCCGATCGCGGGCAACGACAAGGTCTCGCTGCTTTTCAGCGCCAACAACCTGTTCGACGTCGATGCCAGGCGCCATTCGAGCTTCCTCAAGGACTTCGCGCCGCTTTCCGGACGCGACCTCCGCGTTACGGTCCGCGTCGGCATTTAGTCCGGCACCAGACGGTGCGCGCTCCGCCCGGTCTCCCCCGCGGGAGACCGGGTGACGGGCGGGCGTCGCCGTTCCGGCGGCAGGGTGTGGCCCGAGGCCATCGATCGCCGCCTGCGAAGAAGTGGAGAATGATATGCGCTGCGCACAGCAGGCAGTTCGCGCCCCCGTCACCGACTGGGTGGAGCGGGCTGCGGTCGGCGCGTCGATCCTGTGCCTGATCCATTGCGCCGGATTGCCCTTGATCCTTGGAGCATTGCCCGCCCTGTCCAGGCTGATCGCCCTGCCCGAGCAACTGCATCTGTGGATATTGCTCCTCGCCCTGCCCGCATCGGGCACGGCGCTGGTGCAGGGAACATGGCGTCATCGCGCCTGGGGGCCGCTCGTTACAGGGGCCATCGGCCTTGCGTTGCTCTCGGGCGGGGCACTGTTCCTGCCCGACAGCAGCTATGAAACGCCGGTCACGATCGCGGGCAGCCTCTGCCTCGTCATCGCACATGTCGCCAACTGGCAGCTGCGCCATCGCGGGCACCGTCATGGCTAGGAAGCGGCGGCGCCCCGGCCATGTGCGGGACGCGGTCCTGCGATTGCTGGAAAATGCGTCCCGGCCATTGGGTGCGCTCGAGATCGAGAAGCTGCTCTTCGAAGAAGGCGAGACCGTGCCGCCCAACACGGTCTTCCGCGCGCTCCGCGAATTGATCGACCACCGCACTATCCGAAAGGTAGTGGTCGCTCGCGGCTATGTGTCGGGCAGTGCCGCTCGAAAAATCAGCCTGTTCTGTGGCGCATGTGGCGACGTGACCGAGGTTGCAGGCGGCTCCACGATCGACGCCCTCGACGCGCTGGCCGCTGCCTCCGGCTTCACCGTGTCGCGCCATATCGTCGAGGTCGCCGGCCTTTGCGATCGCTGCGGCCGGCGCGCTTCATGAGGCTTGACGGCTGTTTGAAAATTCGAGGAAGAGCGCATTTCAAAGGCCGCACCAGCCCGCGCCCGCACCCAGGCTATGCGCAACTAAATGCCACTGCCGCTTGATTGCGCGCAAGAAAGGGCTAGATGCCGCGCCATGGCTTCCCGTCCGCTCACTTTGTACGAAAAGATCTGGGCTGCTCATGTCGTCGAACGGCGAGATGATGGCACCTGCCTGATCTATATCGACCGCCACCTGATCCACGAGGTCACCAGCCCGCAGGCCTTTGCCGGCCTTCGCGCGGCCGGGCGCAAGGTGCGCCGGCCCGACCTTACTCTGGCGGTGCCCGATCATAACCTTCCGACCACGGCGCGGCTAGACGCGGCGGGCAAGCGCCTGCCGATCGCCGATGCCGAAAGCGCGGCGCAGCTCGACGCGCTCCAGCGCAACACCGCCGAATTCGGCATCGATTATATCGACGCGGTCGCGCCCGAGCAGGGAATCGTCCATGTCGTCGGCCCGGAACAGGGTTTCACCCTGCCCGGTACCACCCTGGTGTGCGGCGACAGCCACACCTCGGCACATGGCGCGATGGGCGCGCTGGCGTTCGGCATCGGCACCAGCGAGGTGGAGCACGTGCTCGCCACGCAGACCCTGTTGCTGAGCCAGTCGAAGACGATGGAGGTCCGTGTCGACGGGTCGCTCGGTTTCGGGGTGAGCCCGAAAGACGTGATCCTGGCGATCATCGGCAAGATCGGCGCGGCCGGCGGCACCGGCTATGTGCTGGAATATACCGGCGAGGTGATCCGCGCCATGTCGGTCGAGGGCCGGCTGACCGTCGCCAACATGTCGATCGAGGGTGGCGCGCGCGCCGGCCTGATCGCGCCGGACGAGACGACCTTTGCCTATCTCAAGGGCCGGCCGATGGCGCCCAAGGGCGCCGACTGGGACAAGGCGGTCGCCTGGTGGACGTCGCTGCAGAGCGACCCCGCCGCCGCCTATGACCGTAGCGTGTGGCTCGACGCGACCGATATCGCGCCGTCGCTGACTTGGGGCACTAGCCCCGAGGATGTCGTGCCGATCACAGGAGTTGTACCCGATCCCGACAGCTTCGCCGATCCCGCCAAGCGGGCGGCAGCGCGTAAATCGCTCGACTATATGGGCCTGACGCCTGGCACGGCGATGCAGGACGTGCCGATCGAGCATGTCTTCATCGGCAGCTGCACCAACAGCCGGATCGAGGATCTGCGCGCCGCAGCCTCCGTGGCGAACGGCCGGCACGTCGCCGACGGGGTGCGCGCGCTGGTCGTGCCGGGCTCCGGGCTGGTCAAGCGCCAGGCCGAGGCCGAGGGGCTCGACCGCATCTTCCTCCAGGCCGGGTTCGAATGGCGCGAGCCGGGTTGTTCCATGTGCCTTGCGATGAACCCCGATAAAGTGCCGCCCGGCGAACGCTGCGCTTCCACTTCGAATCGGAATTTCGTAGGGCGTCAGGGGCCTGGAGCGCGAACGCACCTGGTTTCACCCGCGATGGCGGCAGCAGCGGCTGTCACCGGGCGGTTGAGCGACGTTCGCGACCTGATGGGAGGGTCGAGACCATGAAGAAGGCACTTGTACTGCTTATCCTGGGTACCGTGCTGAGCGGCATCGCCGCCTATGCCGCGACCGCCGCCCCACAGACCGAAGCGAAGACCAGCAAATAGGCACGGCCACGCGTCGATTGCCGACGCACCGGCTGGGGGAAGACCGTCGATGAACAGAACCCTCCTCGCAGCCTGCGCCGTGTCGCCGGCCGCTTTCTCCCGTTTCCGGCACCGCCGTGCCGCGTCGGTCTCTCCGGTCGGCCGATTCACGATGCTGGCGAAGAGCCTGAGTGCCAGCGTCTTCATCCCCCGCGACGTGGCGACACTGCCCGCATTTCCGGAGGCCGCAGAATGACCAAGCCAATCACTCAGGTTTCCGGCAAAGCCTATCCCTGGGGCGCGAAGAACATCGACACGGACGTGATCATCCCGGCCCATTGGCTGAAGACGATCACCCGCGAAGGCCTTGGCAAGGGCGCGTTCGAGACGGTGCGGGCCCAGCCGGGCAATATCTTCGACGATCCCCGTTATGCCGGCAGCCCGATCCTCATCGCGGGCGACAATTTCGGCTGCGGATCGAGCCGCGAGCATGCCGCCTGGGCGCTGGCCGACATGGGCATCGTCGCGGTGATCGCGCCGAGCTTCTCGGACATCTTTTCCGGCAACGCGTTCAAGAACGGCATCGTACCCGTCGTTCTGCCGCAGGAAGCGGTGGACCGGCTGGTCGAGGTGGCAACGACCGATTCGGTGACCGTCGATCTCGAGACGATGACGGTGACGACGCCCTTCCAGGACCGCTTTTCCTTCGATCTCGACCCGTTCCGTCGCCAGTGCCTCATGGAAGGGCTGGACGAGATCGGCCTGACGCTGGCAAGGGATACCGCGATTTCGAAATATGAGTCCGGTGTCGGCGAGCACCGGCCATGGATGAGCGGAGAACGGATCTATGCGGGCACTATTGTCGAAGGCGCCGGGCGGCCCTGAAACCCTCGTCATCGACGAGCTTCCCGATCCGGTAGCCGGCCCCGGCCAGGTGGTGGTCGCGGTCAAGGCCTGCTCGATCAACTATCCCGATGTCCTGATCATCGAGGACAAATATCAGTTCAAGCCGCCCCGGCCCTTCGCGCCGGGCAGCGAGATTTCCGGGATTGTCGACAGTGTCGGCGAGGGCGTGACCGACTGGGCGGTCGGCGACCGGGTGATCGCCACCACCGGATCGGGCGGCCTGGTCGAGAAGGTCGCGCTGAACGCCACCAGCCTGTATCGCCTGCCCGAGGGGCGCAGCTTCGCCGAGGGTGCCTCGCTGCTGCTGACCTACGGCACCACCATCCACGCATTGCTCGACCGCGGGCACCTCGCCGAGGGCAATACGCTGCTCGTGCTGGGCGCGGCCGGCGGTGTTGGGCTGGCGGCGATCGAGCTGGGCAAGGCGTTCGGCGCGAGGGTCGTCGCGGCCGTGTCGTCCGAGGAGAAGGCTGCCGTTGCGAAAGACGCCGGCGCCGATGTGACTCTCGTCTATCCGCGCGCGCCGTTCGACAAGGCCCAGTCCAAGGCGCTGGCCGACCAGTTCAAGGCCGCGCTCGGCCCGAACGGCGCCGATGTGATCTATGACCCGGTCGGCGGCGATTATGCTGAGCCGGCATTGCGCTCGATCGCGTGGGAGGGACGGTATCTGGTAGTTGGTTTCCCGGCCGGCATCCCCCGGCTGCCGCTCAACCTGACCCTGCTGAAGAGCTGCGACGTGTGCGGTGTGTTCTGGGGCGCCTTTGCCGCGCGCGACCCCAAGGCCAACCAGGCGCATATCGAGCGCCTGTTCCGCCTGTGGAAGGATGGCAGGATCGCGCCGCGCGTGACCGAGACCTTCGCTTTCGAGGATGGCGGCAAGGCGATCGCGCGGATGGCCGCGCGCCAGGCGATCGGCAAGCTGGTGGTGACCGTCGCCGCGTAGGTGGTTCACTGCGGCGAGCAATGCGTGTGGCGAAGGGGTCTCGACCCCTCCTACGCGGTTGCGTGACTGCGTCCCCCACCCTATCTCGACCGTGACACGTAAAAACGCCCAAGGGGAACGACCGACCATGAGCACTTTCGACGATCGCGAGCGAGCCTTTGAGACCAAATATGCGCGCGACGAGGAAATGGCGTTCCGCATCACGGCGCGGCGCAACCGGCTGCTCGGCCAGTGGGCGGCGGCGCAGATGAAGCTGACCCCGGAAGAGACCGACGCCTATGCGAAGGCGGTCGTGCAGGCCGATTTCGAGGAAGCGGGCGACGAGGATGTGATCCGCAAGCTGGTCAGCGACCTCAATGCGGCCGGGATCGAGCTCGACGAGGGTGCGGTGCGCCGTGCGATCGAGGAGCAGACGATCGAGGCCCGTCGCCAGCTCATGCAGTCCGAGTAACCAGAATGGCGATGGCAGCCGAAGAGATCGAGGCGCTGATCACCGGGGGCATCCCCGATGCGCGGGTCGAGATCACCGACCTCGCCGGTGACGGCGATCATTATGCGGCGCGGGTGACGTCGGAGAGTTTCCGGGGCCTGCCCCGAATCAAGCAACACCAGGCGGTCTATGCCGCGCTGGGCGGACGGATGGGCGGCGTGCTCCACGCGCTTCAGCTCACCACCGCGATTCCAGAGTAACAGGAGTAGACCGAAGTGAYCGATGACGCACAGGCCCGCATCGCCGAGATGGTCGGCAAGAGCGACGTACTTCTTTTCATGAAGGGCAGCCCGCTCTTCCCGCAATGTGGCTTTTCCAGCCGTGCGGTCGCCATCCTCAACCACCTGGGCGCCGAGTTCGACAGCGTCGACGTGCTGCAGGACCAGGGCGTGCGCCAGGGCATCAAGGCTTTTTCGGATTGGCCGACCATTCCCCAGCTCTATGTGAAGGGTGAATTTGTCGGCGGCTCCGACATCATGATGGAAATGTACGAAAGCGGCGAGCTCGCCCAGCTTATGGCGGATCAGGGCGTCACTTCGGCGGGATAAACGCGCGGCCGGGTGCGGCCAAAATGTAAGAAACGGGCTTCGCACACGGTTACGACCGGTGCGGGGCCTGTTTTCGTTTCTGCGATGTGGCTTGGAAGGCCGGGTAGGACGGACCGATGCGAGATCGGAGGGAGCATCGGCCCGTCCTGCTGAAGCGATAAACGCTCGGCATATTGCGGACTATGCAGCCCGTGTGCCAGTTCGGTCGAGGGACGGAAATCCGCGATTTCCAATAGTTAACGGACATAGGCCCATAGGCCTCGTTGTAAGATTCACCGACACMCACATGCTAGGGTTTCGGGCAAGGGGTTCAACTCGGTCGCAATGCATTCTACGACAGCGGCATGACGAACCAACGCACCGGCGGCCGCATCTTGGTCGACCAGCTCGTCGCGCAAGGCTGCGACCGTATCTTCACCGTCCCCGGCGAGAGCTTCCTCGCCGTGCTCGACGCGCTCCACGACACACCGGAGATCGACCTGGTGGTGTGCCGGCAGGAAGGCGGAGTCGGCTTCATGGCCTGTGCCGATGGCGCGCTGACCGGGCGGCCCGGCGTCGCCTTCGTGACGCGCGGGCCGGGCGCGACCAACGCCTCGATCGGTGTTCACGTCGCGATGCAGGATTCGCAGCCGATGGTGCTGTTCATCGGCGATGTGGACCGCGGGACGAAGGATCGCGAGGCATTCCAGGAGATCGATTTTCCGGCGATGTTCGGGCCCGTCGTGAAATGGGCTGCGAAGATCGACGATGCGGCCCGAATCCCGGAATATGTCGCACGGGCGTGGAGCATCGCGATGTCCGGCCGACCTGGGCCTGTCGTGCTTGCCCTGCCCGAGGACATGCTGCTCGATGAGGTCGTGGCGGTCGATCGGCCGAGGATCGATCGGCCGGCCCAGCCGGCAGCCGGCGATGCAGTCACCGCCGCGCTCGACCTGCTCGCAACCGCCAAAGCCCCTGTCGCGATCATCGGTGGCGCCGGCTGGGATGCTGCCGCCGCACGGGACTTCGCCGCTTTTGCGGAGCGCAATGCCCTTCCCGTCGCCTCCGCTTTTCGCCGGCAGGATGCGATTCCCAATGCATCACCGGCCTGGGTGGGCAATCTCGGCTATGGCCCGAACCCGAAGCTGGTCGCGCGGATCAAGGCAGCCGATGTGCTGCTGGTGGTCGGGCCACGGCTCGGCGAGGCGACGACCGATGGCTATGCGCTCATCACGCCGGATCATCCGGGACAGGTGCTGATCCATGTCCATCCCGATCCGAACGAGTTGAACAGCGCCTATCGGGCCGATCTCGCGATCTGCGCGGGCATGGCCGAATTCGCGGCTGCACTCGCGGCGTCGAACGCGCCGCATCGCTTTGCCGCCGACGAGGCGCGTCGCGACTATCAGGCCTGGTCCACCCCTGCCCCGCGCGACCTGAAGCTCGACCTCGGCCCGTGCGTCGCAGCGATGCGTGAGAGGCTGCCGGGGGATTCGATCATCTGCAACGGCGCGGGCAATTATTCGGGCTGGTGGCATCGTTACTGGCATTATGCCGGCCCCGGCTGTCAGCTTGCCCCGACGGCGGGCGCGATGGGCTATGGCGTGCCGGCGGCCACGGCGGCGGCGCTGCGGCATCCGGACCGCATGGTGGTCGCGCTGGCGGGCGATGGCTGCTTCCTGATGAACGGGCAGGAACTGGCGACCGCGGTCGCGCATGGCGCTGACATGCTGGTGCTGGTGATCGACAATGGCGGCTACGGCACGATCCGCATGCATCAGGAGCGCGAATATCCCGGACGCATCTCCGGCACCGAATTGCGCAATCCCGACTTCGCCGCGCTCGGCCGGGCCTATGGCTGCTGGGCCGAGACGGTGGAGACGACCGAGGCGTTCGCCCCCGCGCTCGAACGCGCCATGACGGAAACGGGCGTCAGGCTGCTGCACCTGAAGACCGACATCGAGGCGATCACCGCCGGTACGACCATATCGGCGATCCGGAAGCGTTGAGCGGCGTCACTTCCGCCGCGGGGCAATGAAAAAGGCCGCCCCGGTCACCCGGGACGGCCTTTTAACGAGATGACATCAATAGTGTCAGATATCGTCGCCTAGCGCGCCCTTTACCTTACCGATCGTCTGCTGGGCCTTGCCCTTTACTTCTTGGGCAGCGCCTTCATCGCGCGTGGCAGGATTGTCGCTCTGCTGCTTGGCCTTGCCGATGGCTTCATTGACATTGCCTTTGATCTTGTCGACGAGTTCACCCATGTGCGTGCTCCTTGATTATCGTGTGGCGCCGATGGCCGGCGCCAGCCACTCCTGCGTAAAGAACGGCTGATCGTGGAAGCGGTTCCTACGCTTCGTCGTGTTCCCGCCCCACAACATACTGAAAACGCGTGTGGCACGGCCGATGCCTGACCGGATCAGCGAGCATTATGAGCGCCATGCCCACGCCTTTGATCGGGATCGCCGGGGCAGTTTCGTCGAGCGCCCTTGGATCGAGCGTTTCGTCCTGCCGTTGCAGCGTGGCGGCGCTATCCTGGACCTGGGGTGTGGCGGGGGCGAGCCGATCGCACGCTATCTGGTCGATCACGGCTTCGCGGTGACGGGTGTCGACAGCTCGGAAACGATGATCGACCTCGCCCGCACCCGCTTCCCGCGCCATGGCTGGCTGCACGGCGACATGCGCACATTGGTGATCGAAGACCACTTCGAAGGCGCGCTTGCCTGGAGCAGCCTGTTCCATCTGGAGCATGACGACCAGGAAGCGATGATCGCGCGCATGGCGACCTGGCTGAAGCCCGGCGGGCGGTTGTTGTTCAACAGCGGGCCGAAGCGCGGCACTGCGATCGGCGACTATTGCGGCGACCCGCTCTATCACGCCAGCCTCGACCCGGCTGAATATCGTGGGGCGTTCTTGAAGGCAGGCCTGGTCGAGACGGCGCATGTCGCCCAGGACCCCGGCTGCGGGGGCGCGACCGTCTGGCTGGCGCGAAAGGTCTAGCGCGCGACCTTTTTCAGAAAGGCCGTCACCGCAGTCCAGTTGGCGTCGGCGCCCTTAGGGTCCTTCGCCTCGATCAGGGTCGAGGAGCCATGCACCCCAAGGGCGGGCGCATAGTGATCGGCCCTGCCGCCCGGCACCGCCGTCGCGATTACCCTGGCAGCGGCGACCTCCTCCGGGTCGCTCGACGAGGTCACGAACACCGGAATAGCCAGTGTACGGGCGGCGCGATCGACGAAATGCTTATCCGGCATATATTCGCCCGGAGAGAAAGCGAGCAGCGCCGCCACCTTGCCCGGATTCTGCGCCGCGACGTCGAACACGAGCGCGGCGGAATAGCTGCTGCCCCACAGGATCAGTGGGAGCTTCTGCTGAACGCCCCAGTCGAGCGCCGCCTGAAGATCCGGCTCGGCGGTCGGGTAGATGTCGTCCTCCGTCCTGCCGGGGACCGGTGCGATACGCGCCGCCGTCTCATTGGGCCCGAACAGACCGCCTCCGGAGCGCTGGTCGATTGCGAGAGCGCTATAGCCTTCGCGGTTCAGCCGCGGGGCGATCGTCGCATATTCATCCTTGCTCGATCCTGCCTGATGGAAGAGCAGGATCAGCGCCTTTGGCTTCGCAACGGGATAATAACGGCCGAAGACGGTGACACCGTCCCGTGCCTTGAGCTGCACCGCCTGACCGACGGGGCTCGGTGCCTGTTCGGGCACGGTCGTGACATTGTCATAAGTGACCGCCGGCTTGCCGCAGGCCGCGAGCGTGGTCGCCGCGAGCAGGGCGAGGACGCCGGCAGCCCTCATCAGATCAGACCGGCAAGCGGGCTGGACGGATCGGCATAGCGGCGCTTGCCCATGCGCCCGGCGAGATAGGCGAGACGCCCCGCCTCGACGCCGGCCTTCATCGCCGCGGCCATCATGATCGGGTCCTTCGCCTCGGCGATGGCAGTGTTCATCAGCACGCCGTCACAGCCGAGTTCCATCGCTGCCGCAGCGTCCGACGCGGTACCGACGCCGGCATCGACCAGAACCGGCACGCCCGCGCCCTCGACGATCAGGCGAATCGTCACCTGGTTCTGGATGCCGAGGCCGGAGCCGATCGGCGCGCCGAGCGGCATGATCGCAACGGCACCGGCATTTTCGAGCCGCTTCGCCGCAATGGGATCGTCGACGCAATAGACCATGGGGAGGAAACCCTCCTTGGCCAGAACCTCGGTCGCGCGCAGTGTCTCGACCATGTCGGGATAGAGCGTCTTCGCCTCGCCGAGCACTTCGAGCTTCACCAGATCCCAGCCGCCCGCCTCGCGCGCCAGGCGCAGCGTGCGGATCGCCGACTCGGCGTCGAAACAGCCGGCGGTGTTGGGGAGGTAGGTTACCTTTTTCGGATCGATGAAATCGGTGAGCATCGGCGCATTGGGGTCCGACACATTGACGCGGCGTACCGCGACGGTGACGATCTCGGCACCCGAGGCCTCGAGCGCAGCGGCGTTCTGGGCGAAATCCTTGTATTTGCCGGTGCCGACGATCAGCCGCGAACGAAAGGTGCGGCCGGCCACGGTCCAGGTGTCGAGAGCCGGGGTCACGTCGCCGCCGCCGACGAAATGCACGATCTCGAGCTCGTCGCCATCCTCCACGATCACCTGGCCGAGGGTCGAGCGGGGCACGACCTCGAGGTTGCGCTCGACCGCGACCTTTTCGGGGGCGAGGCCGAGGTCGGCCGCGAGCTGGGCGAGCGTGAGGCCGGCGGCAACCCGGCGATGCTCGCCGTTGACGTGGATCGAGACGGTATGATCGGTATGCATTGATCTTCCCTAGCCGTTCGCCTGAAGCGAAGTCGAGAAGCCTGTTCCCGCACCGCTGTGTCTCGACTTCACTCGACACGAACGGCTAAAGGAGGGCCGCCCGCGATATAGAGGGCGAGACGCTGCCCGCAACCGAAAGGCTCCTCCTTGGCCGACACCATCTTCGTCCTCAACGGTCCGAACATGAACCTGCTCGGCCTGCGCGAGCCGGAGATCTACGGCAGCGAGACGCTCGACGACATTGCCGGGCAGCTTGAGGACCGGGCGCGGGAGCTCGGCCTGAAGATCGACGTCCGCCAGTCGAATCACGAAGGGCATCTCGTCGACTGGCTGCATGAGGCGCAGGCCACCGGGGCAAAGGCGGTGATCCTCAACGCCGCCGCCCATACGCACACCTCGGTCGCGATCCACGACGCGATCAAATCGATCAAGACGCCGGTGATCGAGGTGCATCTTTCCAACCCCCACAAGCGCGAAGACTTCCGGCATCTGAGCTGGGTAGGTCGTGCCGCGAGGGGAACTATCGCGGGTTTTGGCGCGCTTTCGTACCTGCTTGCGCTTGAAGCCGCCGCCCGTCTCTGACAGGACACCCCGCTTAATAGGGTTTTTGGCCCAATAAGGGAGATCATGGGTCGCATGGCCGAAGAAACGAATTCCGATCCGATGCGGATCGATGTCGAGCTGGTCCGCCAGCTCGCGCAAATGCTCGACGAAACCCAGCTGACCGAGATCGAGGTCGAGGACGGCGGGCGTCGCATCCGTATCGCGCGCAAGGCGGCTGCCGCTGCGCCGGCGGTGCAATATGCCGCCGCCCCTGCCGCCCCCGTGGCGGCTGCCGCTGCGCCGGTCGAGGTCGCTGCGCCGGTTCCTGCCGCCAATGCGGTCAAATCGCCGATGGTCGGCACCGCCTATCTGTCGCCCGAGCCCGGCGCGGCATCGTTCATCAGCATCGGCAAGACGGTTGCAGCGGGGGACACGCTGCTGATCGTCGAGGCGATGAAGGTGATGAACCCGATCCTCGCGCCAAGCGCTGGCATCGTCCGGGCAATCCTGGTCGAGAGCGGCCAGCCGGTCGAGTTCGACCAGCCCCTCGTCGTGGTCGAGTAACGCACCTTGGCTGAAATCAAGAAGCTCCTGATCGCCAATCGCGGCGAAATAGCGCTGCGCATCCATCGCGCATGCCATGAGATGGGCATCAAGACGGTCGCGGTGCACTCCACCGCCGACGCCGATGCGATGCATGTGCGGCTCGCCGACGAAGCGATCTGCATCGGCCCGCCGCCCGCGGGCGAGAGCTATCTCAACATCGCCAACATCATCTCGGCGGCCGAGATCAGCCATGCCGATGCGATCCATCCCGGTTACGGCTTCCTCTCCGAGAATGCCCGCTTCGCCGAGATCGTCGAGGCGCACGGCATCATCTTCGTCGGGCCCAAGCCAGAGCATATCGTCACCATGGGCGACAAGGTGGAAGCGAAGCGCACCGCCGGTGCACTGGGCCTGCCGCTCGTTCCAGGGTCGGACGGCGCGATCAGCGACGTGGCCGAGGCTAAGGCGATCGCGCGCGACATCGGCTATCCGGTGATCATCAAGGCCGCCTCCGGCGGCGGCGGGCGCGGCATGAAGGTGTGCACGTCCGAGGACCAGCTCGAAACGCTGATGATGCAGGCGGGCAGCGAGGCAAAGGCCGCGTTCGGCGACGCGACCGTGTACATGGAAAAATATCTCGGCAACCCGCGACACATCGAGTTCCAGGTTTTCGGCGACGGCAAGGGCAATGCGATCCATCTCGGCGAGCGCGACTGCTCGCTGCAGCGCCGCCACCAGAAGGTGCTGGAAGAAGCGCCCTCCCCCGTTCTCGGCGCGGAAGACCGCGAGCGCATGGGCGGCATCGTGTCCAAGGCGATGTCCGACATGGGCTATCGCGGCGCGGGCACGATCGAGTTCCTGTGGGAAGACGGCGAGTTCTACTTCATCGAGATGAACACCCGGCTTCAGGTCGAGCATCCGGTGACCGAGATGATCACCGGCCTCGACCTCGTTCGCGAGCAGATCCGCATCGCGGAAGGGCATCCGCTGACGCTGCGCCAGCAGGACGTGGTATTCCGCGGCCATGCGATCGAGTGCCGCATCAACGCCGAGGACCCAAGAACCTTTGCGCCTTCGCCTGGGCTGGTGAAGCAATATCACGCGCCGGGCGGCATGAACGTGCGTGTCGATAGCGGGCTCTACGCCGGATACCGCGTGCCACCTTATTACGACTCGATGATCGCCAAGCTGATCGTCTACGGCACCACCCGCCAGGGCGCGATCCGCCGCCTGCGCCGGGCGCTTGAAGAGTTTGTGATCGAGGGGATGAAGACGACCATCCCGCTGCATCAGGCCCTGATCGAGAACGAGGATTTCCAGGAAGGGAATTATACGATCAAGTGGCTCGAGGAGTGGCTGGCGCGGCAGGAGGATTGAGTGGGGGTCCTTCTCCCCTTGTGGGAGAAGGTGGCGCGACGCGCCGGATGAGGGCGAGTGAGGGCCGGCACCCTCACCCTTCCCACTGCCTTGGGCAGCGGGCCCCTTCCCTCTCCCGCTGGGAGAGGGAGTTTTGGGAGGGGCTCATATGTTCATCGGCCATTACAGCGCTGCATTCGTCGCTGCCACTTCACCAAAGGCACCGCGCCTCGGCACGCTGTTCGTCGCGGCGCAGCTCGTCGACCTCGCCTTCTTCTCCTTCGTGCTGCTCGGGGTCGAGCATATGCGGCTCGTTCCCGGCATCACCGCGACGAACCCGATGGACCTGTACGACATGCCCTGGACCCACAGCCTGGTTGGGGCGCTGGCCTGGTCGGCAGGGTTCGCGCTGCTGATCCGGCTGTGGTCGCGGAGCACGCCGGCAGCCCTTATCGGCGGTGCGGTGGTATTCTCGCACTGGCTGATCGATCTGTTCGTCCACCGGCCCGACCTGACCCTCGCGGGCGGATCGCCGCCCTTCGGGCTTGGCCTGTGGAATTATCCGGCGATCGAGATGCCGCTCGAACTCGCGCTCGCCTTCGGCACGCTTGCCTGGTTCGTCCGGAAGACGCGCGGACCCTGGGTGCCGGTCGCCGCGCTGGCGGTGGCGATGGCGGCTTTCCAGGCGTTCAACTGGTTCGGCCCGGAACCGAAGACGATCGTCGATCCCCCACCCCCGTCGCTCGCAATCCTGGGACTGCTCGCCTATGTGCTGCTCGCCCTGCTCGCCTGCTGGGTGGGCCGAGTGCGTATATTGAAGGTTGGGAGTTGAAGGTTGAAGGCGACGATCTGGCATAATCCGCGCTGTTCCAAGTCGCGCGAGACATTGGCGATCCTGCAGGAGACGCCCGGCGTCGAGGTCGAGATCGTCGAATATCTGAAGACCCCGCCGACCCGCGAGAAGCTGGCCGCGCTGTACGAGCGCGCCGGCATGACGCCACGCCAAGGCCTGCGCATGGCCGAGGATGCGGCGCGCGGCCTGAAATATGCCGAGGCCGACGCGATCCTCGATGCGATGATGGTCGATCCGATCCTGATCGAACGCCCGCTGGTCGAGACCGAGAAGGGCGTCAGGCTTGGCCGGCCGCCGGAGAAGGTGCGCGAGATTCTCTAGGCGATCGGGGCCGGCGCGTCTCTCATCCCGTCGGCCAGCATCCGCATCAGCCGGATCAGCTCGTCGAAATCACCGCGGCTCCAATCCCGGAACAAGCCAAGAGCCATTCGTTCGCGTGCCGCATCGACCGCGTCCGTGGCAAGCTTGCCCTGGGGCGTGATCGTCGCCTCACGTATGCGCCGGTCAGTCGCACTGGCGCTGCGCGTCACCAGGCCGAGCTCCTCGAGCCGCGCCACCTGCCGGCTGACGGTGGTATAGTCGCGCCCTACCCGGCCAGCCAGATCGACCACCCCGACCGGCCCGAGCCGCTCGATCAGCACGATCAGCGGGAACAACGCCCGCTCGAGCGTGAGCCCCGCCATTTCCAGCATCTGCTCGTCACGTTCCGGCTGGTTCATCACGCCGACGATATCAATCAGCGCGCGGTGCAGATCGGGTAGGTTCGCGGAAATATGTGCATTATGCACTTTATTTATTGACATGCGGTGCTCCGGACAAGATATGTGCATCATACACATAGGAGTCGGACGATGGAATACCGGAATGACATCGAGGTCCTGATCTGCGGCGCGGGGGCTGCCGGCCTTACCCTCGCGATCGATCTGGCGCGGCGCGGCGTTTCCTTCCGGCTGATCGACAAGCTCGCCGGGCCTTTCGCCGGATCGCGTGGCAAGGGCATCCAGCCACGGACCCAGGAAGTGTTCGAGGATCTCGGCGTGATCGACCGGATGAGCGCGGCGGGCAGCGTCTATCCGCCGTTCCGCGACCATCGCGCCGACGGAACCCATGCCGAGACCCAGGGCATCGCCCCCGCGCTGCCGACCCCCACCGAGCCTTATCGCACGCCGCTGATGATCCCGCAGTTCCAGACCGAAGCGATCCTGCGCGAGCGACTGGCCGAGCTTGGGCATGCGCCGTGTTATGGCCGCGAGCTGCGCGCGTTCGAACAGGATGCCGACACGGTCACGGCGCACATCATAGGGCCGGACGGTATCGAGACCGTGCGCTGCCGCTATCTCGTCGGCGGTGACGGGGGACGGTCCTTTATCCGGCAGACTCTGGGGATCGGCTTTCCCGGGAAGACGCTGGGCGTGCGCGCGATGGTTGCCGATGTCCTGCTCGATGGCCTGCCCCGCGATGCGTGGCACCGGTTCAACGAAGGCGACATGGCGCGGCAATTCTCCTTCTGCCCCCTGCCGGGCGGCAATCTGTTCCAGCTTCAGGCACCGATCCCGGCCGAGGGGGATGCCGATCTCTCCGTTACCGGAATCCAGGCCTTCATCGACGCACGTCTGCCCGACAATGCGCTGACGGTCCGCGACGTTGCCTGGGCGTCGGCCTACAGCATGAACGCGCGTCTCGCCGACCGTTACGGCACCGGCCGCGTGTTCCTGATGGGCGACGCCGCCCATATCCATCCGCCGACGGGCGGCCAGGGCCTGAATACCAGCGTGCAGGACGCCTATAATCTCGGCTGGAAACTGAGCGCGGTGCTGGCGGGCGCGCCCGAGGCGCTGCTCGACAGCTATGAAGAGGAACGACGCCCGATCGCAGCGGAAATGCTCGGCCTGTCGACCGATCTGCTGGAGAAGGCGAAGCAGGGGGACATGCGGCGCGGGCGCGAGGTACATCAGCTCGATCTCGGCTATGCGACGTCGTCGCTGTCGCTGAGACTGGCCGGTGCCGGCGTGGCGGCGGGTGACCGCATGCCGGATGCGCCGTTGCTAGGCGCGGGTGGCCAGCCGAGGCGACTGTTCGACCTGTTGCGCGGACCGCACTGGACCCTGTTAGCGCGCGGAATCGACGCCGCGTCGCTGCCGATGCCTCGCGTGGGATTGCACATCCATCACATCGGTGCGGATGGCGAATTCCGCGACATCGAGGGCCATCTCGAGCTGGCCGAGGGTGGCCTGCTGCTCATCCGTCCGGACGGTTACATCGGGGTGTCGGCGACAAGGCCCGACGGCGAACGGATCGAGCAGTACCTGTCGACCATCGGACTGACCGCCTCCTGACGATGAGACCCCCGACGATCCGCCGGCCTTGCTCGGGGCACTGATCGCGCTGCTCGCCTGACACGAAAAAGGGCCGGGAGTGACCCCGGCCCTCTCCTTGATCCGAACAGCAGTCGCTTACAGCGCGACCACGCCGCCGTCGTTCTTGGTGATCACCACCGTCGCCGAGCGCGGACGGACGCCCGGAGCCGGGGCGGTCTGGCTCGCCGGCCAGTTGCTGGTGATGTTGCCGGTATTGCCGTTCTCCCCGGGGTGCTGGATGTTCACAAACAGCGTCCGGCCGTCCGGTGTCGAATCAACGCCGGTGATCTCGGCTTCGACCGGGCCGACCAGGAAGCGGCGCAGCGCGGTGCCTGGTGCCTTGCCGACGCGGGTCGCCTGCGTGATGCCCGCACCGCCGGTCGGCGTGTTGGTGATCGTCTTCACCCCGCCGTCGTTGACGGTGCCCGGCATCGCCGCGAGCATCATGCAGTTGGTGACGTCGGTATAGGCGCTGTCGTCGGTCTGGATCCACAGCACCGGCGTGACGAGACCCGAGGCGTTGGAGGGGCGGCCGAACCAGAGGCCATCCGGGCTGGACAGGTCATTGGTCGCATCAAGCCCCGACAGGTTGATATTGGCGGCATTGAGGTCCGAACCGGCACCGAACAGGTAGATATCCCAGGTAAAGGTAAGTGCCTCGGACGTGTCGCCAGTCTCGCGCAGGCGGATGATGTGGCCGTTGCGGTTGGACACCGAGCTGCTCGGCGGATCGATATAGGCGCGCGGGTTGGCCGCGTCGGTGTTGGACGGTGTGCGAGTCGAGTTGTTGGTCAGGGTGAGATAGACTTCACCATTGGCCGGGTTAACCGCCGTCCATTCGGGACGGTCCATCCTGGTCGCACCCAGCGCGTCGCCTGCGAGGCGGGCGTGAGTCAGCACATCGGCCTGATCCGCAAAGGCGTAGGGTGCGGCGCCCGAGGTCAGCGGTCCGCTGCCATGGACCAGCGGCATCCACTCGCCGCTGCCCGACGCGTTGAACTTGGCAACATAGAGCGTGCCGTTGTCGAGATATTTGTCGCCGATGGCGAGGCGATCGGCCGAATTCGCATCGCCCGACGACCACGCCGTCGCCGAGACGAACTTGTAGAGATACTCGTTCACCGCATCGTCGCCCATGTAGAAGGCAGGCTTGCGGCCCGGAACGAAGTTGGACGGCCAGCAGCCTTCATGATTCATGCGGCCGAGCGCGGTGCGCTTCCGCGGCGCGCTGGTCTTGTCGTACGGGTCGATCTCGACGACCCAGCCGAACTGGTTGTGCTCGTTACGGAAATCGTCGGTCGCGCTGGCGCCGGTCGCCTGCGCGTCCCAGCGGCGATAGCTGGTGTTCGTCGGGTTGGACGGCACCACCGTTGCCCAGCCATAGTTGCCGGTCGCGCTGGTGACGCCATAACGGGCAAGCGCCACCACTTCCTTCGGGGTGCGGCGAGGATTGTCGGCAGCGGTCGGACGGCGGAAATACCCCGCCCAATTCTCTTCGCAGGTCAGGTCGGTGCCCCAGGGCGTATGGCCATTGGCGCAATTGTTGACCGTCCCGCGGCCGGCAACGCCCGTCGGCGAGAAAACGGTCCGCAGATGGGTGGAACCGCGAACCGGGCCGTTGAACACGGTCGGCGTCAGCGGCGTAATGCGGCGATTGAGCGCGCCGCTCTGCGCATAGCTCCAGCTGCTACCGCTCTTCGACACCTCGATGACGCTGAGACCGTGGCATTCCATTTCCTTCAGCGCTTCCGCCTCCGGCCGGGCGCCGGCAACGGTCGTGGCACCTGCCACGTGCAGATAGGGCTGATTGATGTTCTCATGGTTCATCACCAGCAGGCCGCGCGTGCTGCTGTTGTCGTCGCGCGCATTGCCGGATGCGGCGAGGCCGAACCAGTAGAGCGCATCGCCGTGATCGCCGGCGCGGTTGGCGAAGTCGGTGTCGGTGCCGTCGTTCTTGTACGCACCCGTGCTCGACGAGATCGGATCGCCGAGGCGGTAGAGGATCGACACGCTATAGCCTTCCGGCACGCTGACCTTGTCGAGCCGGTTCTTTGCGACCGCAGCGAAACCGAGGGTCGCCGGCGCGACCGTGATGGTCGTCTCGGCCGTCGAGGTCTGGCCCTTGGTATCGACCGCCGAGAAGCGGAAGACGAGCTGCGTGCTTGCGGTCACGCTGGGGGCGATGAACGTCGCCGCGCCGTTTGCCGCATTGGTGATCGTCACCGGCGGACCCGAAACCTGGGTGAAGCCCTGCGAGGCGACGCCGACATCGTCAGCCGAAATCCCGGTCAGGGTCACGATCCGGCCCGAGCTGGTGGCGCCCGACGACCCTGCGGTCACCGACGGCGCGAGATCGGTCGGCGCCTTGTCGTCGTCGCAGGCAGCGAGGACCGCGCCGCCGAACACGGCAAAGGCCGCGGCCGACACGCCGCCGCGCAGGGCGTCGCGCCGCGAATAGCGACGCTCGACCATATCGTTCAGCGAACCACCGCCGCTACGATTGGTGTCGATGTCGCCGTCGTCATAACCGAACGTGACGCTGCTCGAGTCTGTCATATGGATGCCCCCAGATAGATCGCGATCCGCTTCGGAGTCGCTGCCGCGCCCTCTTGTGCGGCCTAGCTGACGGCCTGATGGATATTCCTTGACGGTATCGTGACGGAACGGCGTCAGTTCGAATACAACGGCACCGGCGGACTCGAGTTGTCGGCGATTACTCACCATTTGGTTGACTTTCGCGCTTCAGCGGCTAAGGGCCAGCGCTCGCTCGCCGGGCGTTCGCGCCGGGCAAGCTACCGTCCGAGACAGTGGGTGGCCGGAATCCTCCGGCCTTAATCTCCCGCCTAGACGGGGAATGGAATTTTTCCGCTCGTGCATCAGCGCGACCGGTCTGCTGCCGTCCTGTACGGTCAGTTCCCATGCCCCCAATCGACGGACACCCCGGAAGCGCGGGTTTTCCGCGTCTCCGGTTCAACCGGCCCGGTGGCTTCGGCCAGCGGGTCAGACACGTGGAGAATGGCATGGATCGTGCTCAAAAGACCGAGCTCGTCGCCGAACTGAACCGCACCTTCAACGAGGTCGGCGTGGTGGTCGTCACCCGCAACCTCGGCCTCACCGTCGCTCAGTCGACGGTGCTGCGCAACAAGATGCGTGATGCCGGCGCGACCTACAAGGTCTCGAAGAACAAGCTTGCCAAGATCGCGCTCGACGGCACCGACTATCTCTCGCTGGGCGATCTGCTCACCGGGCCGGTAGGCCTTGCCACCTCGATCGACCCCGTCGCCGCAGCCAAGATTGCGGTCGAATTCGCGAAGACGAACGACAAGTTCGAAATCGTCGGCGGGGCGATGGGCGCGACTGTCCTCGACGTCGAAGGCGTGAAGGCGCTCGCAACGCTGCCCTCGCTGGATGAACTGCGTGCCAAGATCGTGGGCCTCCTGGTTGCACCCGCAACCAAGCTCGCGACCGTCACCCAGGCTCCTGCGGCGCAGCTCGCACGCGTGTTCGCTGCCTATGCCGACAAGGACAAGGAAGCTGCCTGATTTCAGGAATCCTGAAATCAGACCCGACACTTTTTGAACTGAACCAATGGGGCATCTGCCCCGACATGGAGAATACACATGGCAGACCTGAACGCGCTGGTTGACCAGCTGAGCGAACTGACCGTCCTCGAAGCCGCTGAGCTTTCGAAGCTGCTCGAAGAGAAGTGGGGCGTTTCCGCCGCCGCTGCCGTTGCCGTTGCCGGCCCGGCCGCTGGCGGTCCTGCTGCCCCGGCTGCTGAAGAGCAGACCGAGTTCGACGTGATCCTCACCGGCGACGGTGGCAAGAAGATCAACGTCATCAAGGAAGTCCGCGCGATCACCTCGCTCGGCCTGACCGAAGCCAAGACGCTGGTCGAGTCGGCTCCGAAGGCCGTCAAGGAAGGCGTTTCGAAGGACGAGGCCGCGAAGATCAAGGCTCAGCTCGAAGCTGCTGGCGCGACCGTCGAGGTCAAGTGATTTCCGCTTCGGCGTAAGTCATTCCGGGACACCCCGGAAACTCGCGACAAGACGAAGGGCGGTCCCGAAAGGGGCCGCCCTTTTTCTCATCCGGATCGACTGGAAGTAACGTTGGCGGGTTCGGCTCGGTCACCTGCCCGGGCTGGATAATATGCCCAACAAATCCGTCGAGCCACGGCAAGGGCCAGCGAAGCGCCTCGTCGGCGTGCCGAACTAGCGCCTGACCGAGATGATATAGGGGAGCGTCGTCACGCCCTCGTGCATGCGCGGCGTGCCATCCAGCCGGAACGGCGCCAGCTTCGCCCCGTCGGCCCGGTCGATGCCGACCACATACGATGTCGCGGTCTGCCCTGCACCGCCCTCCCAGTCATAGAGCAGGTTGATCGCCAGCACCGGCACGAACAGCTTGCGATCCTGCACGGTCATCACGCTGACCAGTTCCTTCGGCGTCATCGCCATGCCGCTCAGTTCGATCGCACCGCGCGGCGGCAGATCGAATGTCTGGGTGATCGACCGCTCGATCGGGCTCGAGAACAGCGTACCGATCCAGCCGTCCTGCTCCGCCCCGGCGCTCAAAAGCCGCACGTCCACCTGAACGCTCTGGGCGGCCGCATCCCCCATATTGCGCACCACGATATCATATTCGACCGCGGCGCTGAGCAGATTGGTGCCCGCGCGCTTCGCATAGAGCTCGATGTCAAGCGTTGCGCGCGTCGCCGCTGCGGCGACCGGCGGCGGCGCGGGAGGCGGTGGCGCGGGAGGCGGTGGCGCGGCTTCCTCCGGCTGGGTCGATGGCACGTCCTCGGGCTCGACCAGAGGCGGTGGCAGGTCCGACGCCACGGCGCCGAGATCGAATACCGCGTGCTTCCCGCGCTTCGGCGGCGTGCCGAGATCGAACGTCGCCTGGGCAGGCGCAGCGGGCGGCGGTGGCACCGGTGCCGCGGGCCGGACGGCCGGGGGACTTCCGACCGGGTCGGCCGGAGCATCCGGCGTCTCGACAGCCAGGTCGAACCGGGCATGGTCCTGCCGGTCGGGCAAGATATCCTCTTCGCCCTCGCCCTCGCCCTGTCGGCGCTGCACGAACCAGAAGCCAAGCCCCCCGAGCAGCAAGGCAAGCACCCCTGCCCCGCCAAGAAGCAGCCATGACGAGTTGCCCGACTCGGCGACGGCGGCCGGCGCTGGCACCGGCGCCATCGTCGGGCTTGCGACGGGGGTTGGCGCCGCCTGCACCGGCTCGGCAGGCACGACCGGGATTGGCGTCTCGGGCGCGGTCGGCGCGGGCGTCGGTGTCGCCATCGGTATCGGGGTCGAGCGTGGCGTTGGCGCTGGGGTCGACGTCGCCCGTTGCGCCGGGGCGGTGGTCGCGCGTGGTTGCGGAGGCGTGGTGGGCCGCGCGGACGTGGGGGTGGGCGCTGGCGTTGGCGTCGTGCGCACGACGGGTGGCGGCGTGGCGGGTCGCGACACCGTCGTCCCAGGCCCCGGCTGCAGACTGAAATTCTCCAGACCCGGAACCAGGTTGGGCAAGGGCGTCGGACTAGGTGTCGGCGTGGCAGCGCTCTGCGCGTGAAGCGGCGCACTCATTGCGGCCAGCCACACCAATGGCACCAGCGGCATTGTCATTACCCGCACCCGGCGAGCGGCAAACTTGGTCATGGTCCCCACCTAATTGCCTTAGCGCGGCATTTCTGAACGCGATACGACAGCTTTTTCCCCTGCGGCAAGTCGTTCGGCCAATACGACCGGGCCTGCCCTCCGCTGGCGGAAGACAGGCCCGGCCCCTCTGATTGGTCAGGTGTCAGGCGTGCTCGGGAACCCCGTGCAGCCTCGCCTCGACCTCGTCATGCATCGACCGCTCGTTGAGCTGGATCGGCGACATGGCAGGGGTGCCTTCCTCGCTCACGCCGATGGTGAACGAAGCGGAGGTGCGCCCTTCACTGCCGTCCGGCAGGGTATAGCGCGCATCGGCGAAGATGATCGGCAGGATCGCGCCATTGGTGCTTTCGATCAGATCGGCCTTCGACAGCGCCAGCGTCGCATCGACGCGGGTTCCCTCACCCGGCTCGATTGTCACCGGCGGCACGCCATCATCGCCGCGCTCGATCAGCATGCGCTCCATCTCGCTGCCATTGGCGGGCTCGGCGGCAAACATGAAGGTCGAAATGCGGACGTCCTGCGCCGCGACCGAGCCCGAGTTACCAACAGTCAGCTCGATCTCGACCAGCGCCTCATCGACATTGGTGCCCGCACGTACCGGGCGAAGCGACATTTCGAGCCATGGGCGATCGGGGACCGGCGCCTCCCCCTCGGTCAGAGAAGCAACTTCTTCCTCTTCTGGTTTCACCAGTTCAGCGTCCTCAGCCGCAACGGGTGCCGGCTCGTTGCGAACTGCGGCGGCGAGCGGGGTGGTGCGCAGGAACTGCGGCTCGGGGTCGGGCGCAAACGGCGCCGGCTCGTCACGGATCGGCGCGGCCTCTACCGCCTCGGTTTCGACATAGGGCTCTTCATAATAGGCCTCCTCTTCATAAGCGCGGCGGCGGCGCATCATGATGAAGGCGATGGCGCCAACCAGCACCACCAGGCCGCCGAGCAGCCACGGCCAGATCGGCGCCGACTGTTGCGTGGCGGCACTCTGAGACACGGTCTCGGTAGCGGGTGCCGGAGCCGTCGCCTCGACCGGCGCCGAAGTAGCCGGCGCGGGCGTCACTTCCATCGGGGCCGCAACTGGCGCTGCAGCGACGGGGGCCGGCGCTGGTGCCGGCTGGGCGCGGGCGGGCGCCGGGGTGCGGGCGACAGGAGTGGAGCGAGTCTGGGTCCGTGTGGTGGTTGTGCGTGTGGCGGTCTGCGGCACTGGAGCCGCTTCTTCGGGCGCGGCTGTCACGGTAGGGGCGACACTCGGCGCCGTCACGGTTGGCGCCACCGGGGGTGGCGAAGCGAGCGTCGCCGCGGGCGCCGTCGCAGCAGGAGGACTCACCGTCGGCACGACCGGCGGCGGCGCAACCGTCTGCTGCACCGGAGCGGCCGGCGGCGTGGCGGGTTGGGTCTCCTGTGCGTGACCCGAAACGGCCAGCAGCAAGGTGGCGGGGACAAGCGCGGCGAACGCGCGGCGGGTTGCGGGTTTGTGTTTCATGACGCAGCCTCAATGAAGGGAACCCGCAATCGGACCCGCGCAAAGACCGGAATCAAGCCAAGCCGTGGCACTCCGCCGATGAATCGATTTTGCAAGCGCTATTTGACAGTTTCCAACACCCTCCCTATATCCGGCCTTCCACCACAGCTTTCGGGAAATGACGTGCCGTCGCGCAGCATGTCGATCGTATTGGGAGTTGAGGTTTCATAGACGCCAGGAGCTGCTGTTTTCCGAAAAGGAGAACTCGCGGCTTTTTGCGTCTTCATGCGTGCCCGCCCGGTGGATTCCGGGCATGAAATTCTGGCTGGTAGGGCAAAAAACTCCATGGCGACCAAGGCAATCGAGGGCGGCACGCTTAAGCGCCGCATCCGCAAGGTGTTCGGCAACATCCACGAAGTGGTGCAGATGCCGAACCTGATCGAGGTTCAGCGCGAATCCTACGAACAGTTCCTGCGGTCTGATCCCTCGATCGGCTATGTGTCCGGCCTGGAAAAGACGCTGCGTTCGGTCTTCCCGATCCGCGATTTCGCCGGCACCGCCGAGCTCGACTTCGTGAACTACGAGCTCGAGCCCCCCAAGTTCGACACCGACGAGTGCCGCCAGCGCGGCATCACCTATGCGGCACCGATGCGCGTTACCCTGCGTCTGATCGTGTTCGAGGTGGACGCCGATACCGAGGCCCGGTCGGTTCTCGATATCAAGGAGCAGGACGTGTACATGGGCGACATGCCGCTCATGACGCAGAACGGCACCTTCATCATCAACGGCACCGAGCGCGTGATCGTCAGCCAGATGCACCGCTCGCCGGGCGTCCTGTTCGATCATGACCGCGGCAAGACGCACGCGTCGGGCAAGTATCTCTTCGCTGCCCGCGTCATCCCGTATCGCGGCTCGTGGCTCGACTTCGAGTTCGACGCGAAGGACATCGTCAACGTCCGTATCGACCGCAAGCGCAAGCTGCCGGTCACGGCACTGTTGTACGCACTCGGCCTGAACTCCGAGGAAATCCTCAACTATTTCTACAACCGCGTGACCTTCGTCCGCGGCCAGGGCGGCTGGGTCATCCCCTTCCAGGCCGAGAACTGGCGCGGCCAGAAGCCGATGTTCGACATCATCGATTCGAAGACCGGCGAAGTCGTGTTCCCGTCGGGCCAGAAGATCTCTCCGCGCGCTGCCAACAAGGCGGCCAAGGACGGCCTGACCGACCTGCTGATCCCGACCGAAGAGATTTTCGGCCGCTACTCGGCCTATGATCTGGTCAACGACGCGACCGGCGAGATCTATATCGAAGCCGGCGACGAAGTGACCGCCGAGAATCTCGAGCTGCTCGACAAGGCCGGCATCGACCGGATCGAGCTGCTCGACATCGATCATGTCGCGACCGGCCCGTGGATCCGCAACACGCTCAAGGCCGACAAGGCCGAGGAGCGCGAGCAGGCGCTGTCCGACATCTACCGCGTCATGCGCCCCGGCGAACCGCCGACGCTCGAGACCGCAGAGTCGCTATTCAGCGGCCTGTTCTTCGATCCCGACCGCTACGACCTGTCGGCCGTGGGCCGCGTCAAGCTCAACATGCGCCTCGACCTCGACGCCGAGGACACGGTCACCACGCTTCGCACCGAGGATATCCTTGCGGTCGTGAAGACGCTGGTCGACCTAAAGGACGGCAAGGGCGAAATCGACGACATCGACAATCTCGGCAACCGCCGCGTGCGCTCGGTGGGCGAGCTGCTCGAGAACCAGTATCGCGTCGGTCTGCTCCGCATGGAGCGCGCCGTGAAGGAGCGCATGTCCTCGGTCGACGTGTCGACCGTCATGCCGAACGACCTGATCAACGCAAAGCCCGCGGTCGCCGCGGTGCGCGAGTTCTTCGGTTCGTCGCAGCTCTCACAGTTCATGGATCAGACCAACCCGCTCTCCGAAGTGACGCACAAGCGTCGCGTCTCGGCGCTTGGCCCGGGCGGTCTCACCCGTGAGCGCGCAGGCTTCGAAGTCCGCGACGTTCACCCGACCCATTATGGCCGCATCTGCCCGATTGAGACGCCGGAAGGCCCGAACATCGGCCTGATCAACTCGCTCGCCAGCTTCAGCCGCGTCAACAAGTACGGCTTCATCGAGACGCCGTACCGCAAGGTCGTGGACCACAAGGTCACCGACGACGTCGTCTATCTGTCGGCGATGGAAGAGGCCAAGCACACGATCGCGCAGGCCAACGCCGAGCTCGATTCGACCAAGGGCTTTGTCGAGGATCTGGTCTCGTCGCGTCAGGCAGGCGAATTCCTGATGGCGATCCCGGACAACATCACCCTGATGGACGTCTCGCCGAAACAGCTCGTCTCGGTCGCCGCATCGCTCATTCCGTTCCTGGAAAACGATGACGCCAACCGCGCGCTGATGGGCTCGAACATGCAGCGTCAGGCTGTGCCGCTGGTTCGCGCCGAGGCACCGTTCGTCGGCACCGGCATGGAAGAGACAGTGGCGCGCGATTCGGGCGCCGCGATCTCGGCCAAGCGGTCGGGCATCGTCGACCAGGTCGACGCGGCCCGCATCGTGGTCCGTGCGACAGGTGAGGTCGAGGCCGGCCAGTCGGGCGTCGACATCTACACGCTGATGAAGTTCCAGCGCTCGAACCAGAACACCTGCATCAACCAGCGTCCGCTGGTGAAGGTGGGCGACAACGTCCGCGCCGGTGACATCATCGCCGACGGCCCGTCGACCGAGTTCGGCGAGCTTGCGCTGGGCCGCAACGCGCTCGTCGCGTTCATGCCCTGGAACGGCTACAATTATGAGGATTCGATCCTCATTTCCGAGCGTATCGTGAAGGACGACGTCTTCACCTCGATCCATATCGAGGAATTCGAAGTCATGGCGCGCGACACCAAGCTCGGGCCGGAAGACATCACGCGCGACATCCCCAACGTCGGCGAGGAAGCACTCCGCAACCTCGACGAGGCTGGCATCGTCTATATCGGCGCGGAAGTGGAGCCGGGCGACATCCTGGCGGGCAAAATCACCCCCAAGGGTGAATCGCCGATGACGCCGGAGGAAAAGCTCCTCCGCGCCATCTTCGGTGAAAAGGCGTCGGACGTGCGCGATACCTCGCTCCGCCTGCCGCCGGGCGTTGCCGGCACCGTCGTCGAAGTCCGGGTGTTCAACCGCCACGGCATCGACAAGGACGAGCGCGCGATGGCGATCGAGCGCGAGGAGATCGAGCGTCTGAAGAAGGACTCGGACGACGAACGCTCCATCGTGAACCGCGCGACCTGGTCGCGCCTTCGCGAGATGCTGCTCGGCCAGACCGCCACCGCCACGCCGAAGGGCCTGAAGAAGGGCGCCGAGATCGACGCCGACCTGCTCGACAGCGTCGATCGCCACGAATGGTGGAAGTTCGCCGTCGCCGACGACAAGACCCAGAGCGATCTGGAAGCGGTCAAGGCGCAGTATGACGATGCCGTGAAGCTGATCATGGACAAGTTCCATGATCGTCGCGAGAAGCTGGAGCGTGGCGACGAGCTGCCCCCGGGCGTGCTCAAGATGGTCAAGGTGTTCGTCGCGGTGAAGCGCAAGCTGCAGCCGGGCGACAAGATGGCCGGCCGTCACGGCAACAAGGGCGTCATCAGCCGCATCCTGCCGGGTGAGGACATGCCGTTCCTCGCCGACGGGACGCCGGTCGATATCGTGCTGAACCCGCTGGGCGTGCCGTCGCGCATGAACGTCGGTCAGATTTTCGAGACGCATCTTGGCTGGGCCGCGCGCGGCCTGGGCGGTCAGATCGCCCAGGCGCTCGAGGATTGGCGCGAAGCGAACCCCGACCCCAAGCCGGGCCAGATGCCCGACACGGTCAAGGATCGCCTCAAGACCGTCTATGGCGAGCAATACCATGCCGAGATCGACGCGCGTACGAGCGACGAGATCATCGAACTGGCGCAGAACCTGCGCGGCGGCGTGCCGATGGCAACGCCGGTATTCGACGGTGCCCGTGAGGCTGACGTTTCGGCGATGCTCACGCTCGCCGGGCTCGACACCTCGGGCCAGTCGGACCTGTTCGACGGCCGCACCGGCGATCAGTTCGATCGCAAGGTGACGGTGGGCTACATCTATATGCTGAAGCTGCACCATCTCGTGGACGACAAGATCCACGCGCGGTCGATCGGCCCGTACAGCCTCGTCACCCAGCAGCCGCTGGGCGGTAAGGCACAGTTCGGTGGTCAGCGCTTCGGTGAGATGGAGGTCTGGGCACTCCAGGCGTACGGCGCTGCCTATACGCTGCAGGAAATGCTGACGGTGAAGTCCGACGACGTTGTCGGGCGCACCAAGGTCTATGAGGCGATCGTCAAGGGTGACGACACGTTCGAGGCCGGCATTCCGGAGAGCTTCAACGTGCTGGTCAAGGAAATGCGGTCGCTGGGCCTGAACGTCGAGCTGAAGAGCGTCGAGCAATTCGACTCGGACGGCGTCGCGATCGCGGCGGCATGACGGATCGGGCGTTGCCTTCGGGCAGCGCCCCCTCCCCCGCCCGCACCGAATTTTTCCCAGGAGGGAATTGAGACATGAACGAACTGACCAACTTCGCCAATCCGGTCGCCAAGGCCGAGACCTTCGACCAGATCCAGATCGGGATCGCCTCGCCAGAGCGCATCCGGTCCTGGTCGTTCGGCGAGATCAAGAAGCCGGAAACCATCAACTATCGCACGTTCAAGCCAGAGCGTGACGGCCTGTTCTGCGCGCGCATCTTCGGTCCGATCAAGGATTACGAGTGCCTGTGCGGCAAGTACAAGCGCATGAAGTACAAGGGCATCGTCTGCGAGAAGTGCGGCGTCGAGGTCACCGTCTCGAAGGTCCGCCGCGAGCGCATGGGCCATATCGAGCTGGCCGCCCCGGTCGCGCACATCTGGTTCCTGAAGTCGCTGCCGTCGCGCATCGGCCTGCTGCTCGACATGCAGCTGAAACAGCTCGAGCGAGTGCTGTACTTCGAGGCGTATATCGTGATCGAGCCGGGCCTTACCCCGCTCGAGAAGTATCAGCTCCTCACCGAGGACGAGCTGCTCGACGCGCAGGATGAATATGGCGAGGACGCGTTCTCGGCCGGCATCGGCGCCGAGGCAGTCCGCATCATGCTCGAGAGCCTGGATCTCGAGGGCGAGCGCAAGGACCTGCTGGAAGAGCTGGCAGTCACCAAATCCGAGCTGAAGCCGAAGAAGATCATCAAGCGCCTGAAGGTCGTGGAGAGCTTCATCGATTCCGGCAACCGCCCGGAATGGATGATCCTCGAGGTGGTTCCGGTCATCCCGCCCGAGCTGCGCCCGCTGGTGCCGCTGGATGGCGGTCGCTTCGCGACGTCGGATCTGAACGATCTGTATCGCCGCGTGATCAACCGCAACAACCGCCTGAAGCGCCTGATGGAGCTGCGTGCGCCGGACATCATCGTCCGCAACGAAAAGCGCATGCTGCAGGAGGCCGTCGACGCCCTGTTCGACAACGGCCGCCGCGGCCGCACGATCACGGGCGCCAACAAGCGTCCGCTGAAGTCGCTGTCCGACATGCTCAAGGGCAAGCAGGGCCGCTTCCGTCAGAACCTGCTCGGCAAGCGCGTCGACTATTCGGGCCGTTCGGTCATCGTGACCGGTCCCGAGCTCAAGCTGCACCAGTGCGGCCTGCCGAAGAAGATGGCGCTCGAGCTGTTCAAGCCGTTCATCTACGCCCGCTTGGATGCCAAGGGTCTCTCCATGACCCTGAAGCAGGCCAAGAAGTGGGTCGAGAAGGAGCGCAAGGAAGTCTGGGACATCCTCGACGAAGTCATTCGCGAGCACCCGGTCATGCTGAACCGCGCGCCGACGCTTCACCGTCTCGGCATCCAGGCGTTCGAGCCCGTGCTGATCGAGGGCAAGGCGATCCAGCTTCACCCGCTGGTCTGCTCGGCCTTCAACGCCGACTTCGACGGTGACCAGATGGCCGTCCACGTCCCGCTGAGCCTCGAGGCCCAGCTGGAAGCACGCGTCCTGATGATGTCGACCAACAACATCCTGTCGCCGGCGAACGGCAAGCCGATCATCGTGCCGTCGCAGGACATGGTGCTTGGCCTGTATTACCTGTCGATGATGAAGGAGGACGAGCCCGGCCAGGGCATGATGATCTCCGACATGCAGGAGGTCCATCAGGCGATCGAGGCTGGCGCGGTGACGCTCCACACCAAGATCATCAGCCGCGTTCCGCAGACCGACGAGGCCGGCAACCAGTATCTCAAGCGCTACGAGACCACCCCGGGCCGCATGCTGCTCGGCGAGTGCCTCCCGAAGAGCTCGAAGGTGCCGTTCGACACCGTCAACCGCCTCCTCACCAAGAAGGATGTGGGCGACGTGATCGACGAGGTGTATCGTCACACCGGCCAGAAGGAGACCGTGCTGTTCGCCGACGCGATCATGGCGCTCGGCTTCAAGCACGCGTTCAAGGCGGGCATTTCGTTCGGCAAGGACGACATGATCATTCCGGACGCGAAGGTTCCGCTGGTCGATGAGACCCGCGCCCTCGTGAAGGACTTCGAGCAGCAGTATCAGGACGGCCTGATCACGCAGCAGGAGAAGTACAACAAGGTGATCGACGCCTGGAGCCGTTGCGGCGATCAGGTGGCGAACGCCATGATGGACGAGATCAAGTCGGTGAAGAAGCTGCCGAACGGCCGCGAAGCCCCGATCAACTCGATCTACATGATGGCCCACTCCGGTGCCCGCGGTTCGCAGGCCCAGATCAAGCAGCTTGCCGGTATGCGTGGCCTGATGGCCAAGCCGTCGGGCGAGATCATCGAAACGCCGATCATCTCGAACTTCAAGGAAGGCCTGACCGTCCTTGAGTATTTCAACTCCACCCACGGCGCCCGCAAGGGCCTTGCGGACACGGCGTTGAAGACCGCGAACTCGGGTTACCTGACCCGCCGTCTGGTCGATGTGTCGCAGGATTGCGTCATCATCGAGAATGATTGCGGTACCGAGCGTGCGCTTGAAATGCGCGCGATCGTCCAGGGCGGTTCGACCATCGCGTCGCTCGGCGAGCGTATCCTCGGTCGTACGACCGCGGAGGACATCATCGACACCAAGACCGGTGAGGTCATCATCCCGTCGGGCACGCTGCTCGACGAGCCGATGATCGTGCAGATCGAGGCGATCGGGACTCAGTCCTGCAAGATCCGCAGCCCGCTGGTCTGCGAGACCAAGATCGGCGTTTGCGGCAAGTGCTACGGGCGCGATCTCGCCCGTGGTACGCCGGTGAACATTGGCGAGGCTGTCGGCGTCATCGCCGCTCAGTCGATCGGTGAGCCGGGCACCCAGCTGACGATGCGCACGTTCCACATCGGGGGCGCCGCGCAGCTCAACGAGCAGTCGAACCTCGAGGCAGTTGCCGACGGGACGATGGAATATCGCGATCTGCGCATCATCATGGATCAGCGCGGCCGCCGCGTCGTGCTGAGCCGGTCGGGCGAGCTCGCGATCGTCGACATGGATGGGCGTGAGCGGGCGGTGCATCGCATCCCCTACGGCGCTTATGTCCTGTTCGATGATGGCCACATCGTCACCAAGGGCGACCGGATGGCGGAATGGGATCCGTTCACCATGCCGGTGATCACCGAGAACCCCGGTATCGTGAAATATGTCGATCTGATCGAGGGCAAGACGCTCACCGAGCAGGCCGACGAAGCGACCGGCATCTCGCAGCGCGTCGTCACCGAATATCGCGCCGCGACCAAGTCGAAGGAGGATCTGCGTCCGCGCCTGACCCTGCTCGACTCCGGTTCGGGCGAAGCCGGCCGCTACATGCTCGCACCGGGCGCAACGCTCTCGGTCGAGGACGGCGCGCAGGTTTCGGGTGGTGACGTTCTGGCTCGTGTCAGCCGCGAGGCTGCCAAGACCCGCGACATCACCGGCGGTCTGCCGCGCGTCGCCGAGCTGTTCGAGGCACGCAAGCCCAAGGAAAACGCGATCATCGCGAAAGTCTCGGGCCGCGTCGTGTTCGGCAAGGACTACAAGGCCAAGCGCAAGATCGGCATCCAGCCCGAGGACGGCAGCGAGGTCGTGGAGTATCTGGTGCCGAAGTCGAAGGTGATCGACGTCCAGGAAGGCGACTACGTCAAGCGTGGCGACAACCTGATCGGCGGTTCGCCCGATCCGCACGACATTCTCGAGGTGCTCGGCATCGAGCCGCTCGCTGAATATCTCGTGTCGGAAATCCAGGAGGTCTATCGTCTCCAGGGCGTGAAGATCAACGACAAGCACATCGAGGTGATCGTTCGCCAGATGCTGCAGAAGGTCGAGATCACCGATGGCGGCGACACCACGCTGCTGGCCGGCGAGCAGGTCGATCGCGACGAGATGGACGACATCAACTCGAAGATCGACAAGAAGCAGACCCCGGCACAGGGCAAGCCCGTCCTGCTCGGCATCACCAAGGCGTCGCTGCAGACCCGCAGCTTCATCTCGGCGGCGTCGTTCCAGGAGACCACCCGCGTCCTCACCGAGGCAGCGGTACAGGGCAAGCAGGACACGCTGATCGGCCTCAAGGAGAACGTCATCGTCGGCCGCCTCATCCCGGCGGGTACCGGCGCGGGCATGAACCGCCTGCGGGTTGCGGCCTCCAGCCGTGACGCAGCCCTTCGCGTCCAGCAGCGTCGTCTGCAGGAAGTGCTCATCGCCCCGAACTCGGCGGCGGAAGAGCGTGCGGCGGAGCTGGCCCGCGACGTGCGCGACGACACGGGCAGCGATGCCCTGGCGTCGGTCACGCCCTCGGGCACCGGCACCGACGAGGATGCCGGCGAGTATCTGAACAGCTGATCCAGCCGTTCGACGCTGAAATGAATTGCCGCCGTCCGGGGAAGCCCGGGCGGCGGTTTTTCTTTAGGGGAAAGACAGTCGGCATCGGCTCAACATGTACAAAATCTCGCTTCCCCGGCGGAGGCCGGGGCCCAGTTGGAAAGGTGGTCGTAACGAAGCACAGCACCTGCCACGATCGTCCCCCAACTGAGCCCCGGCCTTCACCGGGGAGCAAAAACGTACGGCCAAGTGCCTGCTTCTGCTCCAATTTAGAGTACGCTGCCCTTACTCCTCGGGCCTGACCGCGCTATCCGCCTGCAGTATCCGCGCCACCCGGCTGAACACCGCGTCAGCCGACACGCGTGTCTCCTCTTGCAGCATCTCATCGGCGGCGAAGCCGAGTTCCACCGACAGCCGCACTTCCTGCCACAGCGCGTCGCGGTCGGCCCCGGGCATATACCGCATATAGGCCTCGACCAGCTTGTCGGTGACGTAACGGTGCGATTCCAGGCGGACATGCACCAGCCGGGGCGAAGCGTGCAGCGCCCGCAGGATCCATACCGCGCCGGGCTCGCTCTGGGTCACCGCCGCGGTCTCGCGCAGCAGTTCCTCGATGCCGCCGCGCAGCGCATCGATCCCCTCGTCCGCATGGCGGGCGATCCAGTGCTCGAGCACCACGTTCTGCCGCGCCATCAGGCGCAGGCCGAGCGCCTCCAGCACATCATATTTATTCTTGAAGTACCGATACAGCGCCGGCGGCGTCAGCCCGGCACGCGAACAGATCATGTTGGTCGAGATCCGATCGATGCCGACTTCGGCGAGGAGATTCCCGGCAACGTCGAGCAGTAACTCATAGGTCTGCTGGGCACGCTCCTGCTTCGGCAGCGGGCGCTTCTCGCTGGCAATTTCCGAAATGCTCACGCCTCTCCCGTCTTCTTCCCCATCGCCACGGCGCCGATCAGTGCCGCTATCCCCGCAATCGCGCAAACCGCCCCGAACCACAACACATGCGCGACGTCCCTGTCCCCGATCAGCACGCTGGCCAGCAACGGCCCGAGGCTCGACCCGGTCAGTTGTGCGCCACCGATCAGCAGCGCCGCCCTCCGGCTTGGATCCGCGGCAATGACGAGCGGGATCTGGAACGGCAGGGCGAACAGCCACAGGAAACCGAACGCGGCGGTCGCGACGACGAACGCCGTGGCGGAGGGCGGGGCCCCCATGACCGCCAGCAGACCGAGATTGATCAAACCGATGATCGCGATCGTCCCGCGTGCCGGCAAGCGCCCGGCGAGCAAGGTCGCCGCAGCTGCACCGAGCACCTGCATGCCGAGCGACAGCGGCGCGACGAGATGGATCGTCGCCGGCGAGACGCCCCGCTCGAGCCCGAGCGGTTCGACATAGACCCAGACCGCGACGATGAAGGCGAGATACAGCACGACCCCGCCCAGCGCCACGAGACCGGGGGCCGGCGGCGGGCCACCAGCATCGTCGCTCGCCGTCAGGGGTGGATAGGCGCCGGGCAGCCAGGGCAATGCGAGCAGGCCCGCCACGGTAACGGCGCCTAAAGCGGTGAACCCGCCGGCACTGCCGGCTGCCGCATATCCGATCGCGCTCGCCACCGCGAACTGCGCCAGGGTCTGCACCGCCAGGTAGATGCCCGACCAGCGCTCGGGCCGGTCATTACGAATGATGAAGCCGATCGCGATCCAGATCAGCACCCCCTCCCCCAAGCCCGCCAGAATGCGCGCGCCGAATAACGGTCCGGTGCCGAGCATGGGCGTAACCAGATCGGCAGCGCCGGTCAGTATCAAGGCAGCACCGGCAATCGCCTTGAGCCGCGTTACCGGCAGGACAAAGCCCGCCGCACCCGCCGCAATCCCCATCGCCAGCAGTTCGACGGTGGCGAGGATACCGAGCGCAGCGACGGACAAGCGCCCCTCGGCCGCCAGCGCGCCGAGCAGTTGCGGCTGAAGCCCGGGGATAAGGACACCGATCACGCCGACGACGAAAATCGCCAGTACGCGATCGGCGGAGAGATTCATCGAGCATCCATCCGGGAAACGACACATTCGACTTCCTTGTGCTCCCGCGAAGGCGGGAGCCCAGACTGGGTCCCCGCCTTCGCGGGGACACAAGAAGACCCCTGTCGGAGCATTATGGAGTCACCGCGCCCGGCCTCTTGCGCTGACCGGCCAGATCTCCACCAGCGTATCGTCCAGCACGACATGATAATGGTCGTAGAGGTTCACTGTCGGGTCGCAGTGCGGCACGGTCAGGCTGACCGGATCGCCGGGACGAAGGCGCGTGCCGATATCGGGCGCGATCAGTGCCGCATGCTCGTCGCCCATGAACATGAACATCGTCTCGGGCGCCGCGCCACGCTGCACCTGCGCCGCGCCGCCATCGGTCGACAGCGACTTGAAGCCGGCGTCGATGGTGACCAGCGCATCGTGATTGGCGCTGACCACCCGTGCATCTACCGACAGCGATGTCTCGAACGGCACCGCGCCGCCATCGCTCAGGTCGCAATCGAGATATTGCTTGTCCATGAAGACATAGGATCCGGCCTGAAGCTCGGTGAACAAGCCGAGTTCGAGATCGATCCGGTGCGTGCCGGTGCCCGATCCGGTGACGATCTCGGGCTGATATCCCGCCTCGGTCAGCGCGGCGATCACGGTCTGGAGATAGTCGGTGCGATCGACCATCGCCGCCCGCCGCGCGGCATAATCCTCGATATGCTGCTGCATGCCGCAATAATATTGGACGCCACGAAAGGTCAGGTTCGAGGAGCGCGCGATCGCCTCGGCTACCGCCACCGCCGCTTCGGGCGAGGCGACACCGGTGCGCCTGATACCGGGATCGACATCGATCACCACGTCGAGCATCGCCCCCACCGAGGCCAGTGCGGCATCCCACCGTGCGGCCATGTCGGGATTGTCGATCGCCGCCATCAGCCCGATGCCTCGCTTCGCCAGCGCGGCCAGCCGCTCGATCGCAGCAGGCGCACTGACCGGCGAGGTGATGAGCAGGCCGGTGATCCCGCCATCGGCAAGCACTTCGGCTTCCCCGATCTTGGCACAGCACAGGCCGACCGCGCCGGCGGCGATCTGGCGCCGGCCGACATCGACGCTCTTGTGAGTCTTGGCATGCGGCCTGAGCGCGACACCCTTTGCATCGGCCAGGGCCTGCATGGCCGCGATGTTGCGGTCGAGCTTGCCGATATCGAGCACCAGCACCGGCGTGTTGAGCGCGCTGCGCGAGCCCTGCTGGCCGATCAGATGGGCGTGTAGGGCCAGGTCGTCCATCAGGAAAACAACTCCGTCATATGCTGGTTGAGGAACTTGCCGCCCGGGTCCACCGAGCGCCGTACCTCGCGATAGCGTTCCGCCATCGGATAGAGCAGATCCACATCGGCGCGCGACAGCGTATGGCGCTTCGCCCAGTGTGGCCGCCCGCCATGCTCGCGAAAGATCGCCTCGGCATCGGCGAACAGGCCGCGCCAGGGCATCTTCGTATATTGATGCATCGATATCGCCGCGACGGGCCCGCTGTTCATGGGGCTCATCCAGATATCGTCCGCCGCGACCACGCGAAACTCGAACGGGAAAGACACGGGCAGCCTTCTCCGCCTGATCCAGCTCACCACTTCATCGAGCGTCTCCAGCCCGACCGCGCGCGGCATCTCATATTCCATCTCCTCGAACCGGATCGTGCGGTCGGAAGGGAAAATGGCATGGGCGGGTCCGCGCCGGCGGCCATCCATGTTGGTCTTCATCATGACCCGCTGCAAGATCGGGATCAGGGCCGGCACCCAGGCGCCGAGATCCAGCAGGCGGCGGAAGGTCGCTTCCTCGATGTCCTTGGTGGACGCCGCAGGATCGCATGGGTCGCAGTGCCGCAGCGTCTTCAGGATCACGCTGTCGGCGTGCGGGAACAGCCAGAATTCGATGTGCCGCTCCTGCTCGACCAGTTCGTCGAAACGCTCGCGAATCTCGCCCCATGGCCTTTTCTCGACGCGCTCGGCGAGGTGAAAGGCAGGAATCACTTCGACGTCGATCTCGGTGGCGATGCCGAACATGCCGAGCGAGAGTCGCTGCGCCTGGAACAGGTCGGGACTGGTCGTCGCGTCGCACCACACCGGTTCACCGTCGGCTCCGACCAGGCGAAAACCGCGCGCGAAGGTGGAGAGGTTGCCCAGGTCGCGCCCCGTGCCATGCGTACCCGTACCCATCGCGCCGGCCAGCGATTGCGGGTTCACGTCGCCCTGATTGGCGAGGGCCAGCCCCTCGTCCCACAGGGCGGCGGTCAGCCGCTTGATGCTCCATCCGGCAGGGATGCGCGCGGTCTTGCGGTCGGGCGCGACGGTCATCGTGCCCGCCATGTCTTCGAGGCACAGGATCACCCCGTCCGACTGGCAGAGCGGCATGAAGGAATGCCCTGCGCCGACCGCCCGCACCTTGCCCGCCCCTCGTACCGCGGCTGCCAGTTCCGCCTCGGTCCTCGGCCGAAGCACCGGCGCGCTTGCCGTGACGCTGCCCGACCAGTTCGCCCAGCTCATCGCGCACGCTCTCCCGGTCCGTCATTTTCGGTACAGTCGCCCTTCAGCGCGGTGATGTACCGCGTGACGAGATCGACGCCTTCCTTATGCTCCAGGCTGCGCCCAAGCTCGGGCATCATCACGCCCGGGTCGGTGCTGGCGAGGCGAAAGGGCAGGATAGAAACATCGGGCTTGCCGGGCACCACGTCGAACGGACGGTCCCCCGTGCCACGCCCCGCCGCGACCGGCGGTTTGCACATGCCGAGCAGGCGCGCGTCGGTGGTCGCCGCATCAAGCCATAGGCCAGAGGTACGAGCAGCACCGACCCGGTTGTGGCAATGGCTGCAATTGATATCGAGATAGGCCCGCCCGCGTGAGTCGATGCTCGCGCCGGCATCCTGCCAGTTCGCATCCTGTGGCACGCCCGCGCCCGGCACGCCGGAGAGATAGCCCTTCACCGCCAACCGCCTGAGCTGGTTGATATCGCCCCCTTCGCCCGGAAAGATCCGGTTGAGATGGCGCGCCTTCAGACCGATCGGTTCGATCGCCCGGGTGCGGAAATCCTGCACATGGCACCCGCCGCATTGGTTCTGGTTAGGCACACTGTAATCGAACGGCGTTCGCGTACCGCCGTCGACCAGGGTGAGCGGCACATCGGCGCCAGTCCGCTCCAGCGTCGCGTCGGTGCCCTGCGCATTCCACACATAGGGCAAGGCCACCCAGCCGCTTTCGCGCCGTACGAGCAGCCGCGTCTCGACCAGCCTGACATGCCCGAGATCGAGTCCGTTCACCCCCGTCTGGTAGGCAGCGGGCGTCACCTTCAGCACCTCGCCGCTGGTCTGCGGTGTCACCGCGCCGGCCGGCGTCGAGAAATAGAAGGTCTTGGTGACGACGGTGCCGACCGGGAAGTCGAACCAGCGATCCGGGTTATAGGTCGCATGGACACCCTTGGGCATCCAGATCGTCCGCCATTTCTGCGCATAATCGCTGAACAGAGGCGTCTGCAGCTCATAGGTCACCATGCCCGGCCGGGCGGCGATGCGCCCGCCCGATACGGTGAACAGGCCCCAGTCGGACAGCTTCTCCGGATTACCCTCGGCGTGGAAGGTCACCGCATCGGGCCGTCCGCCACAGGCGTTCAGGAACAGGGCCGCAAGCAGGGCGACAAGGAAACGCAAAGTCATGCCAGGCCGATCAAGATGGTTTGCCGCTGTCCTTCGTCATCGCTTCAGGCAGCTTGATCTCCGGCAGGCGGGCGGCTGGCGCACAATCCACGCTCGTGTCGATCCGCGGCTTGGCGAACTTGCCCGGGCCATCGACGTTGAGCAGCTTTGCCTCGCCATTCTGCACGCAGATGCCGGGCGTCTTCAGCTTGGGATTGACGAAGCCGTCCCACAACACGTCCGGCAATTTGCCGCCACCCAGCGCCTTCATCGGCGCGAACCGCCCGCCCGGATCGTCACCGCCGCCCGAGAAGCGGTTGCCGGTGACGTAGATATTCTCCGGATAGGGGTCATAGGCCTTGGCGATCCCGCGCGTGGTGTCGAACCCGGTCGAATAATAGCTCGAGATGATGACGTTGGCGGTCTTGTTGTCCTTCACGTCATTGTCGAAGATCTCGACCTGGTCGTTCGAATTGACGATTACACCCGAACCCGGCGGGACCGAGCTGACCGCACTGCCCTTCGCGCCGAAATTGGCGTGGTTGTTGGCGACCACATTGTTCTTGTAGACGCGCGTCTTGCTGCCCGGCACCGGCAGGTTCGGCATGTTGAACACCAGGATGCCGCCGGTATTGCCCGTCGCCGTGTTGCCATAGACATCGGCGTTGTTCGAATTCTCGATCTCGATTCCGGCGACATTACCCTCGGCGCGGTTGTCGCGGACGATGATGTTGTTCGACTGGCCGACATAGATGCCGGCGTCCGACGCGCCCTTCACCACCGCCCCCTCGATCAGCACATTGGTCACCTGTACCGGATAAAGGCCGTACGCGCCGTTCGAGGTCTTGCCGCCGCCGGTCCATTCGGCGCGCACGCGGCGGATCACGGTGTTCTTCACGCCGTTGACCTTCAGCGCATCGCCCTTCGAATCCTCGAAGGCGAGATCCTGGATGGTGAAGTCGTCGCCGGTGACGAGCATGCCCTCGGCACCCGAGGTCTGCCTGGCGAAAGACAGGATCGTCTTGTCCATGCCGGCGCCCTTCACCGTCACGCCATTGGCGGTCAGGCTCAGGCTGCGGCTCAGTGCATATTTGCCGGCCGGAATATCGATCACCGCACCGGGCTTCGCGTCGAGCAGCTTCTGTTGCAGGTTCTTCTCGAAATCGGGATCGATCACGAAGCCTTGGGCATCGGTCTTCGGTCCGCTGCTGCAACCGCCCACCAGGGCAAGCACTGCGACGCAGCCGAGAAATGCGATCCTGTTCGCCATCATTCTCTCTCCACTTTGCTTCTGTTCTAGAATTTGAAGCCCAGTTCCGCCCCGTAAAAGCCTGGCCGATCGGCACGGACATAGGGCGTCTGGAAGATATCGGCCGAGATCGTATTGAGCGTCCGGTAATAGCGTTTGTCGAGCAGGTTCTCGGCATAGAGCGAGATCGAGAAATGGTTGTCGGGCGAACGCCAGCCGATCTTCGCATTGACGATGTTGCGATCAGATCGAAGCGCACCGAGTTTCGACCAGTCGACGAACGGCGCGATTCCGGCATCGATCGCCCGCTGGGCATCGTTCAGCCGCTGGTGTGAAGTGTAGCTGTAGCTGGCGTCGGCGAAAATCGATCCGTGGCCGATGTCATGATCATAGTGCGCGCTGAAGACGCCCCGGAACGCAGGCTCGCCGGTAGGTTGGCCCGAGATGTCGACACCCTGCTCGATCCGCGTGACCCATTTCGAATTGATCGCGCCGGCCGTCACCCCGATCCTGAAATCGCGCGACAGCACAAACTGTGTCTCCAGGTCGATGCCATAGGCCTCGGAATCGCCGGACCGTGTCACATATTGCGGCAGGCAGATCGTGCCGGCCGCGACCGGCGGCACGCAATTTGGGTTGGTGCTCGGCTCCAGGCTGATCGACTGGCGGTTCTTGTATTTGAAATAATAGCCTGACGCGTTGAACCGCACCCGGTGGTCGAACAGCTCGGATTTGAAGCCGCCTTCGAAATTCCAGACCTTTTCCGGCTGGAAGAAGGAGTTGATCTCGGTGGAATTGTAACCGCCGGCCTTGTAGCCCCGTGATGCCGAGGCATAGAGATGCACGTCGTCACCCAGGTCATACTGGATCACGAAGCGCGGGCTGACATCACTGAACACGGCACGGCGCGTGAACGGCACACCCTCAAGCGTGCCCTCGTCGAATATCAATCCGTTCGGCCCGATGATGAACGGCTGGCGCAGGAAGTCGCCCACGCTGATCGCCGCATCCGCCGGGAACGCATCGACGCCGATGATCGCATTGTACAGCGCGCCCGGAGCATTGATGGCGTCCAGCCCCGGCGAGGTGAAGCCGCCATTCGTCCAGGTGAATTTCTTGAGGTCGTGCGTGTAGCGGATGCCAGCCGTCAGGCTCAGGCGATCGGTCACCTTGTAGGTCGCGTCGCCGAACGCGGCATAGGAATCGTTGGCGGCTCGGTTGTTCATGTCCTCCTGGAAGGTCTGGCCAAAGACCGGAAGGCCGCCGAACTGGTTCAGGATGGTGAAGACCGGGAAATCAGCGACCTCGTTAAGCAGCCGGTCGACGGAGTCGCTCAGCAAGGTCACCGCGCTGGTCTGCCGCCCGCGCTCATGGAAATAGCTGGCACCGGCGATCGCACTCAGCCGGTCATTGTCAAAGCCGACGCGGAATTCCTGATAGAGGCTGCTGTTCTTCTCGATATTCTCGGTATCGAAATAGCGGGTCGGGTCGGCCGTGCCGTCCTCGTCCTCGCGATTGTGAGTCTCGAAATGCTTGAAAGAGCTGATGCTGGTGAAGGTCAGCGGCCCGGCATGATGAGTCGCGGTGAAGGAGACGGCGTTCAGAATCCGCGTTTCCTTGTCGCCGATCACGTCGTTCGTGTATGGCCCCCTCGGATCGGTGCTGAGCGCGAAATCGCTGATGCCGATCGCGAACGGGCCGTCCTTGTGCGTGTCGTCATGATCGTAAGTAAGCACGAAATCCGTGTCGGCGGTTGGCGCCCAGCGTAGCGCAGCGCGCCCCGACTTGTTGTTCTCGCCCTCGCGCTTCTCGCCCGTGACCGCATCGGTCAAATAGCCCTTGCGATAGTTCGAGACCCCATTGAGCCGCAGGAAGAGCGTGTCGGTCAGCGGGATGTTCACCGTCGCGTCGGCCCGCACCTTGCCGTAATTGCCGACCTGCACCGTGCCTATCAGCTCGCGCGTATCCTTCGGCTTGTTGGTGACGATCGAGATCGCGCCGCCTGACGTGTTGCGCCCGAAGAGCGTGCCCTGCGGGCCTTTCAGCACTTCGACACGCTGGATGTCGTTGAAGAAGATCAGCGCGGAGCCAGAGCGCCCGGAATAGATGCCGTCGACGAAGATGCCGACCGACGGCTCCGTGCCGATACCGAAATCGTCGGTCTGCACGCCGCGGATCGCGAAGCTCGGCTGGGTCACCGACGTATCGTTGATCGCCAGGCCGGGCGTAAAACTGTCGAGGTCGCCAATGGATTCGGCGCTGAGCGAGGCGATGGTCGCGGCGCTGAATGCCGTGACGCTGATCGGCACTTTCTGCAGCGATTGTTCGCGGCGCTGCGCGGTGACGACGATGTCCTGAAGTTGACCGCGATCCGTATCATCGGCCGGTGCGGAGGATTTCCCCCCGGGCTGACTCGCCTCGGGAGGCGGTCCGGTCGTTACCTGCGCGGCAGCAGGTACTGCCCAGATTGCGGCCACACTCATCAGCAACGCTGTCTTACGACATGTCGTCATCAACTGCTCTCCCCGAACGCGATAACGACTCGGAAGCTATCGCTACTTTGTAGCGAACGCTATCGTTTTCTGATTTGGCACCATCTACTTGATAAAAAGAGATAGTTGGTCCGATTTTACCAGTTTTACGGCTTGCTGCGACGCAGCATTATTTCCGACCCATGTCTGGAGGGGTTGTCCATCTTCGACTGCAACCCGTAGTTGCTGAGCAGCAGCCGGACGCCAAGGAACCGCCGCCCGGTGATCCGGACGGCGGTTCCTGGTGGCCCGGCTATAACGCAGCCAGAGCGCTTATTTCGTCTTGAAGGTCACGCCCTTTGCTTCCCATTCGGCCTTGGTGTGGCACGTCCTCTTGGTCAGGATCGATCCGGTCACGAGCGCCGCGCCGCTGACGGTCGGCGATAGGCAGATCTTCTTGGCCGGTTGCTCGGACGGCATCGGCGCAGCGCTGCCTCCGGGGGTGCCGGTCGGATTGGTGCTTGCCATCGCCGGAACAGAGGTGGTCACGAGCATTGCGACGGCGGCGGCAAAGACAGGGCGGCTCAGGATCGAACGGTGCATCTCAGGGTCCTCCATGGATATCGGTACAAGCGGGCAGTGCGACCCGCGACTGTACTACTGCATTACCCATGCCAAACACTCGGAGGACGTAGAATCAATGACTTAACTACTATCGACAGCGCGACAAGCATCAGCCTTTCCGAAAGACTGGCGATTTTCCCAGAGAGTCGGCGAACCGCCCCATTCAGCCTCCGGACAGGAGTGATCGGCGCCGGACACAGGCTGTCCGCAACCGGACAAGGAACCTAGAGCCGAACGATCCGCGTACCGATCCGCTCGGCTTCTTCGGGATCGTGAGTCACCATCAGGATCGGCAGCTTCAGCCCGTCACGGATATGTTCGATCGCGCGCATCACTTCCTCACGGCGCGACCGGTCGAGCGACGACAGCGGCTCGTCGAGCAGCAGGAAGCGCGGCGCGCTCAGCAATGCCCGCCCGATCGCCACCCGCCGCGCCTCCCCGCCCGACAGGGTCCGCGGCCAGCGATCAAGCAGCGCATCGATGCCCAGGAAAGCGGTCGCCTCCCTGATCGCCGTTCCCTCGGGTGCGCCGTACAGAAGATTGTCCCGCACTTTTATGTGCGGGAACAGCCGCGGTTCCTGGAAGACATACCCTGCACGCCGGCGCTCGGGCGGCACGTCAGCGCCCGTCGCGGAATCGAACAATGTCTCGCCGGCGACCCGGACATGCCCGGCATCGGGTGCCAGCAGGCCGGCAACCATGTTGAGCACGCTCGTCTTGCCAACGCCCGATGGCCCGAACAGCACGGTCGCCCCCTGCTCCGCGACAAACTCAATCGCCACCTCGGTATCGCCGAGCCGTCTGGAAAGCGCGATATCAAAGGACATGCAGCCCCCTTCCCGCACGCCGCGCGAGCAGTTCGGACGCGATCAGCGCCGCCAGCGACAGCACGACGGAGATCGCCGACAACCGCCATACCATCGCCTCACCGCCGGGCTGCTGGAGCGCCGAATAGATGGCGAGCGGCAGGGTCTGGGTCTGGCCGGGTACATTGGAGACGAAGGTGATGGTCGCGCCGAACTCGCCGATCGACCGGGCAAAGCCAAGCACCGCGCCGGCCAGGATACCGGGCACGCTGAGCGGCAGGGTAATCGTGCGGAACACCCTGCCCGGCCCCGCGCCAAGCGTCCGCGCCGCCCCTTCGAGCCGCCGGTCCACAGCCTCGATCGACAATCGCATCGCGCGCACCATCAGCGGCAGCGCCATCACCCCGGCGGCGATCGCCGCACCGGTCCAGCGGAACAGGACGGAAACCCCGAACCAGTCCATCAACCAGCCGCCGAACGGCCCGGCCGGTGCGAAGGCGATCAGCAGCAGCCAGCCCGTCACCACCGGCGGCACGACCAGCGGTAGATGGATCAAGGCATCAAGCAGCACCTTGCCCGGAAAACGCCACCGCGCGAGCACCCAGGCCAGCGCAAAGGCGATCGGCAGGGTCACCAGCATCGCTACCGCACCGACCTTCAGCGACAGCAATATGATGGTCCATTCGTCAGGGCTGAGCATGAATGCCCCTGCCCCAATCACTTCCGTCACCCCGGACTTGTTCCGGGGTCCATCGATCCACGGAAGCTGCCGCTCGTGGCGACATGGATGCCGGAACACGTCCGGCATGACGGAAATGGAGTGTCTCGCTCACCGCGCCGAAAAACCGAACCGCACGAAGATCGCCTTGCCCTCGCGCGACACCAGGAACCGCCGGAACGCCTCCCCTTCAGGATTCACCGACGCCTTCAATCGCGCGATCGGATAAGTGATCGGCGGATGCGATGCCGCAGGGAACACGCCCGCGATCCGCACCTTCGCCGATGCCCTGGCATCGGTCGCATAGACGATCCCCAGCGGCGCGGCACCGCGCTCGACCAGCGCCAGCGCTGCGCGGACATTCTCCGCCCGCACCACTTTCGCGCTGACCGAATCCCACACGCCCAGCTTCGTCAGCGCCGCCTTGCCATATTTGCCGGCCGGTACGCTCTCCGTATCGGCCATCGCGAGCGGACCCGCCCCCAGCACACGCGCAAGGGGGCCGCGAGCCAGCGGGATCGTCACCCGGCTCCCGGCCGGTGATACGATCACCAGCCGGTTGCCGAGGAAGTCGCTCCGCGTCGCCGATACGATCAACCCCTTGGCCGCCAGCGCATCCATCCATTCCTCGTCGGCGGACACGAACAGGTCGGCCGTCGCTCCCGCCTCGACCTGCCGCGCCAATGCGGACGAGGCAGCAAAGGAGATCACCGGCTTGGGATGCCCCTTGCGCGCCCAGGCATCCGCCGCCGCGGTCATCGATTCCTGCAACGACGCGGCCGCCAGCACCAGCGGCGCGCCCGCAGGTGCGGCACCTGAGGCGATCCCCGCCGGGCTCACCGCCAATGCCAGCATCCCGGCGACCATGCGAGCCACGCGCTTCATCGCAAACCGTCTTGTCATTGTATACAATTCCTCTGGCGACCTACCCTTCTATACCTTAGCGCACGCGTCAAACCATTGGGCTGGGAAGCCGGTGAGTAAGAGGATCTGGTGCCTGGCGGTCATGACGTCGCTTGGCATGACCGGCGCGGCGAACGCCGTCGAGGGCATGCGCCCAAGGCACCCCAGACCGGCGACACCCATTCCGCCTTCTCCGACGCTACGGTGCCGTTTAGGCCGGCCTTCCTGACCTGGATCGTCACCCCGGACTGGCTTCAGGCTGGCGATACGAGGCTCAGTTCGCCGTCACCCGCCCCGTCCGCGCCAGCTTGCCCCATCCGACCTTCGGCCCGCGCAGCGCCTGGGCAATCGCCTTCAGCACCACATAATACATCACCTGCCGGTACCCGATCCGCTGCGGGATCAGCAGCCACAACAGGCTCCACTTCTCCCGCCGTTCGAGCGCAAAGGCAATGACGGCAGCCAGCAGATCGATTGCCGTGAACACCAGCCAATAGATCAGCATCTTCTCGACATCATGCTGGGTCTGCGCCCAGCCATGCGCCTCGACCGAGATCCAGGTCATCACGAAGCTGAGGATGAGCGCCAGATCGATGATCGGCGATATCGCGGCCAGCACGATCTGGAAGACGATCGCCTGGGGCAGACCGACCCGGGCCAGCCCCTTCGGCCGCCCTTTGGCCATCACCGCCCCATGCTTCCACAGGCACTGGAGCGTGCCATAAGCCCAACGGAAGCGCTGCTTGGCAAGGCCCGCAAAGCTCTCCGGGCTCTCGGTCCAGGCAACCGCATATTGGTCATAGGTCACCTTCCAGCCTGCCCGCTGGATCGCAATGGTCAGGTCCTGGTCCTCGGCGAGCGTATCGTGCGGATAGCCGCCGACGCTCTCGATCGCCGACAGCCGCCACGCGCCGACCGCACCCGGTACCACCGTCATCGCGTCGAGCCGGGCGAGCGCGCGGCGTTCGAGGTTCTGCGCGGTGATATATTCGAGCGCCTGCCATTTGGTGACCAGATTCACGCGGTTGCCGACCTTGGCATTGCCCGCAACCGCGCCCAGCGCCGGATCGACGAACCAGCGCGCCAGGCGCGAGATGGTGCGGGGCTCGAACTGCGTATCGGCATCCAGCGCGATGACGATTTCGCCCGTCGCGAGCTTCAGCCCCTCGTTCAGCGCGCGGGCCTTGCCGCCATTCTGCAGGGTCAGCAGCCGCACCCGCGGCTCGTCGGCGAACGCCTCCGTCACCACCGCGCTGGTGCGGTCGCTCGATCCGTCGTCGATCACGATCACTTCGATCCGCACATCGACGCTGGCCAGCACGCCGTGTACCGCACGCACGATCACCGTCTCTTCGTTGAACGCCGGGATCATCACCGTAACGAAGCGATTGGGATCGATCGTGGGGAAGATCGTGCGCCCCTCACGCCGCGCCTGGATCAGCGCCAGGGCCGACAGCGTGATCGCCCGCAGGATGCCGATGCTGATCGCGAACAGGAAGATCCAGCCAAGCGCCGTGATCACCGCACCGATCGTGCCGAAGATGAACAGGTTGGTCTCGGCTGCAACCCGCTCGCTTTCGGTGATGACCGGCATGGCGACATCGCGCGGGATGCCGGCCAGGGTCGACACGGGCACGAACGTGTAGCCCTTGGCGCGCAGCGTATCGATGATCACCGGCAAGGCCGCGACAGTCTGCGCCCGGTTGCCGCCCGCGTCATGCAGCAGCACGATGTTGCCGCTGCGCTCGACATTGGAGGCTTCGACACCGGCAATGGTCTGGTCGATGATCTCCTGCACGCCCGGCCTTTTCCAGTCGCCCGGATCGACGTGAAGCCCGACCGACGTATAACCGCGATTCTGCGCCTGGAGCGCCGGCTCGATTTCGTCGGCCGTGGTCGGCTCGGCGTCCCCGAAATAGGGCGCGCGGAACAGCCGGAGCGATCGCCCGGTAAAGGCCTGGAACAGCCGCTGCGTGGTGTTGAGCTGGAACGCCGTCTCGCTGTCGGTCGCGCCGGCGAGGTTGGGATGGGTGTAGGTGTGGCTGCCCACCTCATGCCCTTCCCTCACCATCCGTTCGAGCAGCGGCCGTTCGGTCAACGCATTCTCGCCGATGATGAAGAAGGTCGCGGGCACATGCTCGCGCTTTAGGATGTCGAGGACCTGCGGCGTCCATTGCGGATCGGGCCCGTCGTCGAAGGTCAGCGCCACCAGGCCAGGCCGATAGCCGGTCCGCGCCACGACATAGGGCGACGGTAGCCGGACGAAATCGACAGTGGCAAGCGATCCGTCCTTCGCCGGGATCGCCTTGCGGATTCCCTCGACCGGCACGCCGGCGATCTTCAGGATTTCGCCGCTGCCTTCGATATCGACATCGGTGCCGGCCGGGATCGCGTTGATCGCGGAGGGCGGCGGCAGGGTGCGATGCGTTCGCCCGAAGATCGACCAGAGGCCCGGATCCTCCGAGCCGAGGCGCCATACCGCCACCGCGCCGATCCCGGTACGCGACAGGAACCGCATCTGGTTATAGGCGGAGGCCGCATCGAGCATCCACACGACATGCCGCTCGGTGCCCTCTTCATAGGCAAAACCGCTATTGCCGCTCTGCCGGTCGAATACGGGCATCGCACTCGATTCCCGCGCCGCCTGCCAGGCTTCGTCGATCGCCAGCGGGTCGCCGCCCTTGCCATGCCAGTCGTAACCATAGTTGCCGATCGCGACGACCAGCTTGGACGGCGCGATCCCGCGCGACGCACGCTCGACCGCCTGTTCGAACCAGGCCTGCGATGCGATCGGCCCGGCCTCGCCGCCGAGCTCGTGCTCGTCATAGGCCATCAGGAACACCCGATCGACGATCGCGGCATAGGATTTCACGTCCCAGCCAGAATCCTCACCCACCGGAACGGCGATGGCGACGATCCAGCCATGCCGCCCGAACCGTGCCTTGGCTTCACGTAGAAAGGCGCGGTAATCCGGCTGCGCGCTCGGCGGCAGCTCCTCGAAATCGAAGAATGCCCCGCCGGCCTGATTCGCCGCGAGCCAGGGCTCGAGCTTGTCGAGCAGCGCCCGCCGCTGCGTCGGGCTATCGAGCAGAGCCGCCATGCCTTTGCCGTCCCATTCGCCCTGGAGCGCGTTCTGGACCATCGGCAGCAGCAGCGGACGGCGCGATGCCCGGTTGAGGATCGCCCTGCCCGCCTGGTCGCGGAATACGGTGATGTGGTGGTCGCTGCCGGTGACCGATACCCAGCCGGGGATCAGCCAGTCGAGATCGTCGATGTGCCGCCGCAGCGAGGCGGCGCTCGATTCGTCCCACGGCACGTGAAAACCGATCGCGAGCGGCGCATTCTCCCGCACGCCGCGCGCAGGACGGCCGGTCAACAGCCGGGCATAGTGGTTCAAGCGGTGCCGCGCGCGCTTCAGCAGCGGCTCATGGGGCGGCGGCAGGCGGGTCAGCGCCGGGTGCTCGGCATCGACCGGCAACAGGGGCGCCCTGGGCACCGCGCCGATCGACAGGGCCAGGGCGGCGAAGGACAGCAGGACCAGCGCAACGAACGCCCCGACCGCGAATGCAAAGCGCCGCCGTCGGCGACCAGACGCGTCGTAGAAGATCGGGGTGAGGTTCATAGGGTTCCCGGTTCAGTCGTCAGTATCGATGGCGGCTATTTCATCTGCGGCATGGCAATGCACCTACGATTACATGACAAATCCGTCATGAACGAACCATCATGCAAAGGTTTGGCCCGGGCACGCAGACTATGCTGTTTCCCATACTTATCCAATGGTATGATCGACGATGCCCGACCTGTGAGCGTATCGTCGGTCATAGTGCGTTGTCCGGCCTGTCGCGAGTCGCGGTGAGGACCGGATCACGATCGGCGAGACAAAGGGGCCATCATGCTCAATCTGACTGTCAACGGCACCGCGCATGAGGTGGACGCGCCGGCGGACATGCCGCTGCTATGGGTCCTGCGCGACTTGCTCGGCCTCACCGGCACCAAGTTCGGCTGTGGCATCGCACAGTGCGGGGCCTGCACGGTCCATGTCGATGGCGCGCCTTTGCGGTCCTGCCAGCTTCCCGTCGGCACGCTCGGCACCCGCGCCGTCACCACGATCGAGGCGATAGGCCAGACCCCGGCCGGCGCTCGTGTGCAGCGCGCCTGGCTCGACCAGGAGGTCATCCAGTGCGGCTATTGCCAGTCGGGCCAGATCATGGCCGCGACGGCGCTGCTCGCCGGTACGCCGAGCCCCGACGACGCCGATATCGACGCCGCCATGTCGGGCAATATCTGCCGCTGCGGTACCTATGTCCGCATCCGCGAGGCGATCAAGAAAGCCGCCGCCACGCCCTGACATCAGCCGACCTTCGCGCCCTCGCTCTATCAAGGTCCCTGCAAATGTCGCTCAACACCGCCCCTTCGCCCACCGGCCCCGTTCTCTCCCGCCGCCACCTGCTCCAGGTCGGCGCGGCGGTCGGAGGCGGCCTGCTTATCGGCTTCGTCGCGCCCGGCACCATGGCAGCCGACGCGGCGGCACCGGGCTTCGCGCCCAACGCCTTCATCCGCATCGACCAGGCCGGAAAGGTCACCCTGGTGATGCCGCAGGTCGAGATGGGCCAGGGCACCTATACCTCGATCTCCATGATCCTCGCGGAGGAGCTCGATGCCGACTGGCGCAAGGTCGTTTATGAGCACGCCCCACCCAGCGACGCACTATATGGCAATCCGGTGTTCGGCCTGCAGGCGACCGGCAATTCCAACTCGATCCGAGCTTTCTGGTTGCCCCTGCGCAAGGCGGCGGCGGGCGCCCGCGCGATTCTGGTCCAGGCAGCCGCCTCCGGCTGGAAGGTCGACCCGGCCAGTTGCCGCACCGAGGCGAGCGAGGTGATCCACGACGCCACCGGCCGCCGCCTCGGCTATGGCGCGCTCACCGGACGCGCCGCCGGGCTGAAGCCGCCGGCCGAACCGCAGATCAAGGACCCGAAGGATTTCCGCCTGATCGGCAGGCCGCTCCGCAGGCTCGACACGCCGGAAAAGGTCAACGGCCAGGCCAAATACGGCATCGACGCCATGCCGCCCGGCGTGACGTTCGCCACCTTCGCCCATTCCCCCGTGTTCGGCGGCAAGGTCGGCCATGTCGACGATAGTGCGGCAAAGCTGGTGCCGGGTTTCCGGCAGGTGGTGGTGCTCGACGATCTGGTTGCCGTGGTCGGCGACCATATGTGGGCGGCGCTACAGGGCCTCGCCGCGCTGAACATCACCTGGAACGAGGGGGCCAATGCTGGCGTCGATACCGCCCAGGTCCGCGCCAATCTGGTCAAGGCAAGCCAGCGCCCCGGCGTCAACGCCAAGAATGTCGGCGATGTCGTAAAGGCGCTCGGCAAGGACCCGATCCAGGTCACCTATGACGTGCCGTTCCTCGCCCATGCCGCGATGGAGCCGATGAACTGCACCGTCCATGTAACCCCCGGCGGATGCGAGATCTGGACCGGCACCCAAGTGGCGAGTCGGGCCCAGGCGGTCGTCGCCAAGGTCACCGGCCTGCCGCTCGACAAGGTCGTCGTCAACAATCACCTGCTCGGTGGTGGCTTCGGCCGGCGGCTCGAGGTCGACCCGATCGAAAAGGCGGTGCGCATCGCGCAGCATGTCGATGGTCCCGTCAAAGTCGTGTGGAGCCGCGAAGAGGATATCCAGCACGACGTCTATCGCCCCTCCTGGCACGACCGGCTGAGCGCGACGCTCGAAGATGGCAGGATCAGCGCCTGGCATCATGTCATCACTGGATCGTCGGTGCTGGCGCGCTGGCTGCCGCCCGCTTTCGTCAACGGGCAGGATTTCGACGCGGTCGATTGCGCCCAGGACATGCCGTACGACATCCCCAATTTTCGCGTCGATTTCGTCCGCGAGGAACCACCGGCCGTTCCCACCGGCTTCTGGCGCGGCGTCGGACCGGCACATAACGTCTTCGTCATCGAAAGCTTCATCGACGAACTCGCGCACAAGGCCGGCATCGATCCGGTCCAGTTCCGCATGAACATGCTCGGCAAGGCGCCCCGGCTCCAGGCCGCGCTCCGCGTCGCCGCGCAGAAATCGGGCTGGGGCGGCCCCCTCCCGCCACGCGTCGGCCGCGGCGTCGCGGTCCAGCCAGCCTTTGCCAGCTGGATCGCCACCGTCATCGAGGCCGGGGTTTCGGAGGATGGCGAGGTCACGCTGCGCCGGGCGGTCTGCGTCGTCGATACCGGCATCGCCGTGAACCCGAACACAATCATCGCCCAGCTCCAGGGCGGCCTGATCTTCGGCATGACCGCGGCGCTGCACGGCGAGATCACCATCGAAAAAGGCCGGGTGCAGCAGAGCAATTTCCACGATTACCGGATGCTCCGCATGAACGAGACTCCGCCGATCGAGGTGCACATCATGCGCAGTGGCGAAGCGCCGGGCGGCATAGGAGAAGCCGGCACCTCGATTTCGATGGCACCGCTCGCCAACGCCATCTTCGCCGCCACCGGCAAGCGCCTGCGCCGCCTGCCGATCGACCGCGATGTGCTGGCCGGGAGGAAGGAAGCATGAGCCGCCGTCGCATCATCGGGAGTGTCGTGGTCGCCATCGTGGTGGTCGGCGCTGGTGTCTTCGCCTGGATCGCCTTCGGGCCTGGCGCGATGGATTTCGCCGGCGGGCACCGCGTATCACTGGCCGAGTATAGAGGGCCGAACGTCACTGGCGTGCCCGCCGATTTCGCCTCGGCCGATCCGGTGGCGCGCGGCAAGTACCTGACGCTCGCCGCCGATTGCCAGGCTTGCCACACCGCCAAGGGCGGCGTGCCTTTTGCCGGCGGTCTGCCTTTCAAGCTGCCTTTCGGCACGATCTGGTCGCCCAATATCACGCCCGACAAGCAGACCGGCATCGGCGGCTGGACCGACGCCCAGTTCCTCGCCGCACTGCGTGAAGGCAAGGGCCCCAAGGCGCATCTCTATCCGGCGATGCCCTACACCTCCTACACCTGGATGACCGATGCCGACGGGCTCGCCATCCGCGCCTATCTCGCCACGCTCGCGCCGGTGAAACAGCAACGGCCGAAGCTCACCTTCTCCTTCCCCTTCAACCAGCGCTGGCTGATGTCGATCTGGGGCGGGCTGTTCAATCCGAACCGCCGCTTCGAGCCCAACACCGATCGTAGCCCGGAATGGAACCGCGGCGCCTATCTCACCGAGGCGCTGGCGCATTGCGGCGAATGCCACACACCGCGCAATCTGATGCAGGCGCTCGACAATCGTCGCAAATATGCCGGCGCCGTCACCGCTGGCTGGCGCGCCTTCAACATCACTGCCGACAAAGCGACCGGCGTTGGCGACTGGAGCGGCGCGGAGCTCGCTCAATATCTGTCGCAAGGCCACGCCCCTGGCCGTGGCACAGCGACCGGCCCTATGGGCGAGGCCGTCGATCTCAGCCTGCGCCACCTGACCCCGTCGGACGTCGCGGCGATGGTTACCTATCTGCGCAGCGTGCCAGCGGTCCCTACACCTGACCAGCCACATCCGGCCCCCGGCCCCGCGCCGCTCGGTCACCGGCTGGCGGTAGCGGACGAAGCTTCTCCACTCGGCAAGAAGATTTTCGAAGGCGCCTGCATCGGCTGCCATGCCTGGAACGGCAACGGCGCGCTGACCGGCCTCGCGACGCTCAACGGATCGAGGGCAGTCAACGATCCGGACGCGACCAATGTCGCGCAGGTGGTGATCCTCGGCGCACGGCGGGCAACGACACAGGGCGACATGGTCATGCCGGCATTCGGCCACGCCTATAGCGATGCGGAGATCGCCGCCGTGGCAAACTACGTCACCGCCCGTTTCGGATCGAAGCCATCGAAGATAACGCCGAAGCAGGTTGCGGCGCTACGTAAGGCCACATGACAACGCTGCATCCGCGGTGCAGTTTTGGAATGTACAGGGACAGGCTCGCCAACCCTTGGAAATCCCGCGCCGCGCTCCTCATATCGGGGGCGAAGCTCGCAAAGGATTCTCCATGCCCCGCCCGATGAAGATCGATTTCGTATCCGACGTCTCCTGCCCCTGGTGCATCATCGGGTTGCGCGGACTGGAAGAGGCACTGGCGAAGACCGGAGATGTGGTCGATGCCCACATCACTTTCCAGCCGTTCGAGCTCAATCCCGCCATGCCGCCCGAGGGCCAGAACATCGTCGAGCACGTGGCCCAGAAATACGGCTCAACCCCGGAGCAGTCGGCCGCCAATCGCGAGATGATCCGGGCCCGCGCCGCCGAGCTCGGCTTCGCCATGCGCGGTACCGACCAGAGCCGCATCTACAATACCTTCGACGCGCACCGGCTGCTCCACTGGGCCGAGATCGAAGGTCATCAGTCAGCCCTCAAGCATGCGCTGTTCGACGCCTATTTCACCGACCAGCAGGATCCGTCCAACCATGACGTGCTCGTCGCAGCGGCCGAAAAAGCCGGTCTCGATCCTCAGACCGCCCGTGAAGTCCTGACCTCGGGCCGATATGCCGAGGAAGTTCGCCGCGTCGAGCAGCTCTGGCAGTCGCGCGGCATCAGCGCGGTGCCGGCGATCGTCATCGATGACCGCTATCTCATTTCCGGCGGCCAGCCGCCCGAGGCATTCGAGAATGCACTGCGCAAGATCGCGGCCGAGGCGTCCTAGCCCGCCACGTCCGTATCGGCGGGCGATCCCACGTGCCGGGCACCCCGCTGCCGCCATCACCGTGAGGCGGGGACAGGGCACATGAACCAACTGTCATTTCGGGGGATGCCGTGCGGGAGCTGCGGAGGACACCTGGACCGGAAAATACGCCTTCCCGAGTCGCGACAGAAGCGCCGATCGACCATGGCGTCGCCCACGGATATAACATCCGGGTCGGGCAGCAATGGATTCATGCCATTCCGACGTGATAGAGCCAATAACGCGCCGATTCGGTGATTTACGGGTGGAATGCGCCTTCATGTGGGAACAAGATGCCTGCCGTCGCTACCGATCCGGCACAGCCGGCATCAACGGTCCGGCGCGATTTTCCCGTTCAAGATTAACATTCTTTGGACTTGCGCGCCGTGAAGTTTATATGACGCACGCATGACAACGCCTCCACCGGACGGGTCGCGGGATCGCCGGATAGAGGATCCTACAAACCTCTGGATCATTCACCCTGCCGCGCGCGCCCTTTTGCCCTGGGCGGTGGAGCATCGTGTCTCCGCAAATCTCGTGTCGGTCATGGGTCTCGGCCTGGGGATTATGGCCGCTGTCGCTTATGCGCAGTGGCATGACTGGCGATTTGCCCTGGTGGGTCTCGCCTTGTCGATCGGCTGGCTGATCGCCGACGGACTCGACGGCATGGTCGCCCGCGCGACGAACACCGCCAGTCCGCTCGGCCGCATTCTCGACGGCGTATGCGATCACGGCGTGTTCATCCTGATCTACGTCGTCATCGCGACCTCGATCGGCACCGGCGAGGGCTGGGCCTGGGCATTGGGCGCGGGGGCCGCCCATATCGTCCAGTCCAGCCTTTATGAGGGCGAACGCGCCCGCTTCCACCGTCGCGCGCGCGGGCTCGCACGTGGCCCGGTGGTGGCGGGGTCAGGCAATGTGGTGGTCCGTGCCTATGACTGGATCGCCACTTCCATCGATCGGGCATCTACCCGCTTCGATGGCCTGTTCGAGGATCGCACTCTCGCCCCCCGGCTCGCGACAGCGTATTCGACGCGCGCCGTTGGGCCGATGCGGCTGATGATCCTGCTGACCGCCAATGTGCGCGTCTATGCGATCTTCCTCGCCTGCCTGTCCGGCGACCCTCGCTGGTTCTGGTGGTTCGAGCTCGTGCCCCTGTTCTTTGTTACTGCTGTCGGCATCCTGTGGCATCGCCATATAGAGGCCGCTTTGTTGCGTCAGTTTTCGGCAACCGCATCCACCGTGGCTGCCCCGTCATTCTCTTTTCACTCCAAGGATATCAATCGACCATGAACAGCATTCGGATCGCCCTGGTGGGCGTAGGCAACTGCGCAAGCTCGCTAGTGCAGGGCCTGGAGCATTATCGGGACGGCGCGAACGACAATGTCGGCCTGATGCACTGGGAACTCGGCGGCTATCGTCCGAGCGACATCCAGGTGGTCGCCGCCTGGGATGTTGACAAGCGCAAGGTCGGCAAGGACGTTGCCGAGGCGATCTTCTCCAAGCCCAATTGCACCGCGATCTTCTCGCCGGTGGTCAAGCCGACCGGCACCAAGGTGAAGATGGGTAAGATCCTCGACGGCTTTGCCGAGCACATGGCCGACTATCCCGATGACCGCACCTTCCTGCTCGCCGACATCGCCGAGCCGACCAAGGACGAAGTCATCGCCGAGCTGAAGGCATCGGGCACCGACGTGCTGATGAACTATCTGCCGGTGGGGTCGCAGGCAGCGAGCGAATTCTATGCCGAATGCGCGCTCGAAGCCGGCGTCGCCTTCGTCAACAACATCCCGGTGTTCATCGCCAGCAACCCGGAATGGGCGAAGCGCTTCACCGACGCGAACGTGCCGATCATCGGCGACGACATCAAGGCGCAGCTCGGTGCGACGATCGTCCACCGCGTGCTGACCGACCTGTTCGCCAAGCGCGGCGTGAAGCTCGATCGCACCTATCAGCTCAACACCGGCGGCAACACCGACTTCCTCAACATGTCGAACCGCAAGCGCCTTGCCTCGAAGAAGGTCTCCAAGACCGAGGCAGTGCAGTCGGTCGCGGCCGAGCGCCTCGAAGACGAGAACATCCATGTCGGTCCGTCCGACTATGTCGCCTGGCAGAACGACAACAAGATCTGCTTCCTGCGCATGGAAGGCCAGCTGTTCGGCGGCGTGCCGATGAACCTGGAGCTGCGCCTCTCGGTCGAGGACAGCCCGAATTCGGCCGGCGTCGCGATCGACATGATCCGCTGCGCCAAACTCGCGCTCGATCGCGGCCTTGGCGGCCCGATCGATGGCGCCTCGGCCTATTTCTGCAAGCACCCGCGCACGCAGATGACCGATGACCTCGCCCAGGTTGCGGTCGAGGAATTCATCGCAGCGTGATCGATACTGCGATCCTGCTCGCAGCCGGCGAAGGCAGCCGGCTGCGGGCGCTTGCCCCTTACAAGCCCCTCTGCGTCGTCGCGGGGAAGACCTTGCTCGAACACGCTATCACCGGCTTTGCCGCTGCTGGCATCGGGCGGGTCATCGTGGTGCTCGGATACGGTGCTGAAGCCATCACCGCAGCCGTCGCCGCGCGCGACTGGCCGGTGACGGTCGAGACGGTGATGTCCGAGGATTATCGCAAGCCCAACGGCACCTCGGTCCTCGCGGCCGAGGCAGCGACGAGGGGCGGCGAAGCGCTGCTCGCCATGTGCGACCATCTGGTCGACCCGGCGCTGTATCGCCGTCTCGCCACGGTCGGCGCACAAGGTGGCCTCACCCTCGGCATCGATCGCCTGCTCGAACAGGAAGCGGTCGATATGGAGGATGTCACCCGGGTCGAGACCCGGGGCGACGCTATCGTGTCCATCGGCAAGGGTATCGACATCTTCGACTGCTTCGACACCGGCGTCTTCGCGGTCGCCCCCGCCCTGTTCGAGGCGCTGAAGCACTTCGAGGCCCCCTCGCTCAGCGCGGGCGTCGGCTATCTCGCCGGCCAGGGCCTCGCTCACGTCGCCGACTGCACCGGCATCACCTGGATCGACGTGGACGATCCCAAGGCCCATGTGCTGGCCGAACGCTGGGCGTCCCAGACGGCCTGACAGTTGGCCCGACCAGCGGTCTGATGCGATGCTCATCCGCTTCGCCCGGGCACGGGATGCCGCGTTCGACTCACTCGAACAAGCGACGTTGCGGGACGAGCCAATGATCGGCGAGATCGCGGTGTCCGCGCTGCTCGGCTATCTCCATTTCCGCTGGCCCGACCGCGACTGGCGCGATGGACGGCCGAATCTGACGGGATGGTTCGACCGCTTCGATCGGCGTCCCTCGATGACGACCACCCGCCAGACCGTGTGATGGTGCACCCCTTTTCTCTTGCTGACGAAGGCCGTCATCACCGGGAGGAATGATCCAACCCCGCTTACGTCTCGATCGCAAGCTGGCGCAGTGGCTGGCAATGCGGCAGAACCCCCAACGATGCCGAAAAACCGCTACCACGACGCACCGCCCGGCGATCATTTCGACGGCACCCGCTTCTTCAATCCCGGCCAGCCCGTCACCGACCGCTCCCTGTCGGAAGGTCTGCGCTGGAAACTCGCCGAGCGCCCCGCCCGCTGGCCGGCCTCGGTGCCGGTCGATCAGGCCCGCCCCACCCCCGCGCCCGACCGGCTGACCGTCACCATGGTCGGCCACGCGACCCTGCTCGTCCAGGCAGGCGGCGTGAACATCCTCACCGATCCGGTCTGGTCCGACCGCGCAAGCCCCTTATCCTTTGCCGGCCCGAAGCGGGTGACCGCGCCGGGCATCGCCTTCGAGCATCTGCCGCCGATCCACGCGGTGTTGCTCAGCCATAATCACTACGACCATCTCGACCTTGCCACGCTGCAACGCCTGCACACCGCGCATGCGCCGCTGATGATCATGCCACTCGGCAACGACACGATCGTGCGGCGCGCGATACCCGACGCCCGGACCGCCGTCGGCGACTGGCATGATCGGATCGAACTCGCCCCCGGCATGACCACCACCCTCACCCGCGCCAACCACTGGTCGGCGCGAGGCCTTGGCGACCGGCGCATGGCATTATGGGCCGGTCACTGGCTCGACACGCCAGCCGGCTCGGTCTGGTTCGCCGGCGACACCGGCTATGGCGACGGCGCCATCTTCCGCGATATCCGCGCCCGCCACGGCGTGCCCGACATCGCGCTCATTCCGATCGGCGCCTATGAGCCGCGCTGGTTCATGGCGAACCAGCACGTCAACCCGGCCGAGGCAGTGGCGATCCTGGGCGACGTTGGCGCCAGGCACGCGCTCGGCATCCATTGGGGCACTTTCCAGCTAACCGACGAACCGCGTGACGCTCCAATAGAAGCACTGGCGGCCGCATTGGAAGCGGCGGACATCCCGGCGGAACGGTTCGTCGCGGCGGAGGCGGGCGGCGTCTACCGGTTCTGACAAGACCTCCGCACCAGTGCGCGCCTGGTCAGGCTTGCCCCGTTCATCGCACCCGTCGCATTCCGGTCGCCAGGCATTTCCCTGCCCCCGGGCAAACCGGTACATCCGCATCGAGCGAAAGCGGGGCTGGGTTTGCCGCGGCGCATCGCTCCCGCGCCGCGGCAAACCCTATCGCCTTATTTCGGCAGCACCGCCGACTTCGTCACCTTGAAGCTGGTCTTCACGCCTGCCGCCTGCGCCATACCCGGCCGCGACACAGGCTGACCGCCACCGACCCAGACATCTACCGCCCCAGGCACGACCTTGCGATCGCCCTTGTCGTCGACGACGCTCAGCGCCCGGTCATTGAGCGCGAAGGTCACCGTGCGCTTCTCGCCCTTCGCCAGATGGATACGCTGGAACCCCTCAAGCGCGCGTACCGGCGCACCGGCCACGTCCGGATGCGACAGATAGAGCTGCACCACTTCATCGCCATCCCTGGCGCCGCTGTTGGTCACATCGACCGATACGGTCACGTCGCCCTTCGTCACCACCCGCGGATTGGCATAGCCGAAACTCGTGTAGCTCAGGCCATGGCCGAACGGGTACAGCGTCTCGCCCTTGAAGTAGCGATAGGTCCGCCCAGCCATGCTATAATCCTCGAACGGAGGAAGCTGGTCGGCACTCTTGTAGAAGGTGATGGGAAGCCGCCCGGCCGGGCTGAAATCGCCCGCCAGCAGCCGCGCCACTGCTGCGCCGCCTTCCTGGCCCGGATACCAGGCCTCGACGATCGCCGGCACGTTCGCGTCGGCCCAATTGGTGCTCAGCGCGCTGCCGTTCATCAGCACCAGCACGGTCGGCTTGCCCACCGCCTGAACCCGCTTCAGCACCTCTTCCTGCGGCGCCGGCAGATCGAGGCTGGTGCGATCACCGCCGCTGAAGCCCGGCGCCTTGATCTTCATCTCCTCGCCTTCGATGCGGGCCGACAGGCCGCCGACGAACACCACGAGATCGGCCGCCTTTGCTGCCGCGATCGCATCCTCGCCATCATGGCCCGGCACGCTCCAGACAAGACGCTGCTCGCCGCGCACGCCGCGCTGGAAGCCTTCGACACGGATCGGGTATTTCCGCCCCTTCTCCAGGGTGATCGAGCCGGACAGGATCGACGGCTCGTTGCCGATGCCCCATTCCTCGACGACGGCCTTGTCGCCGACATAGACGCGATATCCATTCTCGGTCACGAAACGGAAGTGGTATTCACCGCTCTCGGGCGCGACCAGCGTGCCCGTCCAGCGTACCGATGTCGCCTTGTCGCCGGTCTTGTCGCCCGTCCATGCGATGCTGGCATTGGGCTCGATCTTGGTCTCGACCGGCGCGCCTTCGAGATTGGCGCCGGCGAAATACTCGGCCTTCAGCCCCGGCGTCTTGCAGTCCGCATCGACGCAAAGGGCACTGTCCGCCACCGCCGGCTCGGCCGGACCGACCAGCCCGGAGCCTTCGGCGAACACGATCTTCGAATCAGGGAAGCGCGCGCGGATGCCGTCGAGCACGGTGACCGGCTTCGAGGGCGTGCCGTAATAATTGCCGACCAGCGCATCCAGGCTGTTGGCGTTGGGGCCGATCACCGCGATCGTCTTCGGTGCGCTCTTCAGCGGCAGCAAATTGCCCTGGTTCTTCAACAGCACCATCGACGCCTCGGCCATCTTGCGCGCCAGGGCACGGTGCGCCGGGGTATCGTTATCGGCTGCGGTGATGGTAGCGAACGGCCGCACCGGCGTATCGATCAGCCCAAGCTGGATGCGCGCCGAGAACAGCCGCACCAGCGACTGGTCGACCGTCGCGATCGGCAACAACCCCTTGTTGACCGCATCGACGATCGAATCCGCGTCGGTCGTCATATGGTTGCGGTAATCGCCGCAGATCAGGTCCATGCCCGCCTGGAAGCCGACGGCGACGCCCTCGGCCGGCGTCTTGCGATAATGGTGGCTGTCGGGGCGATAGATGTTCGCCGCCGCGCCGCAATCCGACACGACATAGCCCTTGAAGCCCCAGTCCTTGCGCAGCCGCTGGTTCATCAGGAAGTCGTTGGCGCAGCCCGGCACCCCGTCGACCGAGTTGTACACGCACATGATCGACTGCACCTTGCCGTCGGTCACCGTCGCGCGGAATGCGGGGAGATAGGTGTCCTCCAGATCATGCGCGCTCGGGTGCACGTCCTCGCGGTGCCGGTTCGACTCCGGGCCGCTATGCACCGCGAAATGCTTCGAGGTGGCGATGGTCTTGTAATAGTTCGGATCGTTGCCCTGGAGGCCGCTGACGAAGGCGGTGCCGATCCTGCCTGTCAGATATGGATCCTCGCCATAGGTCTCCTGCCCGCGCCCCCAGCGCGGGTCGCGGAAGATGTTGATGTTGGGCGACCACACGGTCAGACCGCGATAGAAATCCGCGCTGCCATCAGGGTGAACCCGCTCGACATATTTCGCCCGGAATTCGGTGCTGATCGTGTCGGCCGCCTGCCCCATCAGCGGCACGTCCCAGGTCGCGGCCATGCCGATCGCCTGCGGGAAAACGGTCGCAAAGCCGGCCCGCGCGACGCCGTGCAGGCCCTCGTTCCACCAATTATAGGCGGGCACGCCCAGCCGCGGGATAGCCGGCGCGACGTTGCCGAGTTGGGCCGCCTTTTCCTCCAGCGTCATCTTCGCGACGATCGCCGCCGCGCGCTGCTCGACATTGCCGCCGGCGGCGCGAGTCGCCGGCACATCCTGCGCAAAGGCTGCGCCGGTCACGAGAAACGACGCCGTTGCGGCCGCGGCCAATAGCTTGAACTTCATGAGAACCCTCTCCCGTTTTTTGAGAGGTCTAACCAAAAGATGGTAGCGGTACCAGCCCCTGCGTCATCGCCAGGCCGACGTCAGCGAAGCAGCACGGTCAATTATAATCACATCGGTTTCGTCTCCCGCCGCCGCCAGATTTACACCCCGAACCCCCAGCGCTAGCCTCCATCCCGTTCGGCACATTCCATCTCATGGGAACAGGCAGCGGCTCGACCTCCGTCGATGGCGCGTGTCGTGCCGTGTCTAAATTGGGGAGGGTCATATGGATCTAGACGTAGCAATCGTCGGCGGCGGCGTGTCGGGCGCCTACAGCGCGTGGCGTCTCCAGCAGGATCGCGGCGCTAAGGAAGCGATCGGCCTGTTCGAATATTCGGATCGCATCGGCGGTCGGCTCTACACCACCACCCTGCCCGGCCTGCCCAATGTGAAGGCCGAGCTTGGCGGCATGCGCTACATCCCCAGCCAGCACATCATGGTCGCCGACCTGGTCAAGCATCTCAACCTGCAGACCAAGGATTTCCCGATGGGCGCCCCCGCCCCGGTCGGCTCCAACTGCAACCTCTTCTACCTGCGCGGCAAGCATCTACGCCTGCATGAGCTCAACGATCCGGAAAAGGTCCCCTACAACCTCGCCTGGTCCGAACGCGGCCTCGGCCCGACCAACCTGCAGGTGCAGGTGATGAACAACCTCTATCCCGGCTTCGCCAATCTCAGCCTGTGCCAGCAGATGCAGGTCAAGGTGTTCGGCAAGCCGATGTGGAAATACGGCTTCTGGGACCTGATGTTCCGCGTGCTCTCCAACGAGGGCTATCAGTTCATGCGCGACGCCGGCGGCTATGAGGCGAACGTCGCCAATGCCTGCGCCGTCACCCAGCTGCCCGCCACGGAATATAGCGACGAGACCCAGTTCCTCACCCTGGCGGAAGGCTATGACCAGCTCCCGATACAGCTCGCCCGCGAGTTCAACGACACATTCCCCGGCAAGACCGCCAAGGGCAAGCGCGTCTTCATGAACCACCGGCTGGAGGAGATCATCCTCGGCACCGGCGACTGGCCCTACACCCTGATCTTCCGCCAGACCCATACCGATGACGAGAAGCAGACTCGCGACGTCGAGGACGCGAAGCCGATCAAGTTTCGCTGCAAGAAGCTGATCCTCGCCATGCCGCGCCGCAGCCTGGAACTGATCAAGAGCGACTTCTTCGACGACCCCTGGCTGAAGAAGAACATTCCCTCGGTCCTCATCCAGAGCGCGTTCAAGCTGCTGCTCGCCTATGAGACCCCGTGGTGGCGCTCGCAGGGTCTGGTCGCCGGCCGCTCGGTCACCGATCTTCCTGTCCGCCAGGTCTATTATTTCGGCACCGAGGGCGAGCAGGAGAGCGGCGAGCCCTTCCTCAACTCTCTGCTGATGGCCAGCTATAACGATCTCGGCACAGTTCCTTTCTGGAAGGGGCTGGAACGCGGCAAGGCCTATGAAGGCTATCGTCCCGCCTGCCTTGAGGGCGGTGTCGAGAACGTCCTCCCACTCGCCCCCAAGACCGGCTTCCGCGCCACCGCCGAAATGGTCGACGTCGCCAACCGCCAGGTCGCGCAGGTCCATGCCCTGCCGCAGATCCCCGATCCCTATGCCGCGGTCTATCACACCTGGAACGAAGACCCGTATGGCGGCGGCTGGCACGAGTGGAAGGCCAATTTCCGCCTCGACCAGATCATGTGCCAGATGCGCAAGCCGGTCGCAAAACACGACATCCACATCGTGGGTGAGGCCTATTCGCTCGGCCAGGGCTGGGTCGAAGGCGCGCTCGACATCGCCGAATCCACCCTGCAGGATTTCTTCGGCATGAAACCGCCGACCTGGCTCGACCCGAGCTATGCGCTGATGCCCAATCCCTGCCCGCCCGGCGATCCCTGCACGGGTTGCGGTACAGATCTGGACGCCTGCCTGCCCTGCTTCGATTGCGGGACGATGCTCTCGTCAATCACCCCCAATTGCCTGTGCGCTGTCGAGGAGGGCTGAAATGAACGTCGCCGACTATATCCTCGCCCGACTGAAACAGGCCGGTCTTGCCCATGTCTTCGCCGTCCCCGGCGATTATGCCTCGCCCTTCCTCGACGCGCTCGACGACGATCCCGCGATCGAGCGCGTGCCCAATATCAACGAACTCGGCTCGGGCTATGCGGCTGATGGCTATGCCCGCTTCAAGGGCGTGGGCGCTGCCTGCGTGCAATATGGGGTCGGCACGATGAGCGCGCTCAACTGCGCCGCCGGCTCCTGGGTGGAGCGCGTGCCGGTCGCGATCATCTCGGCCGGCCCGTCGAACAACAACCGCCTGCTCGAACGCCAGCAGCAGATCCTGTTCCACCATTCGACCGGCGACCTCGACGTCAACGCGAAGCTCTACGCGCATGTCACCGTCGCGTCGGAGATCATCGTCGATCCCGATTTCGCCCCCACCCAGATCGACCGGGCGATCACCGCGATGCTCACCTTCCGCCGCCCGATCTATCTCGAAGTGCTGCAGAATGTCTGGACCCAGGATTGCGCCGATCCGGTCGGCACGCTCGCCCCGGTGCCGCAAACCAGCAACGCGACCTATCTGACCAAGGCGATCGCCGCGACCTGGGGCCGTATCCTCAGCGCGCAGCAGCCGGTGCTGTGGTTCGGCGTCGAAATCCAGCGTTTCGGCCTGCAGGACCTTGCGCAGAAGCTGGTCGACGTCAGCGGCCTGCCCTTCACCACCACCAGCCTCGGCAAGACCGTGCTCGACGAGGCGCAGCCGCAGTTCATCGGCACCTATGCCGGCCCCGCCTCGCCCGCGCTCACCCGCACGATCATGGGCGCGTGCGATTGCCCGATCGCCTTGGGGGCGATCATCACCGACGATTATCTCGACATCATGGCCGCGCGTTATGCCGACATGATCTCGTGCAACGACGAGGATACCCGCGTCGGCATCGACTATTTCGCGCAGATCACCCTGGCCGACTTCCTGACAGCCCTGGTCGCCCATTTCGAGGAAGACGACGCCTTCCCGCGCGGCTTCGAGGCGCCGGACGTGCCCGAGGACGCCGACGAAAGTTCGGAAAAAGGCAAAGGCCATAACCTCACCTACAATATCTTTTACCGGCAGTTCTCGACCTGGCTGAAACACGAGAAGCTGATCGACGACAGCGTGCTCGTCCTGGGCGAAAGCACCTCGCTGTACGTCTGGGGCAACCTCATGGGCCTCCCGCGCGACAGCTTCGTGGCGCAGGCGGCGTGGGGCTCGCTCGGCCACGAGACGGGCTGCGCGCTCGGCGTGGCTTTGGCTTCAGGCAAACGCCCCTGGGTGATCGCCGGCGATGGCGGCTTCATGATGATCTGCCAGGAACTATCGAGCCTCGCCCGCGCCAAGGTGCCCGCCGTGGTATTCGTGATGAGCAACCAGGGCTATGCGATCGAACAGGCGTTCGTCGATATCAAGGCCTTCACCCCCGAGGGTGCGTTCGCCCCATTCGATGTGCTGCCCGACTGGGATTATCTGGCGCTGGCCAAGGCGTTCGGCGCAAAGGGCTTTCGCGTGAAGACCACCGACCAGCTTGCCGACGCGCTGAAGGAGATCGGGAAGCTGGCCGACGTGCCCGCACTGGTCGAGGTGGTGATCCCGCCCAAGGACCTCGCGCCCCAGCTCGCCCGCCTCGCCGCACCGCCGCCGATGCTCCGGAAATATCATGGGGTGGAGGAGTGAGGGGATAGCGCGCGACTTGGATCGCGTTCCTGGGCGGGCCAGAACCCGGCATCGCTTGACAGTGATCATACTGCGCCCCACGCCCTTGCCAGGCCTCCGTTTCCCTGCCGGGAAGAGCGAGACGCCCCGAAGGTATTTTCGATGACATGGTCTGGTCCAACACCGATCGTCCTGATTGTCGAGGACGAGATGGTCCTGCGAATGCGCGCCGTCGATATCGTCGAAGACGCGGGGTTCACGCCAGTCGAGGCCGTGAGCGCCGACGAAGCCATGCAGGTTCTGGAATCGCGCGACGACATATCCCTGTTGTTCACCGACATTCAGATGCCGGGAAGCATGGACGGACTGAAGCTCGCCCATGCGGTGCACGCGCGCTGGCCGCATATCAAAATCGTCCTGGTGTCCGGGCAGGTCGCGGTCACGGACGCCGACAAACCCACCGACAGCCGCTTCTTCCCGAAGCCGCTCGAAATCCACCAGATGGTTCTCGAACTCCAGAAAATGATCGGAAAGGGTGTCCTGAAAGTGATGCCCTCGCTGATTGCCGCGGACGATCCGCTGACTCAGGAGAACAAGGAACTGCGGCACCTCCTTCTGCAGGCGGGAATGGATGCCAAGGCTCTGCTCCTGAAGACCGTGCTCGACACGGAGAAACAGCAGTCGATCATCGACGAGAACCAACCGGAAAAAGACGCCCTCACGACCGAGAACGACAGTCTCAAACTGGCCCTGGAACAGGCTGGAATCGACGCCAGCGCCCTGCTCGTCCAGTCGGGAATCGAAGCCGAGGAACGCGAGGCTGCCGACAAATTGCAGCAGCTGATTCATGCGGAGCTGCATCACCGGATCAAGAATATGCTCGCTACCGTGGGGGCGATTACCCATCAAAGTCTGCGCACCGCCACGAGCATGGCGCACGCAAGCTCGGCAATCGACGGCCGGTTTGCGGCCCTTGCGCGCGCGCACGATCTGCTCACTCGGGTGAGTTGGGAAAACGCAACGATCGACAGCACCATCCGCAGTGCGATCGAGCCCTTCGACCAGGGCAGTGGACGTTTCATCGTCTCAGGTGAGGACATCCGGATCACGTCGAGCTCGGTGATCGCCTTCGCGATGACCCTGAACGAGCTTTGCACCAACACGACCAAGTTCGGGGCCTTGTCGCTTCCCGATGGCCAGGTTCATATTGCCTGGCGGATCGACGGCGAGCGCCTTCATTTTGAATGGGCCGAGTTCGGCGGACCGCTCGTGAGCGAGCCGACACGCAAGAGTTTCGGGACACGGATGATGACGTCGCTGGGTCGTCAATTGAAGGGTCAGGTCGCCCTCGAGTACAGGCCCAGCGGTTTTGTCTACACCATGGATGTCCCGCTGGAGGCCGTGACCACAAGCCGGAGAGCCACGGATCCGGAAGCGACAACGTTAGCCTAGCCTCCCGCTCATACCGCGACTGGCAACATCGAGAACGAGTTTAGTCGGAGGTCGGGACGTCGGCGAACGTCATGCCACCCCACTCCGACCATGGAGGTGCAGCGGCTTGCCCCTTGTTCCGCACCTCCATCCTTGAGTTCGCAAGGATGGAGGCGACCGATCAGGCGCTTGCTGAAGCGAACGGCGCGGGGCCGCCGCAGCCCCGCCGTCCCGCTTGCCATGCGGAGGCTCGCTACCTCAGTTCTTGAACAGCAGCGGCGCCATTTCGTGCAGGCTGCGCCGCCAGGACAGGAATTCATGGCCCGTGTTTGGCGACACATAGAAAACGCTGTTGAACCCGGCCGCCTTCAGCGCCTCCGCGTTTGCGCGCGGGTCGGCGCGCGGCGCGCCCGGAGGGCCTGCCATGCCCCGGCCTTCGAGTTCGCGGCTGCCGAAGCTGACGAAGGTCAGCTTGACCTTGTCCTTATAGCCCGGCGTGCCGTTCACGTCCTCGAGCGAGAAGGTGCCGCCGCTGAGCAGGCCGATATAGCCGAACTTGTCGAGATTCTTCGGCGCGATCAGCTTGGTCTCGAAACCGCCCATCGACAGGCCGGCCAGGGCGCGATGACCCTGATCCGCCATCGTGCGGAAATGGGTGTCGACATAGGGGATCAGTTCGTTGACCAGGACGGTCTGGAACGGCTTGATATCGAAGCTGGCGAGGCCGCCGGGGCTGCCCGGCTTCACGTCGTTGGTCATGCCATAGGTCATCACGATGATGAACGGCTTCGATTTCCCGGCCGCGATCAGATTGTCCATGATGAGATTGGCGCGGCCCTGGTTCGACCAGGCGGTCTCGTCCTCGCCCCAGCCATGCTGCAGGTACAGCACGGGATAGCGTGCGCTCTGGTTCTTGTCATAGCCCGGCGGCGTATAGACAAAGGCGCGGCGCTGCGTGCTGGTGCTCGCCGACGGGAACAGCACCTGCTGCACATTGCCATGGGGCACGTCCTTCAGCGCGTAGAAGTCCGCGTCGTGCGCCGGAATCTCGATGCCGCTCTCCCAACGGATCGAGCCATAATAGTTCAGCGCGCCCGGGTCGTTGAAAATGCCGCCATCGATGGTCAGGTGATAATAATGGAAGCCCTCGTCGAGCGGCCCTTCCGTGGTCCCGGTCCATGCGCCGTCGGCGCCCTTGGCCAGCACCGTGCCGCCACGGCCGCCAAGGCCAAGGCTCACCTTCACCCCCTGCGCATCGGGCGCGACGACGCGAAATCGAGCATAGCCCTGCGAATTGACCTGCGGATATTGCTGGCCCGGCTGGTTGAGCGAGGACGGCTTGAAATCCTCCACGATCGCGGCTGCCGGAGCAGGCGCGGATGCGGGCGGCGCGGTTTGGGCCGAGGCGGATGCGATCGTGGTCATCGCGGCGAACAGGACAGCGGCAGCTCTTTTCAACTCAACCTCCCCAGTTGGACTTTTCGCGACCTCATTCAGTCGCGGCATTATTACTCCGACTTATCTCAGGGCATTGGCTGCCCATCAAGGGGGAGCGCGCTCTACGACGCGCTTTGCGACTATTTGTCACTTAACTTGTCGGACTTATGGCCGGCACCTTAACGGTCCTATTCCGGGCGCACCTGAAGGTGGGCCCAAGAGCAAACTGAATCTGTTGTTCGCGTGCCGAGCGCGAAAATCAGGATTCACGCACCTCAAAGCGGCAGGCTCACGCACAAAAAAAGGGCGGCATCGCTGCCGCCCCTTCTCGTGCACCTGAACCGATCCGAAGATCAGAAGCGGTAGCCGAAGCCGACCAGGCCCTGGTGACGCTTCAGGCTGGCATCGACGTTGAAATCGTCATCGTTGATGCTGTACTTGGTGAACACATACTCGACCTTGGCATAGGTGTTCGCCGAGATCGGCAGCTCGTAACCGGCACCGATGTGCCAGCCGTCCGCGTTGTCGCTCAGCTTGAAGTTGTTCGCCGGGGTAGCGGTGCTGCGATACGCAACGGTCGCGCGGCCGTTGGAGTAGCCGCCCTTGAGGTACAGCAGGCCGCTGCGCACCACGCCGCCGGCGCGCACGCCTGCGGTGATGTTGCGGCCGGCCTTCAGGCATGCCTCGTCATTGCCGAACACCTCGGTGCACTCCTTGGTGGTCGATCCGTCGATGCCGGCATAGGCACCAAGGACGAAGCCGGAGTTGGTGACATAGTCATAGCCGATCTCGCCGCCATAGCTGAAGCCGGCCTTGGAGCCGCTCTCATCCTCGACGCGGACCACGATGTCGTCGAGACCGATGCGTGCCTCGACGCGGGCGCCGCCCTTGAACTCGGGGGCCTGGTCCTGCGCCATCGCCGGGGTGGCGATCACGAGAGCTGCAACGGACGCGAACAGAAACTTGGTATTCATGAAATTCCCCTGTGGGTTTTGATCCGCTCTTCGGCGGTCGGGCGGACCTAGGGAATCTTCGCTGCAACGCAACATCAGATGCGTCAAAAAGTGACGGATTTGTTGCAATCATTTGACTGTGTTGCCTGACTGCAACACTTACGTTCGCGTAAAGAAAAGTCAGCCTATCTGGTTATACGAAGAAGCAGACACGGCACGTGACGATATGCCTTCCTACGTACCGGTCAGGTCGCCACCTCCGGCCGCGTTCTCCATCACCGTCGCGATCTCAGGCTGAGCCTTTACCGTCACATGGCTGATTTCCGCCCGCGCCCCGCCTTGTTCCCGGCCCTGCGAGACGATGCTGCTCATCTCAAGGGTCGTAGCGGGGCGCTATCGTCGAACACCCATTCGGTTCGCACCCGCGCATCCGGGTCGAGCCGCCCGCCGGGCCAGATATAGCGCCGCATGCACTCCGATGAGTCCCGAATCCGCGCCAGTTCCTCGGCCGGTACGGAACGCCTGACTGAGGCATCGCGGTTGTCCTCGATCAGTATCGACGGAGATTTTCGACAGATGATCTTCGCGACGAAGTCGCGGCAAGACTCGTTTCGCGCACGGCGAGATACACATCAATAAAATAAGCGCCGATCCAGACAGGAACATAAGCTTTTCTTAAGCCAGACCTGGTTAAGACGCGGAACTGGAGATCAGTATTGTACCATCCCCGTAGCCTCCCTCTCGAACTGAAGACGGACCTCCAGGCCGAGCAATTCCAGATCCTGCGCACGCAGGTGCCGGTCCTCTACGCCGTACTGACCATAAACACCGGCATCCTCGGCTTTTCTATTCACGGCATGGCACCCGCATCCTTGTCGATTGTCGCCCCGTCCTGTTTCCTCGGTCTGATCGCGATCCGCGTCATCGTCTGGCTCTTCCGCCGCAATTTGCGGCCCGATCCGGCCAGCATCGGCCGGTATCTGGCAAACACGACTTGGGTGGCGGGAATAGTCGCGCTGGCGCTCGGCGTCTGGGGCGTCGCTCTGCTTGAGACCTCTCTCGGCGACAAGCCGTTCGTACCCTTGTTCATGGCGCTCGGCTCGGTCGCCTGCTCCTTCTGCCTCGGCATCCTGCCCAAGGCGGCGTTCGCGACAATCATCCTCGCAACGTCGCCGGTGATCGGCTGGCTGCTCCTTTCGGGCGTGACCGTGCAGATCACGACCGGGCTGAACCTGTTGCTGATCTTCGCACTGATCATGTGGCTTGTCGTTCACCAATATGCTCATCTGGTCGAACGCGTCACCACCCATGCGCAGGTCCGCTCTCTCGCTTATGCCGATCCGCTGACTGGGCTGCACAACCGCACCATGTTCGCCGATCGCCTGGATCAGTCGCTGACCGAAGCCGACCGCCTGCGCCGCCATGTCGGCCTGGTCGTGCTCGATGTCGATCACTTCAAGACGGTCAATGACACGATGGGCCACGCGGCCGGCGACGCGCTGCTCAAGGAGATCGGCGCACGATTGCTGACCGCGTTGCCCGCCGATAGCGCCGTCGCACGGCTGGGCGGCGACGAGTTTGCGATCATCCTGCCGGGGCTGCGACCGGATCAGGCGCGGGTCGCGACGTTTCGGTCGCTGCTGCACGATCTCGACCGGCCGATGTTGTTCGAGGGACAGTTGGTGAATGCCAGCGTCAGTGCCGGCGTATCGATCTGGCCGGCTGACGGCGGCGATGCCGAAACCCTGCTGAAGAGCGCCGATCTGGCACTCTACGCCGCCAAGGCTCGGGGCGGCGGCACGATCCTGGGCTTCGCACCGGAAATGCGCCGGGGTGCCGAACAGCGCACGACGATGATGGTGGAGGCCCGGGAGGCGCTGGCGGACGGCAGGGTTTTTCCATTCTACCAGCCCAAGGTACGGCTCGCGACTGGCGAGGTCGTGGGGTTCGAGGCGTTGCTGCGCTGGCGCCACCCAAAGCGCGGCATGCAGACGCCCGCGGCGATTCGCGCGGCGCTGGAAGACAATGATCTCGCGACGCATCTGACAGACCGGATGATGGACCTGGTCTTTGCCGATATGCGCGGCTGGCTCCAGGCGGGCGTGAAATTCGGCAAGATCGCGATCAACGGCGCACCGGCCGACTTCCTGCGCGGCTCTTTCGCCGAGCGCCTGCTGAGCCGGCTCGATCGTTTCGAGATTCCGGCGACGCTCGTCGAGCTCGAGGTGACCGAGTCGGTCTTCTTCGGCCAGCTCGCCGAAAGCGTCGAGCGGACGCTGCACGCGCTCAGCGCGGCGGGCACGACGATCGCGCTCGACGATTTCGGCACCGGCTTCGCCTCGCTATCGCACCTGAAACAATTCCCGGTGGACGTGCTCAAGATCGACCGGTCGTTCGTATCCCGCCTGACCGATCGGGGCGATGCCGAAGATGCCGCGATCGTGGGCGCGGTGCTGAACCTCGCGCGGAACCTCGACATCATGACCGTCGCCGAAGGCGTTGAGACTCGCGCCCAGGCAGCCTATCTCCGGCGCAAGGGCTGCGACCTGGGCCAGGGCTATCTGTTCAGCCGCGCGGTCCCGGCGGCGCGGGTGCCGGGGTTGGTCAGCAAACGATATGCGGCGCGCATGGCGGACAAGCCGGCGGAGACGCCGACCACGGGCCGCGTCGTGCGGCCAGTCGGATAGCCGGATAGCCGGATAGCCGGTCGGCGATGCATCACGAAGGGCGGTTCGTGTCGCCGATTTCCGCATGGTCGTCCAGATGTGCCTTGAGCCGCGTGATCCGGTCGATCCGGGGCCGCAGGTCGCTATCGCCGCGAAGCCATGACGACAGGACCGTGGCTTTCATCACGCCGATTGACCGCCAGCGCCTGAGGTAAGAGCGAATGTCGTCCCACGCATTCTGGTCGACACGGCCATAGCGCAGGCGGATTTCCAGGCGGGGCGGTACCAGCCCCCGGGCGAGCGCCGTCAGCCGGTCTCGCCAATGCGTTTTCGACGAGAGCACCTGTCCCAGGCGCGCACCCGCATGAGGCAGGGAGTCGGAATGCTGCCCCAGCAGAAGAAGCCCGTCGGGAAACAGGGTTTCCAGCGACGCGTCCGGTGACCATTCACTCAGGTGCCGGGTGGGCACGCCCAGGGTTCTCGTCACCATATGGAGCGTGATGCGAACGGTTTCGACGAGGCGCCATTCCCTGGCCCGTTGCCACAGGATATCCCAGTCGAGCGGCAGGCGGGGACATTCCAGCATCTCCGCTATGTCCCACAGATTGGTCAGCGGCCCCTCGAAGACGTGGTCCTTGAGGTGAAGGCAGAGATAGAGGAACAGGTCCTCCGGCGACATCACCCTGCCGAGCGGCCCAAATGCCGCGTGAGGCAAGGACCGCGCCCAGATACCGGCAAGATCCACGAATCTGGATCCCTTCTCGTTCGCCAGTCGCCAGTGCAGCTCGAAGGGAAGCGCCGCGCCGCCAGGCGGCGCGACATAATAAACGTGCCGCTGCCAGCTGGCGGACCGCGTCGCCGCATCCGGCGCATTGCGCGCACCGAAGCCTTTGGCGAGGAGATGGTGGTGATAGGCCATGGCATCCTGCTCATGAACCAGGAAATCCACATCTCCCATCGGGCGATGCGCGGGATTGCCATAGAGACGATCGGCCAGATCTACGCCCTTCAGCAACAGCGCCGGGCTGTTCGTCGCCTCAATGGCATCGGCGAGCGCGATGCGGGACTGGAGGTTCCGAACCGCCAGCACCAGCCCATTCGCCCTCAGCTTCTGCATGACGTCGGCAGGCGGTTTGATACCGGCCCGCTGAACCCTGCGCGCCAGAAGGGAAAGGCCGGCGCGTTCTTCCAGCGTGGCGGCCAGCATCGTCCAGCATGCCGGCGACATCGCCGCCAAGCGCCGGTCCCCTTCCGCATCCCAGCGCAGGCAACGCAGTCTTGCGGCGAGCGGCTCGTCCTGCGGGTCGGCTATCGAGCCGTCGCCGGACCCGTGCCGGCGATAGACCGTGTCAGGATTCGACACGGATCAGGGATTCATGGAGCAATTGGTTGAGAAAAAGGATCGTATCCCGCTCCATCACCTCCGCGTCGCCGCGGTAACGCGCCGCCAGTCCGTCACACAGGTCGCTGACGCGGATCGGGCTGTCGATCGACTCCCAGATGTGACGTCCTATTTCATCAAGGCCATTATAGCGCCCGGTCGCGACGTTGAGGATGACGATTTCCTCGTCGATGCGCGACGACGGCAGATGCTGCTCGCGAACGACGACAGAGTCACGATCGATCGCCGGTGCCTCAAGCGTCATGGAAATTGTCCCCGAAAAGCTGCTCTGGTCGTTCCCGATAGACGGCTGGCCGCCGCGGCAAAACCCGTTTGGTACGCACAGTGGGGCCGGGTTGCTCGGGCGAACCGCTCATGCCGGCGTCACCGCGGACAGCACCTCGTTCATCGTCCAGTCGCTTTCCGGACGAACGACCCGGATCATCTCCACGCTTTGCAGCAGTTTCGATACCAGAGCCGTCCCGGTGGCGAACTGCTCGGCGAGATAGGGGCCATAGACTCCGCGCAGGAGGAGTTCCAGTTTGGCGTACCCGGATACCGTCTCGATGCTAAGGTCGCCGCCGGTACCCTTCTCCAGATGGACGATCCTGCGCAAGGGTCGCGCTGACCGGACCGGTTCCACCAGAGCGGGAAGAGCGATCTTCATGCGATGCCACGGATTGGGCGTCAGGCCTTTCGTCTCCAGAGACAGGGCCTCGGAGGCCGACTCGAAAAGATGGACGTTGCTCGCGCCCGCGACGACCTCGACCTCTCCGGCATCGTCCAGACGCAGCGCGCTCACGTCGTCGGACTGCAATGGCCAGCCCAGTTTCGTCAGTGCGGCCGTGGTCGTCGATTTTCCCGCGCCCGATGCGCCCCCGACAAGGACGACGCCTCGTGGCGAAACGGCACCGGACGCGTGGAGGACCAGCATGCCCCTTTGACGCAGAAGGGCGGCCATGATCTGGTGCAGAAGGACATGGCGCAACACCGCCTCGTTGGCGTCCGGACCGCGCTCGAACGTGACTCGCCGTCCTCGCTCGACCAGGAACCGGGCGCGGGCGGGCGCGTACCGCAGCAGATAGGCATCACGCGAGACTTCCAGATCTTGGTCGCTCAATTGCGCATCTGGCAGGGCGTGCGGCACCGGCCCGTCGGACACCACGACGTCCGGCATATCGCCCGGGCCCGCCGGCTCCAGTTCGGGGCAGGCAAACGGCATTGCCAGGACGAGCCCATAGGCGCGGTACAGATGATCCGTCATCCCGCCCACCCCCTGTCGGAGGCAGCAGTTGGAGGGTTCGGGGCTGGAATGGGCAGCGCACCCGGGCGGGGTCGGGGCATGTCAGTAGCGCGTCCCGAAGCCGTTCACGAAAAGACCGGCCATGATCCCGCGTGTCGTGTGCGTGATCGCCAGCGCCAATGCCTCGTAGGAATCCTCCGTCTGAATCCGCCTCCATATCGCCCGCATCCGATCCACGTCGACGACGTCGCCGCCCGCCCCGTTCTCGATCTCCTCCAGCGCCTGATCGACATCGTCGGCGTGCTCGCGCAGGCGATGAACCAGATCGCCGGACTGGCGCCCCAGCCTCGTGTTGAGCCTGACCGGATCCGGAAGCCTTCCCTTCATTGCCTCCCTGATGAGCGACCGATGCATCCCGGTCGCCGGATCGACGAAAACGGAGTCCGGAATCGAAAGGCAGAACTCCAGCAGCCGGGGATCGGCGGTAGGATCGGTGATGTGCACGCCCGCCGCGGCACCGACCTGTGCATAGAAGGCGCCGATGTTGAGGGCGCCTGGCTTCAGCCCGCGAAGACGCTCATCCCTGGCGCGCGGATAGGGTCCGGACCAGCGGTCGTCATCCATGCGTTCCACCAGGTTGAGCTTTCGGGCAAATTCCAGCCTGATCGCTGACGAGGGGAACCCTTCCCGCTGGCGGAGCCTGCGATATTCCCGCTCGACCGGCCACGGCAACATGCGCCTGACCCTCAGCTTGGCCATATGCGACAGGCCGAAAAGGGCGATCTGCCGCCGGATCGGAAACGACGTCGCATCCCCCGTCCACGAGATGCCGCAATTGCCCATCTGGCCGGTCAGGACGGTGCCGTTTCCGTCGCGCGCCGCGCGCCGGAAAACGTCCAGGAGCCAATACACCCCGCCCGCCGCCTGCTGCGGCCCGCGAACGATCTCGAGCATGTCGCGCATGGCGGCGATCGGCGATACGGTCGCGGCATCGACCCGGTGGAGGTCTATCGTCCGCCCCGCCTCTGCCGTCTGGGCCGCCAGCGGATATTCGTCTCCGATGCCCGACCCGATAAAGGCGCGCGGATCGGCTATCGGCGTCGACACATAGGCCGACAGGCGTCGCCCGCTTTCCGCAAGAAACGGCGCGGCCGTGACGGCCACGGACCCCGAGTCCAGGCCCGAGCTCAACGTCGCGGCCACCTTCCCATCGGTCGGCAGCCGTTGCCGAACCGCTTCACCGAAGAGCTCGCTGAAGCGCTCGACATAGTCCGCCTGTCGCGCGAGTCTGATCGGAGGAGCATCCTCGAGGCGCCAGTAACAGCATGTGTCCATCTTGCCGGACGTCACCCGGGCGAAATGCGCCGGGGGCAACCGGTTGATCGATCGGTTTGCGGTGCGCTCGCCGTGATAGGCCGACCAGCTCACGAGCATCTGGCCGAGATAGAGTTCATCCAGAAGCGCCGGTGCCACGTCGAGCGCCGCAATATCCTCTTGCGACGTGCCGAAGATCAGGAAATCGGGCGAGTGATGATAATAAAGCGACGAATTACCATAGGGGTCGCGCGCCAGGATCAGTTGCTGGTTATGGGGGTTCCATAGCGCCGCCGCCCAATCTCCATGGATAGGTCCGCACGCTTTTTCGCCCCATGCGGCGAAGGCCCGGCCGAGCAGTTCCCTGTCGTCTCCCGGCGTCGCGCCGCCTCCGAGTTTACCGGCGATCTCGTCGCGATTGTGAACTCTTCCGACAGCGACGACGGGGACCTGCAATGGCGTCCTGCAGCTTCGAGGCGACTCCCACAGGGAAACGCTGCGATCCGAATAGGCAGGCACCCCAAGGCGCAACGCCGCTGCCGCCCGCAGGCGCGCCTGCTGCGCCCGCCCCTCATCGGAGCGCAGGAAGAACCCGAAAAACCGGCTCATGCGTGTCGTCCGAACATACGGACAGGCAGGCTGTTCATGCGAAATCCTGAGAATGATCCGGCGATGGACGAAGCGAGCGCGGACGCGCGCGGCGCATTTATGGCTGCACCCTCGTCATTGGCAAGTGTCGGCCCGCCGCTCCCGGCCGCCCGGCGGCGTCATCCGCGCCACCATCCAGCGACAGCCGTCGACAAGCCCCTTCGTTCAGGGCCGTTTTTGTCGGAATCGACCGTGAAAGACGACCCACCCATTTTGGGTATCCTCGCCCCCTCCCCGACATCAATTTCTTTGAAAATTCCGGCCTCGCCTTGGTAGGAACGTTGCGCTCACAGCACCTTGTCGGCGGCAGTTCGCAGATTGGTGTCGAGTCCGGGAGACAGAAATGAACACCAACAATCCGCGGGCGGATGTCGCGAATGACATGGCGCCCGAATGGCACTGCCCTACGGTGAACAGCTTCGATATCGCTGAAATCACCCAGCTCGGGAAACTGGGATCGTCCTTTGATGCCCTCTCGGACGCATCTGATTTTGATGAGTGACGGCTGCGTTTCGCGCGACCTCCGTCGCCTGAATAGGGTGTGATCTTATCGGACGGGGTCGAGAGAGCGACGGCAATGCTCCGCTTGGAGCGAGGACGACGCCAGACAGGATTGCACTCTGGCGAATAGCCGGGCGCGCCAGCGGCACGTTCCGTGTCGGCGCGAAGCTCACATCCTTCCGGTAAACGCAAAAAGGGGGCGCCCCGGCCACAACGGCCGGAGCGCCCCCGTTTACGTCGGCTGACGGTCAGAAGCGATAACCGACCCCGACGGTCGCCTGGTTGCGGCCAAGGCGCAGGTTCAGCGAGTCCGTACCCTCGACATCGTCGAACTTCTTGTACTGGCTATAGGTGTATTCCACCTTGCCATAGACATGCTTGGTCACGGCGACTTCGGCGCCGCCACCGACCTGATAGCCAGTGAAATTATGGGCGAGATCGAAATTCGTGGCGCCCGTATAATCGGCATGGGCGCGGGTATTGGCATAGCCGCCCTTGGCGTAGAACAGGGCCGGCGTTCCCTCCAGCTTGAAGCCGAGGCGGCCGCCCACGGTGAAGGTCCGGCCTTCCTTCAGGCAGGCCTGGTCATTGCCGACGATCGACGAGCAATATTTGGTGCTGGCGCCCTCGACACCGGCATAGGCGCCGACCGTCAGCTGCGACCCCAGGCCATAGTCATAGCCGAGCTCGCCGCCATAGCTCACGCCGTCCTTGCTCCGGTTGAGGCGTATCGTGTCGGCGCCGTCGGAAGCGGCGACCTTGACGTTGGCGCTGTCGAAACCGGCGCGGATCTCGGCGCGCGGACCGGTAAAGGTCGGCGCGTCATCCTGCGCCAAAGCGGGGGTTGCAACCGTAGCGGCAGCAAGGACGAGCAAATATTTTTTCATGGTGAAGTTCCCATTCGCAACGCGATCGAACAATGACACGAACCGCGGGCGGCGCAGCTATGAAGCGACCGCCAAGGCTTCAAGCCTTTTCCTCGGAAAAGGCGAAGCAATGTTGGAATTACCGGTAAGGTGTGACCATTTTGCAATAAAATAAGTCATAAATCTCTAGCTGAACTAGATTATGACAAATATTTCATGATCGATGAAATACTGATCTTATTATCATGAACGATAGCTGACTCTCTGGTGACCGCTTCTCATCAGCCGACTCGGGAGAGCCGCCTCCAGCGTTCGTGTCGGATGGCGGTCAGGTGGCGAAGCCCTATCGAGGGGGCGTATCAAAGCACTGGTGATGCGCTTTGCCCTGCCTGCAGATGCTGCCGGCACGCGCGGCGTGCTTGCCGTCCGCGCCCTCATGCTTCCCAACCCAGTGCAGAAGGCGGCGGCCTGCGCGGCGGGCAATGGGAGCGAACGATGCCTGACGCGTGAACCCAAACGGACGTTTGGGTCCGTGCTTCGAGGCTGTAGCGTCATCCTGGCGAGCAAGTGGCAACCGATTGACATTCCTTCCCGTACGTAAATATCGTACGAGGAAATTATACGGGAGTCTGCTATGATTTTGTTCGCCGAGTTGAAACCGGGGGCGGAGAGAGACGCACTGAGTTCCATTGCGCCATTTCTCGCGAGCCCTCCTCGCCTCTTCGAGACCGCAGAGCCGCCCGCCCCATCAACAAGCAATCCGGTGTTAGCGGTACAGGTAGCGGATGCCATCGCCCCTAGGGCAAATCAGCCAATGCGGAGTGAGGTCCTGAAGGCCCTCTATGCGGGTTACGACACCTTGTTATCGCAGCAGGGAGACGCGGACCCAGCGTTTCGAAACGGCACGGCAGCACTGTCGCGAGCGCTACGGCCATTCACGGCAATTGCTTCGCCGCTCGACATTCTGTTCGTCCGCGAGCGTCGCCTTGTCCCGACCGGCGTGTACAAGGGCAAATACGAGGGGACAGCCTACAGACCGACGACACTTGGAGAAGCCGTCGGCCAAGTGCTAAAAGAAAGGGGCGTGATATAAATTACTAGTCACGGTAATAGCGCATCTAATTAATCGACCATGCACCACCGGAGCTACCGGATTGAATGCACCGTCACCGCAATTCGGGGCTCTGACGACCAACACCCGTACCCGGCCGCTTGGAGGACGGAGCACACCTCGGACCAAGCTCTTTGGTTTGAGATTCGACAAATGCGATAATCGACTAGAAAATCCACAGCTCCATCACTACAGTCGACACACGAAATCATACGCGGGGGGATCATTGACAGACAGGCGCAAGCGGGAAACCGTCACGGTTTCATTTCATTACTTGGTGAGACAACCTGATGAAGACGGCGATGCCATTCCCTTCTCGGAAGACGAATTTGCCGCGCTCGCGGATGCGCTAAAGTCCGTGGGCGAAGTCGATTTAAACGACGACAAAATTAAGGATCGAGTTCGCCTGAAGCGGCTAGTTCCAATTGAGGACGTATCGACTTCCGGTACTAGGCTTATTTTCGGGCTTTACCGAGCTGCATATTGGGGGCACGCCTACGAAAATACGGCGGTAGGCAAGATTCCTGCGGACAGTATAAGCCTGAGGCCATTTTACTTTATGTTGTACCTGTCCAAGAAAGGAAAAATCTTCGTTGGCGTACAGTATCTTGGCCAATTTGGCAGTTACGAAGGACTGAAGAACACGCTCATTCGCCATTTCCATAAAGAAAAGGAAATTGTTGCGCATTCATTTCGCAATGACGCCGCCTACTTCGAGAATGTGGAACCAAGCGAAGTGCAGGTCCGCATCGCTCGGAAGCCAGAGGATATCTCAAAAAAGAACGCTTTTACTGATGGGGCGCTTGTCACATTCAAGAAGCAAAATAGGAACGATGAGTTTGGCGCGGAAGTAAAGAGGAGGTTACTGCCAGCCCTCGGAACAAATATATCTGCCGCAAAGAGGGCTGCTTCGGAGATAATAAACGATAGCGGCCTGCTTGACGTTAAAGATGAGGATATCGTTGACTGCACCGTTATTGGTAAGGTTGATGGCAAGCGCAAAACCATCTATATGATATCGCCGGGCATGTTTGCTACACCTTTCTTCATCAAACCGACTTTTAATGACGACGGACACCCGAATGCCGCCCCCACCTTCGAACAGATGCAGAAGGTGCTGGAGGATCGAGTAATATCGATCTCCAAAGAGTGACCGGCTTCGTTCAAATATTTAGAAATAATGCGCGGACGTTCTACAATTATCGTACGAACGAAGTTCAGTCACGCCTACGGCATTACGTAACCATATCTGGCACAGCCTTAGGGTTGGCGGCAATCTTTCGCGCGCCGTCCAATGATATATATACTGGCTTTGTAGCTTGCCAAGCGCTACTGGTCGGCTTTAGCTTTAATCTTATTTTTTACTTGTCGGCGAACGGCAAACTTAAAATACCTAACACGGATCTCCTAGAGGACAAGGCCGAGGTTGGCAGACTTAACTCCTTAGGCAATGAAATATTTCATAATATAAGTTACTTCAATCTGGTTTCAATATTTTCGGTAATATTGTCGCTTATACTGTTAATGTTCTCAGGATTTAAGCCGATTCCATGCATAGGATTTCATAAAATTTGTGAATCCATCGTGAAATATCAAAATCTACCGGGGCTACTCATTTGGCAAACCCTGCTGTTTGGCGCGTATATATTCACCATCGAGTCGACGATGACGTTCCTCCGCATGATACGAAGGACAAGTGCCTACTTCGAAGACCGCGCGACGTTACTCGATACGGCTCAAAAGTAGCAGCAGGATATGCTGGAGTCGCGTTAGCTGTGGCATTCTAACCACCCTATTGCTGCCTGCTCGGCTGGTCCGACACCAGACAGTCAAACACTGCCTGGCGTGAACGGCGGGAATAAGGCAGCATTCCCAACCGACAGGTTCTGACATTAGCCGGCGAGCGGCTCTTCGCTGAGTTTTGAACGCTAGAGTCGCGATAGCCGACATCGGACTATGTCCAATGAGTTCGGCAGATTGCCTTAAAGCTCCGAGATTGGAGATCCGGAAACTCAGATAGGCTAACGCAGTCTCCGACGAGCAAGCGTGACCGCGGGGCGCACCACGACAGCGTATACATGAGCTGCCCCCGGTTCCACGGACACCAGGTTAGGCTACCTTAGCCTGCTTCTCGAAGTCCATGGGGCTGAGATAGCCCAGGGTCGAGTGCCTGCGTGTCGGATTGTAGAAGCGCTCGATATAATCGAATACATCCGCGCGTGCCTGATTGCGGGAACGGTATGTTTTCCGCGCGATCCGTTCGGTCTTGAGCGAGGAGAAGAAGCTCTCCATCGCGGCATTGTCCCAGAC
>NZ_JBFUHB010000010.1:0-140261 GCF_056402595.1 Sphingomonas sp. P3_C6
ATGTCCTCCAGCCTGGAGCGGACTTCAGCAGCCGCGCCTGCGTCGCCCCGCGCGCGCTCCTCGATCACCCGCTCCAGCGCGGAAACCGCGAAGGTCACGCCGGCCGCCTTCACGCATTGCAGATCGATCGGGCTGAGCAGGCGAAGTGCCGCATCGGCACCGGTGCCGAGTCCGAGCGAGTCGAGCGCGCCGAGCGCCGTGCCGGCGCCAGCGTCGAAGACCTTGTCCTCGATCAGCGACGAGACGGTCGGTGCGACTTTCGCCATGTCATGAACCACGCCACCCGCAATCAGGACCGGGCTCGGTCCCTCCGCGCCGGCAATCCGGCCGACGAACAACCCGTCACGCCAATCCGCTGGCAGCGCATCCGCCACCGCAAAGTCATTATTCGACATATTGCTCCCGTTCGATTTGCCGGCCGAAGTTCGGATGTCGGCCGGCCGTCAGGCCATGGCCGAACCGCGCATGAGCGGTTCGACCGTGCGCCCTGTAAGCCTTACCACTGCGTATAGGAACCGTCCGGACGGAGGTTGAGCGGCATACCGACCTTGTAGGTGTTGTACTCGGCGATCTTGGTCAGCTTGCTGACGTCGATCTCGACGCCGAGGCCGGGCCGGTCGTTGGGCCACATCTTGCCGTTCCGGAAATCGAAGGCCTTGGGCAGATAGGGGAAGCTGCGATTGCCGTCGCCGATCATCTCCATCAGCGCTGGCACCGAGGTGGCGGTAAGGCAATGCACCAGCGCGGCCTCCGCGATCGGGCTGGTGAAGTGCGGGATCATTCCGACATAATGAGTCTCCGCCATCGCCAGGATTTTCATATATTCGCTGATGCCGCCGGTGTTGGGCAGGGCAGTGCGGACATAGTTGATCAGGTTCTTTTCGATCAGCGGGGCGACATCCCATTTATAGCCGAACTGCTCGCCGACGGCGATCGGCTGGCGCGTGAGCTGGCGGATATGTTCGTAGGAGCCGATATTCTCGCTGCGGATGAGATCCTCGATGAAATAGGGATGCAGATCGGCGTTATCGATCATCCCGGCCAGCCTGACGGCGTCGGACGGATCGAATTCGGTGTGGAAATCGAGTGCCCAGCTGCCATCGCCGACCGTCTTCTGCAGCAGGACGCAGTCTTCGAAGATTGCCCGGACCAGCTTGAACCGATCGACCACGCCGGTGCGGTTGTCCGTCGAATGGCGATAGGTCCGGAAACCAGCCGCGATGCAGGCGCGTGCCGCGTCCGCCAGCGTGCCACCCTGTGGCCGGGGGAAGGCCGTGGCATAGCATTCGATATAGTCGCGCGCCTTGCCGCCGAGCAATTGCCACAGCGGTACGCCGAGTGCCTTGCCCTTGAGATCCCACAAAGCGAGATCGAGGCCGCCCAGCGTGTGCAGCTTCTCGCGGCCGGCCGTGTAATGCATGCCGCGCATCATGCGCTGCCAGTGCATCTCGGTTCGGAACGGATCGAGCCCGATCATCATGGTGGCGCATTCTTCCATCGTCGTCGGCTCGCCGCCTTCGCCGATGCCGCGCAGGCCGGACTCAGTCTCGATGACGATGACGTTGCTCGACTGGTTGATCATGGGCTGGCCCATGCGACCAGTAGAGTCGCCCGAATTGCGGTAATAATGGACCGTCTTGATCTTGTCTGCCGGCAGGCCGAGCGCATCGGCCGTCGGTGGCAGCCAGAAGGCTGATGTCGCCACGGCGCCCAGGCCCTTGAGAAGGGTCCGCCTGTTCCATGATGTCATTCCCGTTTCCCCTTATCTCTATCCATCGGACCGGTCTTTGGGATCGCCTCTATGGCCGGCGCCGATCCGGGCGCCGGCTTGAGGCGGATGGCTAAAGCTTGAAGCTGACGCCGGCGGTGAAGGTGCGGCCGTTGCGCAGGTCGAACAGCGTGTCCTGCCTGTTGCTGTCGATATATTGGGTGCTGCGTTCGTCCGTCAGATTCTGCGCCTCCAGCAGTACCCTGATCTGCGGCGTCACCTGATAGGATGCCGAGAAGTCCATATAGAAGGCAGCCTTGTTCCCGATAATGTCGCTGTCGGCGGCGCCGGAGGGAACCGTGCGAATGAAGCCGGAGCGATAGTTGCCGGTCACGCGCGCACTGAACTTCTTGTCTTCGTAGTAGAGAGTGCCGCTCGCGGAGCTGCGGGACAGGCCGACAAGATCGTCCGTTGCCGTCAGTGTCGGCACGCCGTTGGTGCTCTGAAGGATATAATTGATCTCCGACTTCACCAGCGTCACGCTGCTCAGCACGCCGAAATTGCTAAGGAACCCGGGCAGGAAACGCAGCGGTGCCTGGGCATTGAGCTCGACGCCCTGCAGCAGACCGCCCGGCGTATTGGCGAGGCGCGAAATGGTGAACAGCTCGTCCGGCGTGGTCTGCGTATTGGCGAGCAGGCTGTTCGGGAGCCCCAGATCCTTGAAGGGGATCAGGGAGTTGATGCTCTGGATATAGGTGCTGATGTTCTTCCGGAAATAGGCGACCGACAGCAGCGATCCAGGCGCGAAATACCATTCGAGTGCGGCATCGTAGGTGGAGGCCCGGATCGGATCGAGGAACGGATTGTTGATCGATCCGCGGCGCCCGACCGCATCGACACCGCTGCTCGGGATCAGGGGCGCGAGCTGCGGGCGGGACATGACCTTGGCGGCCGCGAGCCTCAACAGGAGGTTCGACTTCAGCTCGACCACCATGTTCAGGGACGGCAGCCAGTCATCATAGCTGCGGTCGGCCTCGGCAAGCTGGCCAGCCGTCGGGTATTTGGAACCGGCCGGTGCTGCGACCGGGATATAGCCGAACGAATATTGGTCGGTGTGGACGTAGCGGACCCCCGCATCGCCGCGGATGGTGAACGGCAGGATCTCCTCGGTGTTGAAGGTGACCATGCCGTAACCGCTCTTGACCGTCTCCTTTACGCCGGAGGGCCCCGATCCGCACTCGACACCGCAGAACCAGGAATCGTCCAGGCCGACGACCTTGGAATATTGCTCGAGATCACCCGCTACCCAGCTCGCGGGCGCGCCAAATCCGAGCAGCTTGTCGAGTTCGGTGACCTGCACGTCAAAGTCCGCGATCGATTTGCCGGCCGGTAAGGCCGGTGTCGCCTGGCGCGCGGGATCGAGACTAAGCTGCGCCGAACGATAATCACTCTGGCGATATTGGCCGCCGACATTGAGCTTGAAGCCCGGCGTCACATCCCACTCGGCCTCAAGCTCGAAAGTCTTGTTCTTGGTGTTGCGGTTGAGCTTGCGGTCGCTCCAGGTGCCGAACACGGTCCCGTCGGGCAGGCCCGGCGCATATTTGAAATTGGCCGGGTTGGTGACATCGATGCCGTAGGTGATGTTCGGAATGCCGCCGCCCTTGCGGAAATCCACGGCGAAGCCACGGGTATCGTTGGCGTCGATGTTCACCCATCCGCGACGCGGACTGACGAACGGCGATTCGGAATAGCCGGCAAGCCCGCTCACCTTGAATTGTTCGGAGAAGCGATGATCGAATTTGAGGGTCGCCTGTTTGAATTCCGAAACGAACTTGTCGACCCACCGCTCGGAGCGAATGTCGACGCCGTCGTACAGGCCGTAGACGACCGAGCCTTTCGAGTTGATCTCGATGTCGCRCACCGACACCATCGGCTGCCCGCTGTTGCTGGCGGAACGAGCGAAGGACAGGCCGGAAATATAGGAATCGGCCCGCACCACGTCAAAGCGCGAATAGAGCCCGTCGAGGGTGACATTGGTATTCTCGTCGGGCTGCCACTGGAAGCTCAGCGAGCCACCGATCCGCTCTGCGTCCTGCTGGGAATCCAGGTAGCGTGGCAAGCGCGGGAAGAAGGCGCCTCCACCCGGCTGGCCCTGCGGGCCGAGGCGGCTCTGGATCGCATTATAGGCCGCAACCGTCCCGGTGCGTGGGTTTCCCGTGCTGCAATTGAGCGCATCGGTGCCGCGCAGCGCATTGTTCGTCGGGTTTTGCGGCGCAACCCCGATCGGCGAGCAGAAGCCGCCATTCACCCATGCCGGCAGCACAAGCACAGCGGAGTAACCGACGTCCCTGGTACGCCGCCGGCCATAGGAAGCCGATGCGAGGATGCCCATCGTACCGTCAGCGAATTTTTTCGAGATGAGCCCAGAGACGCGCGGATCGACCTGTCGCCCGACCTCGTTATAGATTCCGCGTGCTGTTGCGGTGAGCGCGAAGTCGCTGTGATAATCGAGCGGGTGCGGTGCCTGCAGATCGACCGTCGCGCCGAGCGATCCTTCCTCCATGTTCGCCGATGGCGTCTTGCGCACGGAGAGCGAGGTGAAGATCTCCGACGGGAAGACGTTGAAGTCGAAGCTCCGGCCGTTGTTGCCGCTGCCATAGACATCGGACGCGCCGGTCTGCGACGTGCCTTCCATGCCGTTGATGCGGACACGCGTGAACTCCGCGGCCAATCCGCGCACGGTGATGTTGCGTCCCTCGCCGCCATCGCCTCGTGTGAGCGAGACGCCGGGAAGACGCTGCATCGATTCAGCCAGGTTCGCGTCGGGGAACTTGCCGATATCCTCCGCCTTGATCGTGTCGACAGCGGCGGCTTCTTCTCTCTTTTCGGCAAGAGCGCTTGCAAGGCTCGACCGAAAACCCGTTACGACAACGTCCTGGGCAGATGTATCCTGGTCGATCTGCTCAGCCGTCGGGGCGGTTTGAGCGAAAGCGGGTTGCCAGGCGATCGATGCGGCGCAGATGGCAAGTAAAGAGCTGCTCAGATAGGTGAAATTATTCGTCCTTCGCATCATGTTGCTCCGAAATTTTCTGATTTTTTGTTTGATCGTTTGTTGTTTTTTGACGTGCGATCCTTCCGTGCAAATGGCGCCGAGGAATATTGGTGCTCTGCTTATGGTGGGAAGCTGCCGGACAGGTGGCGTGCACGCGTAAGCCGCGGTCGCGCACCAATTCCCTGGATCATGATCCGGAAATCTCGGCCTTCGACAATCGAACACGTCGTGATCGATTAAATTGACATGAATAATGACAGGCACGGTTCGACGCAGCCCGGTTGCCCATGAGCTTCCTCTTCCTGATGCTTCGGCTTTTTTGCCGATTATAAGGAAAGATGGATGAGCTGGATTTATCCGTTAGCGGCGACGCATCTTTTAGGCCGGTCAGGTCATTGACGCAGTCCGGCGGCCCCCGGCACGCTCATCTCGAAGAACGCCATCGACCATGAAGCCTGGCCCTGTGCCAGGCTGCGCGATTTTGAAGAAATAACCCCAAAGGTTTTACGGAAGTGGCAACCTGGTGCATCTATGTAGGAAATAAGGGGGTGGATGGCCGATTGGTGGAGGATGCGAACCGCCTGAAAATCATGGCGTGGGTGGGTAGCGAAGTGATCCCCCATGAGCCTGCCGTGCGCGGCTGGCTGCGGCGGATGGTAGATGCCAGCGAAGTCGAGGATGTCGTTCAGGAGGCCTATTGTCGTATCGCCAGCCTGACTGACGTAAGCCATATTCGCAGCGGTCGGGCCTATTTGTTCACGACCGTTCGCATGCTGGTGATCGAACGTATCCGGCGGTCACGCGTGGTGAAGTTCGAAACGATTACCGAAATCGAGACGTCGGGGATCGCATATGATGAGCCATCACCCGAGCGTGTGGCGGCGGGTCGTCGCGAACTGGACCGGGTGACGAGGCTGATCGAGGCGTTGCCGGATCGGTGCCGCAAGGTGTTCGAAATGCGCAAGGTTGAAGGGCTGTCGCAACGTGAAGTGGCAACGGCGCTGAGCTTGCCTGAATATACGATAGAAAATGACGTGGCGAAGGGCCTGAAGCTCATTCTCCACGCGATCGCGGAGGGTGACGAGCAGGCCGAGAGAGTCCTTATGAACGTTGGAACACATGGAAGAGCGCGAGACAGCACAGGCGATCAATGACCAGGCCGCCGATTGGGTAGCACGCCTAGACGCGGGCGCGCTCGATCGGACCACACAAGCCGATCTGGACCGCTGGCTGGCGGGCGATGAGCGCCGCCGCGGCGCCTTTTTTCGCGCGCAAACCACATGGCGCATGTTGGATCGAGCGAGCGTGCTTGGCGGCGGCGTTCGTGAACCGACGGACGTTGGTGTGACGGCCATCTCGGTCGACGCCCCGGATCGCCGGATCGACCGCAGGCGCGCGCTCTGGGCCGGCGGGGCGCTCGCCGCGTCTGTGGCGGCGGCGGTTCTCGGCATCGCGTTACGGCCCACGCCTCCGGAGCAGATCGAGACGGCGCTCGGCGAGATGCGGCGGGTGCCGTTGCAGGATGGGTCGCTGGCGGCCGTCAATACGGAGACCAAACTTGCCGTCGACATCCAGCCCGGCAGCCGCAACGTGCGGCTCGACAAGGGGGAGGCCTGGTTTCAGGTCGCCAAGGACAAGAAGCGGCCTTTCGTCGTCGCCGCAGGCGATGTGCGGGTGCGCGCGGTCGGCACTGCTTTCTCGGTCAGACGGCTTGAAGAAGGGGCCGATGTCCAGGTGACGGAAGGCGTGGTCGAAGTCTGGACCGTCGGCAGGGAAGCGAACATGGCCCGGATATCGGCCGGTACGCGGACCTATGTCACCTATGCGAGCGGATCGGCCGCTTCCACCGAGAACCGCCCGGCGATCGATCGCACTCTTTCCTGGCGGGACGGCCAGCTCGTGTTCGATGGCGACACGCTCGGGGAGGCTGCCGCAGAGTTCAATCGCTACAATGTTGTGAAGATCAAGGTCGCGCCCGAGCTGTCCGGCGAAAAGGTGGTCGGCCGCTTCCGGACGAACGAACCCGAAGCTTTTGCCCGCGCGGCATCCATCATGTTCGACGCAAGGGTGCGAAAGGAGGATCGCAACATCGAATTGTCACGTAATTAGGGCGTTTCTGGCGGGCAGGCGGAAGACCGTCGTCGGCATCATCCAAAAAAGGAGCGTATAAAAGCTTCGGGGAGAGGATGGAATTGGGGAAGCACGGTATCCGGTCGGGACTGGCCGCGTCTGCGGCCGTCATCGCTGCGCCTGTCTGTGCGCAGCCCAGGACATTCAACGTTCGAAGTCTGCCCGCGGTCCAGGGTATTCCGGAGTTCGCGCGGCAGGCCGATGTCCAGATACTGGTGAGCGAAGCCGCCGCGCGCGGCAGGCGTACTTCAGCCGTCAGGGGCACGATGCCGACGGAGGAAGCCCTGAATCGCCTGCTGGACAAGAGCGGGCTGCGCATCACGTCCAGCGATGGCCGGACGATCACGCTGGCGCTCGCCGGTCCTTCTCCGCCTGTGCGTCATCCGCCCGACCCTCCGGCCAATGCTGCCCAGCCGGACGCGCAGGTGCCGGTGCAGGATGTCGTCGTGACCGGCTCGCGCGTCATCACGAACGGCAATAACTCGCCAACACCGGTCACGGTGGTCTCGACCGAGCAGTTGCAGCAGGTCACGCCGTCCAACCTGCCCGACGCGCTCAACCGCCTTCCGATATTCGCCGGGTCAAGCAACCAGACGACCTTCGGCGCGGCGGAGCGGAACTTCACCGGCAATTACCTGAATCTTCGCTCGGTCGGGACCGCGCGCACGCTGGTGTTGTTCGACGGCCATCGCTTTCCGCCGACCACGACCGATAATCTGATCGATACCAATGCGATCCCGCAAATGCTGATCGAGCGGGTCGATATCGTCACCGGCGGCGCTTCGGCGGTCTATGGGTCGGACGCCATCACCGGCGTGGTCAATTTTGTCGTCGACAAGAAATTCACCGGCTTCAAGCTCAACCTCCAGGCCGGGATATCCGGTCGGAGCGACAATGACTCCGTGCGGTTGGGGGGCGCCTGGGGCACGCCTCTTTTCGGCGGCCGCGGCCATTTCGAGGCGAGCTTCGAATATTATGATTCGAAGGGCATCGGCGACAAACTCGGCCGCGCCTATGGTCGCGCGGTCTATTCCACCCAGGGTGCCGGCACGGCCATCAATCCTTATCGCCTCGTCCAGGACACGCGACTGAACGGCTTGAGCCGCTTCGGGCTGATCAGGAGCGGCATCTTCGCCGATCAGGTTTTCGGCGGGACCGGCAACAGCTTGCGGCCTTTTGTCCATGGCGAGCCGACCGGCACCAATGGTGTCGAGAGCGGTGGTGACGGCACCTTCTACAATTCGTCGCTTCAGGCGAGCCTGAGATCCTATCAGGCCTTCGCCCGGCTCGACTACGAGCTCGGCGACAGCGTCACCTTCTATGCTCAGGGAACCGCGACCGATTCCCATAATGCGTTCTCCAAGGAGGAGAACGTGATCAACAATGCGACGATGTCCTCGCAAAATCCGTATCTGCCGGCACAATATCGTTCCGCGCTCGCCATGGCGAACCAGAACAGTTTCATTTTCAGCCGGCAGATGACCGATGTCCCGCGACTGACCCCGACCGCCTGGATCCGCAACTATTATGTCGTCGCTGGCCTCAAAGGCGCGATCGGCGATGGCGCCGGCTGGGACGTCGCCTATTCGCATAGCGCGGCACGACAGAAGGTGGCGACGGTAAACAATATGAGCCTCGGGAGGCTCTATGCCGCGCTGGATGCCGTCAGCGCTCCGAATGGCGACATCGTCTGCAACGTCACCCTGACCAATCCGGGCCTGTATCCCGGCTGCGTACCGATCAATCCCTTTGGCGAGGCGACCATTTCGCAGCGCGCGCGCGATTATATCCTGCAGGACACCTATTTCCGCCTGAACAACAAGATGGACGATGTCACGGCAAGTGTCGCCGGGTCGCTGTTCGATAGCTGGGCCGGGCCGGTGCGAATGGCGCTGAGCGCTGAATATCGCCACCTTTATATGGACCTGGTGAGCGACGCGCAGCCATTGCAACGGACATCCTGCGAGGGCCTGAGGTTCAACTGTACGGCGAATACGCCGTTGTTCGCCTCTAACGTCGTGGGGGATATGCGGGGGCGGAGCCAGAATATCACCGAGGCTGCGCTGGAGGTGGACGTGCCTCTCCTCGCCGACGCACCGGTTGCCCGGTCGCTCAACCTGAACGCGGCGGCGCGCTATACCCATTATGATACGAGCGGCGACGTCCTGACCTGGAAGGTCGGGATCGACTGGCATGTGACCGAAGAGTTGACGCTTCGCGGCACCCGGTCCCGCGACATCCGCGCGCCGAATCTCAATGACCTCTATGCCCCGGTCAACGTCAACCCATCGGGCTTCAACGACATCCACACGGGGATCACCTCGACCGTGCTGATCGAGAGTTCGGGCAACCCCAGGTTGAAACCGGAAGTCGCGCAGACCCTGACGCTGGGCCTCGTCTATCGTCCCGCCTGGCTGCGCGGGTTCAGCATCGCCCTCGATTATTTCAGGCTGGCGATGGACAATGCCATCGGCAATGTATCGGCGAGTAACAGTTCCGTGCAGCGCGAGTGCGAGGCGAGCGACGGAACGTCGCTGCTGTGCGCGCTGTTCGACCGTCCCTTGCCCTTCAGCGATCGGACGGCGGCGAACTTTCCGACGAGAGCCTATACCCGGCAACTGAACGTCGCGACGCTCAACACGCACGGTGTCGACGTCGAGGCGAATTATTCGACGCCGCTCGCCGGCGGTACGTTCACTTTTCGCGGTCTCCTGTCCTATCAGCCGAAGAATGTGACGGTGAACTTCAAAGGGTCGACACCGCTCGATCGCGCCGGCGCATCCGACGGACGTGGCCAGCCACGATACCGCGCGGCATCGTTCATCCACTACGATCGAAGAGGCGCCGCGATCGACGTCCTGCAGCGCTGGCACAGTTCGACCCGGCAGAGCAGCGATCCCACGCTCATCTTCGATGCCGCGCCCGTATCGGCGGCGGCGTATACCGACCTTACCCTGTCGTATGAGTTCAAGGCTGGCGCATTCGGCGCGGGAAGGGGCTTTTCCGCGCGCCCGTTCCTGACGATCCAGAATCTGTGGGACAGGCAGCCGCCACCTTATGTGGCGACCGGCGCGCAGAGTTCCGTGCCTGGCTTTTTCGTCCCGGTCACCAACGGCGACGATCCGATCGGCCGCTATTTCACCGCCGGAGTCCGCATCCGCTTTTGAGAAGAACGGGAGTGTCGCGGGGCAGGGGCCAGCGCGAACGCTTCTTGCACATCACGTTGAAACCATATCGTTCGGGAGAGACTATGTGACCAAAACCAAAAGTGCCGTGCCAATCGGCAAGATACGCTGGCTCATCATCTGGCTGATATTCCTGGTATCGGCCGTCTCCTATCTGGACCGGACGAACATCTCGATCGCGGCGCCGGTGCTGAAGGTCGATCTGGGTATTTCCGATGTGCAACTCGGAACGATCTTTACCGCCTTCCTGATCGGCTATGCCTTTACCCAGCCTATCGCGGGGCGTCTGGCCGATCGGTTCGGGGCCTATCGGATCATTGCGATCGGCCTGGTGTGGTGGAGCGTCCTGACGGCGCTGATCGCGATGGTTTCGACCACCATGGCCGGCGCTTTCGGCATGATGATCGTGCTGCGGCTGATGCTCGGCATCGGGGAGTCGGTCATCTATCCGGCGAGCAACCGGCTGGTCGCCAATTGGGTCCCGTCGGCGGAGCGGGGACTGGCCAATGGCCTGATCTTTGCCGGGGTCGGCTTCGGCGCGGGTGTCGCGCCGCCGCTCGTCTCGTTCATCATGGCGGCCCATGGCTGGCGTGCGGCGTTCTGGGCGAGCGCTGCCATCGGGCTGGTCGTGCTGGCCATCTGGCTGATCGCCGCGCGCGAACGGCCCGAGAATCACCCGATGGTGCAGCCGGAAGAACGCGATTTCATCGCGGCCGACATCGCCGGCCATACCGCCGCGAAGGGAAGTCGCAGCGAGGCGATGCTGAGCTGGGGCCAGATCTTTTCGAGCCGCCACGTCCGGCTGCTCACGCTCAGCTATTTCTGCTTCGGCTATGTCGCCTTCATCTTCTTCACCTGGTTCTTCAACTATCTGTCTGCGGTCCGCGGGCTCGACCTCAAATCCAGCGGCCTCTACGGAATGCTGCCTTTCATCGCCATGGCGCTTGCCTCATCGGCAGGCGGCTATATGTCGGACAAGCTATCTATCCGTTATTCGAAGAGAGTCGGCCGCTGTTATCCTGCTGCAATAGGCATGGCCCTGGCCGCGTTGTTCGTCGCACTGGCGACCCAGGTTGCGGATGCCCGGCTTGCGGCCGTCGTACTCGCGCTCGGCTCGGGCTCGTTATACCTGTCGCAAAGCGCTTTCTGGACGCTGAGCGCCGACCTCGGCAAATCGTCGGCGGGTTCGGTCTCGGGCGTGATGAATATGGGCTGCCAGATCGGCGGCGCGGTGGTGGCGCAGATATCGCCGATCATCGCCAGTCAATTCGGCTGGACAGGGTCGTTCCTCGTCACCTCCGCGGCCGCCCTTGTCGGTGCGGTTTGCTGGCTGCTCATCGACCCGGAGGCGGACATCAAGCATCCCGCCTGACACGGTTCTCCGGCCTCTGGTTGGGCGGGGCCGGACCATATCCAGAAGCACATGTCTTCAAGTAAGGAGAGAGACGTTGAAGAGAAGCAATATCGCCTTTGCAGGCCCGCTCGCGCTGGCCGTTGCCGCTTGCACGGGCGGCGCCGGTGGCGCCGACAACCAGGCGAATGCCACGGTCGTGGCCAATTCGGCCGAGGCCACGACGGGGACCTCGGTAGAGCGGCTCGATCCGGCGCTCGACGCGGTGATCGCGCCGGGCACGGCGATCGAGAAGGTCGCGGGTGGCTTCACCTTCGCCGAAGGCCCGATGTGGCATGAGGGGCGGCTTTGGTTCTCCGATGTGCCGGAGAGCAAGCTGATCGCGGTCACCGCGGACGGCAAGGCGGAGACGCTGATCGAGAATTCCGGCGGCACGCCGACCAAGTCGACCAGCAAGTTCAAGGGCTCGAACGGCATGGTGATGGACAAGGACGGCACCGTCCTTCTGGTCCAGCACAGCGACCGCCGGATCGTCCGTCTCGACAGCAAGCTCGGCATGACGACCTTCCTCGACAAGTTCGAGGGCAAGCGCTTCAACAGCCCGAACGACCTGGTCTTTGCACCCGACGGGTCGCTGTGGTTCACTGATCCACCCTTCGGCCTTGCCGGGCAGCTCAAGGATCCAGCCAAGGAGATCCCGTTCAGCGGCGTGTACCGTTATGCCGGCGGCAAGCTGACTGCGGCGGTCAAGGATCTGCCTTTCCCCAACGGTATCGGCTTCTCGCCCGACGGCAAGATCCTGTACGTCAGCAACTCGCTGCCCGACATGGCGCTGTGGCGTTATGATGTTGCGGCCGACGGCACCGTGTCGAACGGCAAGGCCCTGGTGAAATGGCCCGGCACTGCGGACGATGTGCCGGACGGGCTGAAGGTCGATGCGGCGGGCAATATTTGGGCCACGGGTCCGGGTGGCATCCGCGTCATCGCGCCGGACGGCAAGGTCCTCGGCCAGATCAAGCTGCCTGAAGTGGCTGCCAATCTCGGCTGGGCCGATGACGGCAAGACCGTCTATATCGCCGGGTCCAGCAGCATCTACCGCATGAAGCTAGCCGGCCGCGGGCAGATGCCGCTCTACGTGAAACCCTGATACGGGCGCGCGGGCGGGCGGAGAGGTCCGTCCGCGCCGCCACATGTCCGCCACAAGGTCCCGCGAGAGGCGGGCGACAAGATATCGGCTTGTATGAGGTACTTGGCGGGCTACGCCAGTTGGTGGCGTCACTCACGTAAAGTTTGTCTGAGTATTTTTTCTTCGGTTTAACGGAAACTCCCCGGACGCTCATCTCAATCAGTGAGCCCAGTTCAATGGGCCTGTTGGGGAGGAATCGATGTCTTTGCGAGTATTTCGCCGTTCACTGTGCGTGTCAGCGGCAGGCATCTCGATCGCTACACTCATGTCGACTGCCGCAAATGCGGCGGAGCCAAATCCCGCCGCCGTTCCGCCGCCACTAGCTCAGCAGGCCGATGGCAGTAGCAAGGCGGAGTCTGCCGCCCAGGATGTCGCTGACGACGTCGTCGTGACCGGATCGCGCGTTATCACCAATGGCAATAACTCGCCGACACCGGTGACGGTGGTGACGACCGCGCAGATCCAGCAGGTGACGCCATCGAACATTCCCGACGGCCTCAACAAGCTCCCGGTCTTTTCGGGGTCGAACAATCAGTCCAACCTCGGCGCTGCGGAGCGCAACTTCTCCGGCAACTATCTGAACCTGCGCAACGTTGGTGCCGGGCGAACGCTGATCCTGTTCGATGGCCATCGCTTCCCGCCGACGACGACGGACAATCTGGTCGATACCAACACCATTCCGCAGTTGCTTCTGCAGCGCGTCGATGTCGTGACCGGCGGCGCCTCCGCCGTCTATGGCTCGGACGCCATCACCGGCGTCGTCAACTTCGTCGTCGACCGGAACTTCAATGGGCTGAAACTCAATATCCAGGGTGGTGAATCGGGCATCGGGGACGATGCCTCTTATCGCATCGGTGGTGCCTTTGGCACGTCGTTGTTCGGTGGGCGCGGTCACTTCGAAGCGAGCCTCGAACACTATAATTCCGAAGGCATCGACAGCAAACTCAGCCGGGAATATGGCCGCCTGGTCTATTCGACCCAGGGTGCGGGCAGTGCGACCAACCCGTATCGCGTCGTGACGAACACACGCCTCACCAACTTCAGCCGTTTTGGGATCATAAGATCGGGTGTTCTTGCCGATCGGGTCTTCGGCGGCCCGAACAATACGCTGCGCCCGTTCGTCCATGGGACGCCGACGGGTTCGACCGGGGTCGAAAGTGGCGGTGACGGCACTTTCTACGATTCCACGCTTCAGGCCAGCCTGCGGTCGACCCAGGCCTTTGCCCGTTTCGATTTCGACGTGAGCGATTCGACGCATTTCTACGTCCAGGCAACCGGGACCAAATCTTTCAACCAGTTCTCCAAAGAGGAGAACGCCATCAACAACCTCAAGTTTTCTTCATCCAACGCGTTCTTGCTGCCGGAATACCGTGCTGCGATGGCCGCAGCCGGCGAGACGACCTTTAACTATTCGAAGCAGATCACGGAGGCGCCGCGTCTCACCCCCACGGCATGGATCAAGAATTATTTCGCGATTGCCGGGCTTGAGGGGAAGGTCGGCAAATTCAACTGGGACGTCGCTTATTCGCACAGCGAATCCTGGCAGGATGTCGCGACGGTCGCCAATATGGACCTCGCCAGGCTATACGCCGGTCTGGACGCAGTGGTTGCGCCGAACGGGCAGATCGTATGCAACGTCACGCTGACCAATCCGGGCCTCTATCCCGGCTGCGTGCCGATCAATCCCTTCGGCGAACGGTCGATCTCGCTCGAGGCGCAGAATTACATTCTGAAGGACACCTATTTCCATCTCCATAACAAGATGGATGACGTCTCTGCCAGCATTGCCGGATCGTTCTTCGATACGTGGGCCGGCCCGGTCAAGGTTGCGCTGAGCGGCGAATATCGCTCGTTGAGCATGGACCTCATCAGTGACACGCAGCCGACCGAACGGGCCAACTGCACCGGCCTGCGGTTCGGCAATTGCACCGCCACTACGCTGGTTTACGCATCGAACGTGGTGGGCGACCAGCGCGACCGGCACCAGCGTGTGAGCGAGGGCGCGATCGAAGTCGATGTCCCGCTGCTGGTGGATTCGGCCATCGCCAAATCGCTCAACGTCAACGGCGCCTTCCGCTATACGCATTACAATACCAGCGGGAACGTCACGACCTGGAAGGTCGGTCTCGATTGGCATCTCACCGACGAACTGCGCATTCGTGCGACCCGGTCGCGCGACATTCGCGCACCGAACCTCAACGATCTCTATGCGCCGGTGAACGTCAATCCGTCGGGCTTCAACGATCTTCATACCGGTGGCATCACCGGCATCGTGCCGGTCGAAAGCTCCGGCAACCCAAATCTGAAGCCGGAAATTGCGCGCTCCTTCACGGTCGGCGCCGTCTATCGGCCGAACTGGCTGCCGGGGTTCAGCGTCGCGATCGACTATTATGATATCGCCCTGAAGAACGCGATCGGTGGCGTCTCTGCGAGCACCAGTACCGTCCAGCTGGAATGTGAGAACAGCAACGGCACGTCGCCACTTTGCTCGCTGTTCGAACGCCCGCTGCCGTTCAGCGATCACAGCGCCGCAAACTTCCCGACGCGGGCCTATTCACGCTCGCTGAACGTCACCACGCTCAATACGCATGGCATCGATGCCGAGATCAACTACGGGACCCAGCTCGGCGCGGGCAACTTCAACATTCGCGGCCTTTTCGCCTGGCAGCCCGAGAACTCTTCGGCGAATTTCCCGGGATCGCCCACGCTCAACCGCGCGGGAGCGGCCGGCCTTCCGGCCTATCGTTTCACCGGTTTCGTCCATTACGACATCGCCGCGTTCTCGGTCGACGTCCAGGAACGGTGGCACAGCGGCACCAGCCGCAGCAGCAACCCGGCGCAAGTCTTCGATGCGCCGCGACTGAGCGCAAATGCCTTCACCGATCTTACGCTGGCCTATCGCCTCAAGCGTTCCGGCGGCGAGGCGCAGCTTTTCCTCACGGTCCAGAACCTGTTCGACAAGGACCCGTCTCCCTTCGTGAATACCGGAGCCGCCAGCACCGTGCCGGGCTTCTTCGTCCCGGTCACGAATGGCGATGATCCGATTGGCCGTTACTTCACTGGTGGCGTCCGGTTCCGCTTCTAGTGATCCCTTTGGGGGAGGCTTTCGAGCCTCCCCCTTTTTTTGATTCAGGTGACGCAATGAAGCCATCACGTTTCTTTCTTCTGGCGATGCTCCTGCCGCTGATATCGCCGGCTTCCGCGCGGAGCGTCGGTACGACGATCAAGGAGGACATCTGGGGTCGCATGCCGGACGGCCGGCCGGTGCACCGTTTCAGGATGACCAATGCGGCCGGCGCGCAGGTTTCCGTCATGGATCTCGGCGCCGCGGTGACGACGCTGTCGGTGCCGGATCGTACGGGCAAATTGGCTGACGTCGTGCTCGGTTACGACAAGCCGGCCGACTATAATACCAATAATGGCCCGCAATTCGGCCTGGTCATCGGGCGCTACGCCAACCGGATCGTCGGCGGGAAGTTCACGCTGGGCGGGGTGGAATACAAGCTCACCACCCAGGGCAATTCCGGTTCGAGCATGCATGGCGGCCCGCAGGGCTTCGGCACCCGGCCCTGGGCCGGAACCCGGGTCCGCACACGGGACGGCGAAGGCGTCCGCTTCACGATCGTCAGTCCCGACGGGGATCAGGGCTTTCCGGGCAAGGTGGTGGCGAAGGTCACCTATGTGTGGACGTCCGACAACCGGCTGATCGTGGACTATGAGGCGACGACGACGAAGCCGACCGTCGTCAACCTAACCAACCACAGCTATTTCAACCTGGCGGGCGCCGGCAATGGCGACATCCTGCGCCATAACCTGAAAATCGACGCCGATTTCTACATGGACGCGCTGCCGAACAACACGCCGACCGGGGAAATCAGGGCGGTGAAGGGCACGCCGTTCGATTTCTCGACCGGGAAGCCAATCGGGCAGGATCTGATGGCCAAGGAGCCGCAGATGGTCGCCAATCGCGGCTTCAACGTGCATTATGTGCTGCGGCGCTCGAGCATTCCCGGCGACGTCGCCGAGGCTGCCACGCTGGTCGATCCGGACTCGGGTCGGACGTTACGGCTCTACACGACCGAGCCGGGGGTCATGCTCTACACCGCGAACTATATCAGCACCGACAGGGTCATGAAGGGCGGGGTCAAATACCCGCTCCGGGCCGGCGTTGCCCTGGAAACGCAGCACCATCCGGATTCCCCGAACCATCCGCATTTTCCGCGGACGACGCTGATGCCCGGAGAGACGTATCGCAGTCGTACGATCATGGCCTTCGGGACGTCGTGATCGGCGCCTGACCCTGGCCGCGCGCTGAAGAGGGAGGGCGCAATGACGATGATAACCCGTCGCGACATCCTGACGACCGGTCTGGCGGGTGGCATCGGATTAGCGGCGGGCGGAGCGCTGCTTGCCCAGGCCGGGGTCGATTCCATTGCCTGGGTCGCCGGCAAGGTCGAACGGCTCGATCCAGCCCTCGATGCGCTTATCGATGCCGATGCCGTCGTCGAACCGCTCACCGAGGGCCTGGTCTGGTGCGAAGGTCCGACCTGGGTGGGCGGCGGTGACGGATATCTCCTGTATTCCGACGTGAAGGGAAACCAGATCCACCGACTGAAGGTCGGGCAGGGCGATACGACATGGCTGAAGCCGTCCGGCTATGTCGGCCCCCTGTTTCCGGACTCGATCCAGGAGCCCGGTTCGAACGGACTCTATGCCACACGTCGCGGACTGCTGGTCGCCGACAGCGGCAATCGATGCCTCGTGCGGGTCGACTATAGAACGAAGCGGCGAACCGTGCTGCACGACCGGTTCGATGGGAAACGGTTCAACAGTCCGAACGATATCTGCGTGTCGCCACGCGACGGTTCGATCTACTTCACAGATCCTGCCTATGGGCTGAAGGATACGCTGAATTCCCGACTGCGTGAGCTGGATTTCACCGGAGTCTTCCGCGTGAAGCCCGACGGCACGCTGGCGCTGGTCGGCAAGTTCCAGGTCCCCAACGGAATCGGTGTCTCGCCCGATGGCGCCACCCTCTATTGCACCGACAGAAATCGCGGCTGGCTGGCTCATCGCCTCGACCGTGACGGCATGATCGCCGAGACCCGGGTCTTCATCGACCCCGAGACGACCGGAATCACGCGGGGAGACGGCCTGAAGATCGATTCCGCCGGCAATATGTGGACGTCGATGCTGGGCGGGATCGCCATCGTTTCGCCGGCCGGTCGGCTGCTCGGCAAGATCGTCACCAACAGCATCGTCTCGAACTGTGAGCTGGCGGGAGACGGGCATCTCTACATGAGCTGCAACCATCAGATGGCGCGCATCAGGGTGAAGGCCCGCAAGCTCGTCGTCGCGTGAGGAACGACAGATAGACCTTGGGGAAGGAAGAAGATGTCAACGCCAATCAACAACTCCATTCTCAGAGCATTCACCCTTCTGCGCGGCTTCGAGCGTCCGGGAGAATGGGTGACCTGCCGGGAGCTGAGCCGGCGCGCCGGGATGCCTGAAGCATCGGGGTACAGGCTGGTAATGTCACTGGAGGCTGTCGGCGCCGTGATACGGGGGCCACGCGGAGGGTTCCGGCCGGGAATGCTGCTGGCCGCTCTGTCACAGGGCGTGATGGTCAATGATTTGCTGCGTGTCATGGCGGCACCTTTCGCCCGGGACATCGTGCGACGCTTTGGTGTTACGGTTCAGGTCGGCGTCCTCGACGCCGGCATGGTCAGCTATGTCATGGTTTCCGGTCGCTCCGAGATACCGGGCAGGGCAAGTGCTCATTGCTCGGCGCTGGGCAAGGTGCTGCTATCTGGCCTTTCCGTGGAGGATCTCGACCGTTTTCTCGAGGAAGATGAACTGGTGGCGCTCACGCCGCATACGATCGTAGACAAGGACCTGCTTCGGGCCAGAATCGAGCAGATAAGGGTTCAGGGTCACGGGACCGACGACCGTGAGCTCGATCTACACATGCGCTGTGTCGCCGTGCCGATCCGCGATCGTCGCAACAGGATCATCGCCGCCATTTCCGGATCCGCCCGTCCCGCGGCGCTAGATAGCACCCGGCAGGTCGAGCTGCGCCTTGCCCTAGAGGACGCGGCGGAAGGGATTGCCGCCCAGCTCTATCCGACTGCTGCAAATACCATCCCGACATAGCAGGCGAGGCCGTACGCGTCGCGAGGCGATGCTTCCACGATGGCAGGACGGAACGGACTATCAGCGGGCAAGGGAGGTGTGCAGTGCCTGCCCTGGGCCGCGGCCCCTCGCAAAGTGAGCAGTCCTCGGCAATAAAACCGATCGTGCTCAGGGCATCGTGGCAAGCCGGTCTCCACCGTCGCGGCGTTGGATATTACGCTACGTCGGCCCGTGATATCGACGATCTCCGCGCCCCGTGTGAGCATCCGGGATCGTTTTGTGTCAATTTGTCGTAGGCTCTTACGCAATTACCGGCGAACCCTATGATCTCGGTCGTGACCGATATTGCGCCTGTCCCGTCGGGACGCCTCCTTATTGTCGACGATGACGGCGAAATCCGGGACCTTCTGCGGGAACAGCTGTCGCAGGCCGGATTTCACGTCGAGACGGCCGAAGATATTCGCCAGGCAACGCTTGAGCTTGCCTCCAAGGCGGTGGACATCATCATCCTCGATCTCACGCTTCCCGATGGGGATGGGATCGAATTATGCAGGCAATTGCGAGCCGCGAGTTCACATACCGCGATTATCATCATTTCAGCACGCGACGCCTCTTCGGATAGAATTCTGGGGTTGGAGAGCGGTGCGGACGACTATCTGAGCAAGCCCTTCGAACCGCGTGAGCTGACGGCGCGGGTAAGAGGATTGCTGCGGCGCGTGCAGGGGCCGCAAGCTGGAGGAAGCGAGCGCGGTGCCCGGTTCGCTCGTTTCGGTCCCTGGCGGCTCGACCTAGTGAAGCGACGCCTGATCGCCCCGGACGACAGCGTCGTCATGCTGTCGTCCGGGGACTATGATACATTGCTGCGCTTTGTTCGCGCCCCCCATCGCGGGCTCCAGCGCGACGATTTGGCACCCGAACGCAAGATGACGGTGTGGCTCGACCGCTCGTTGGACAGCCGCATTTATCGAATCCGCCGGAAACTCGCCCAGCAGCCAGGCGGAGAAGACCTGATAATGTCGGTTCGGAATCAGGGCTATTGCCTCGCAAGCGACGTCGAATTCCTGTGAAATTTCCAGTCGGCGTCCGCCGGTTCGCGGCCTCGCTCGCTGGCCGGCTAGTCATCATCCTGACATTGGGTATGAGCGTGGCGGCGATCACGGCCCTGGCGGTTGCAGAGCGTGTGCGCCAGCACGAGTTCGAACGGTTCAGGGCCGAACGGATCGCCTTGAGCACCGAAGATGTGCTCCGTCGTCTCGACGTTGCGCCACTACAGACCCGGGCGTTGTTGACGAGCGGCGGCATCATTGGCGCACACACCTACAAGGGCAGGGAGGGTGTGGGGCAGCGGACAGATCAGGTCCTGGAAACGGCCCTGAGGAAGAGATTGCCGCAGAGCCGGGAGGCGACAGGTTTTCTGGGGCGCTTCGAAGACTGTTTCGGGCCCTTCACCGCTGACCTGAAGAACAAGTTCAGCAAGCGGGCTGCCGGATTCGTCCCGATGCTGCCGGAATGCTGGGTCGTGCGCGCGCGCAGCCCGGAGAGCGGTCCGTTCATAACGATCGCCTTCGACCTGCCGGCGTTGGGCGTGCAGCGAAGTGCGACGCTGAACCCGATATATATCCTGCTGATCGTGATTGCCGCGGCCGCCCTGTCTGTCATCGTATCCCGGCTTGCACTGGCGTCGCTCGACAAGCTGACTGCGGCCGCCCATGCATTCTCGAACGATATCGACTCCGAACCCATCGCCGAAACCGGGCCGGCGGACGTGCGGGAGACGTTCGTCGCCTTCAACGTCATGCAACAGCGCGTGCGGGAGGGGGTGCGCGAACGGACGCGTATCCTCGCTGCCATAAGCCATGATCTGCAGACGCCGCTTACGCGCATGCGGCTCCGGCTCGAAAAGATACAAGATGTCGACCTTCGCGACCGCCTGGTGCACGATCTGGCTACCATGCTTCGGCTCGTCCGGGAGGGGCTGGCGCTTGCGCGCAGCGGTGAATCCACCGAGGACTGGACGGTGCTCGACCTGAACTCCCTGCTGGAAAGCCTGGTCGACGACGCGGCGCAGGAAGGCCTGGACGTGTCGAGCCAGGAATGCCGCGTCCTGATCCGGTCGAAGCCCGACGCTCTGGTCCGAGTCATGCAGAACCTTGTGGAAAACGCCGTCAGATATGGCGTTCGCGCCGATATCAGGGTCGTTCACACCGACGATGGGCTCAATATCGACATACGCGACCAAGGCCCCGGTATCCCGGAAAGCCAGATTGAACGGATGTTCGAGCCGTTCGTGCGCGGCGAGACGAGCCGTTCGCGTGAAACCGGTGGTACCGGAATCGGCCTGACCATTGCGCGTGCGCAAGCCAGGACCTTTGGCGGGCGGGTTTATTTGAGGAACGCCCCGGACGGCGGTCTGATTGCCACCCTTGCTCTGCCCCGTGCTGCATTGGCGAAACCAGCAGGGTAGGGCAGCTTCGCTGCTTGGTTCGTCATTGCCCCGTCGGGATGAGTTCGTTCGCTGGCGTGCTGGGTTCAAGCCACGATATGGCTTGCAGCAACCGGATATGGGAGCTAGTTTTCATGAATGAAATCTCACCGCGCATCGACGCGTGACGATAAGGAGAGCCTGGAGGTCGCTACGGCGACGAGATGCCTGCCCGTTATCGCGAATCGAATTCCGGCAGCGGCAAAATGACATTGTCCGTGAGCTGAGATCGGTCCCTCCTCGGGCCGCTGACTCATGGTCGGCGGCTCGCTTTGTCTCTGGATGGAGCGATGCGCGTCTAGGTTCGACGAATGGTAACAAGACATGATCTGCTGTCGGAGCTGATCCAGACGAGATCGCATGACCCGGATTTGCGGCAAGACGCCGCGGGCCCAATTGGGAGTTTGAAGATGGCGCTTGGTAAAAATGGCGGTTGCACCAGGCGTGCGGTGTTGGGCGGCTCTGCCGCCACCGCCGCCGGCTTGATCCTCCCTGGCGCGTCCATCGGCGAAGCCACGGCGCCGCACCGTGATCGCCTATGGTACCGCCAGCCGGCGCATGTGTGGACCGAGGCGCTGCCGGTCGGCAACGGCCGGCTTGGTGCGATGGTTTTCGGGGGCACGGCGCACGAACGGCTGCAGCTGAACGAGGATACGCTTTGGGCCGGCGGCCCGTATAATCCCGTCAATCCGGAGGCGCGCGGGGCGTTGCCGGAGGTGCGGCGCCTGATCTTCGCTGGCCAATATGCGGAGGCGCAGGCACTCGCCAATGCGAAGCTCATGGCCAAACCCCTAAGCCAGATGCCGTATCAGACGGTCGGTGACCTGACGATCGACATGCCCGGCGTGGTGGCCGAGGCGGTCACCGGCTATGAGCGCGAGTTGGATATCGATGCCGCCGTGGCCACGACCCGCTTCACCTCCAACGGCATAGGCTATCGCCGGTCGGTGGTCGCGTCCCCGACCCGCCAGGTGATCGCGGTCCATATCGAGGCTGACCGGCCTGGTGCCCTCGACCTCGATATCGGGCTCAATTCGCCGCAGGACGCGGCGGTGACGGTATCGGGCAATACGCTACTGCTTGCCGGCCGCAATCGCGCCGAGAAGACTATCGCTGCCGCGCTCCGGTTCGAGGCGCGCGTCCGCGTGCTGCCGACGGGTGGCAAGATCGAAGCGGGCAAGACGGGCGTCTCGGTGCGCGGGGCCAATGCCGTGACCTTGCTGATCGCGATCGCCACCAGCTATCGCGGTTTTGCCGATGTTTCGGGAGATCCGACGGCCGTGACGGCCCGCCAGATCACACAGGCGAGCAAGCTGACCTTCGCAAAGATCGCGAGCGAAACCGCCATCGAGCACCGACGCCTTTTTCGCGGCGCCGCGCTCGATCTCGGTTCGACGCCGGCGGCGGATCGCCCGACCGACGAACGTATCCGGACCAGCGAAAGTTCGAACGATCCCGCGCTGGCGGCCCTGTACTTTCAATATGGCCGCTATCTGCTGATCTGTTCCTCGCGGCCGGGCAACCAGCCGGCGAACCTTCAGGGCATCTGGAACGAGAGCATTTCCCCGCCCTGGGGCTCGAAATACACGATCAACATCAATACCGAGATGAACTATTGGCCGGCGGAGCCGACCGGGCTCGCCGAATGCACAGAGCCGTTGATCGCGATGGTCCGCCAACTGGCGGAGAGCGGGGCACGGACGGCGCGCGAGATGTACGGCGCCCGCGGCTGGGTGGCGCATCACAACAGCGACCTTTGGCGCGCGACGGCGCCTATCGACGGGGCGCAATGGGGCCTGTGGCCGCTCGGTGGGGCATGGCTCTGCACCCATTTGTGGGACCGCTACGATTACGGGCGCGACCTGGCCTATCTGCGCTCGGTCTATCCGCTCATGCATGATGCGGCCTTGTTCTTCCTCGATGTGCTGCAACCCGATCCCGTGACTGGCGAGCTCGTCACCAACCCGTCGGTGTCGCCGGAGAACATCCATCCCAAGGGCGCGTCGATCTGCGCCGGCCCGGCGATGGACATGCAGATCCTGCGCGACCTGTTCGATCAGGTTGCCGCGGCCGCGACGACCCTGAAGGTCGATCCCGACTTCGCCACTCAACTGCGGGCGACGCGCGCGCGCCTCGCGCCGGACCGGATCGGTGCGCAGGGCCAGTTGCAGGAATGGCATGCGGATTGGGACGCGGCCGCACCGGAGCCGCATCACCGCCACGTCTCGCATCTCTACGGGCTCTATCCGAGCCACCAGATCAACCTTGACGATACGCCGGATCTTGCCCGCGCTGCGCAACGCTCGCTCGAATTGCGCGGTGACGAGTCGACCGGATGGGCCACGGCATGGCGCGCCAATCTCTGGGCGCGGCTTCGTGACGGCGAGCATGCACATCGCATCCTCCGGTTCCTTCTTGGGCCGGAACGCACCTATCCCAACATGTTCGACGCGCATCCGCCGTTCCAGATCGACGGCAATTTCGGCGGCGCGGCCGCGATGGCCGAGATGCTGATGCAGAGCCGGGGTGACGAGATCCTGCTGCTGCCCGCATTGCCATCGGCCTGGCCGACCGGCTCCGTCACTGGCCTTCGCGCGCGCGGACGCTGCCGGGTGGACCTGTCCTGGCGGGACGGCAAGCTTGCGGCGGTCACGCTGACCGGCGGAATCGCCGGAAAGCGCACCGTTCGCCTGGGTCGTCAGCAGGTCAGCGTCATGCTGAAGGCTGGTCGCCCGGTTAGTCTGACATTGCCCGACCTCGCACGCTCGGGGCCGAGCACCTAAAGGCGCTGCCGCACCGAAGTGCCCGCATAAGCCCGTGCGATCCCTGCGCCGGGGCGCAGGGGCGTGTCGGCTGGGCTGACGAGGTGGAGGTCGAAGCTGCGCCGGGGCAGCATTCCCCGGAAATCGCCGCGGCGGCGACCGATCGTGAGTTCGCGCTTGCCGTCGTCCCACTGCATCGGGATGATCGAATAGGCGCCGCGCTCATAGGCGTTGCTCAGCCCGTCATCCTCGTACAGCTCGAATCGTCCATCTGCCCCCGGGAAGACGAACAGGTGGGTCGTCTCCCCCGTTGCTTCGGCGGTTGACTGAAGGACCGGGCCCATCGGCAGGATGCTGCCCGCGCGTCCGTGGAGGGGAAGCTGTTCGAGCGGAACGGGAATAGGGTGCTTGAGACCGCCTTCGCGGCGCTCGCCCGTCCACAGGTCGAGCCACCCGCCGTCCGTCCGCGGGAGGTAGACGGGCCAGCTCGACACGCCGGCCTCAAGCACTGGAGCGACATGGATGGCGCGGCCGAACATGTAGCTGTGCCGTTCTTCGAGAGCGGATGAATCCTGGGGAAAATCGAATACCAAGGGGCGCATCAGCGGCACGCCGGTCAGTGCCGTTTCGCCGGCCATCCCATAGACATAGGGCAGCATTCGGTACCGCAGTTCGAGATACTGGCGTGCCACAGTCTCGACCCGCTCGCCGTAGCGCCAGAACTCGGTGTCCGTCTGGTACCCGTGCACGCGCTGCAGCGGCAGGAAGGTCGCGTACTGGAACCAGCGCAGGAAGCGCTCGTGATAGGCCGGATCGGTATATTGGCCCTTGCCCGGCCGGAAGAAGCCACCGGCATCGACGGTCCAATAAGCATAGCCGGCCGCTGCCATGTTGAGCCCGGCCGGGATCTGGCGGGCCAGCGTATCCCATCCGTTGCCGATATCGCCCGACCATGTCGCGGCAGCATAGCGCTGCTGACCGAGGAAGGCGCAGCGCGTGAGGATCATCGGTCGCACGTTCGGCTCGGCTTTGCGCCGTTCGTCGTGCACCGCCCGCGCGACCTGGAGCGGATAGGCGAGGCGGACATGCTCGCCCCGGCCAGCAGCGGTCATACGGCCGGTAAGATCGTCATTTTCCGGTTCGGTCGCATCCTGCCACCAGGCGTCGATGCCCAGCTTGCCCAGCCGCTGGTCATGCTCGCGGCAATAGAAGGCGGTCGCCTCCGGATCGAAGAAGTCGACCCATTCGGTGTCGGGGATGTAATAGCCATGGGCAGCGACCTGCTTGCCAAGCTCGGTCTCCCTGCCGACCTTCGACCAGACCGACAGCATGAGGCGGGCATTCCGGTGGTGCAGGTCGCGTACCAGGCCGGCCGGATCGGGATAATGCGCCTCGTCGAAGCGCATGGCGTTCCAGCCATATTTGCCCCAATATTGCCAGTCCTGCACCATCACGTCGACGGGCAGCTTGCGGCGGCGGAACTCGTCCAGGTTCGTCAGGATTTCCTCGGACGAATGAAACCGCTCACGGCAGTGGATATAACCATAAGCCCAACGCGGCAGCATGGAGGTCGGGCCCAGAAGCTCGCGATAGCCTGTCATGACCTCGTCTGCGCCAGGTCCGGCGATCACCACATAATCGATCGCCTCGGCGACCGGCGCGCGCCACACGGTCTGCGCCGTGGCCGGGCCGTAATGGAGCACCGGTTTGTCCGCATCGTTCGCCAGCACCTTCACCTTGTGGGTGCCAGCGGCGAGGTCGGCGAAGAAGCTGGTGGTCGGCGGCAGCCATTGGTTAGCGAAGTCCACGATCACCTGGCCGTCGATCTCTACATGGTGGATGGATGCCATCTTCTGGCCGATGTCGAGCAGGAAAGCCTGCCGTCCCGGCTGGTCGACCTTGACCTCACCCTCGAACGGGGTCAGCCGGCGTGAGACGCGGGCGTTGCCGCTCGTGGTCGTGACATCGGCGGTCCGGGCCTCTCCAGCGACGCCCTTTTCGAGCATCAGTCGATGCGGCGGCGGGTTGAATTCGGCCATGCCGCGATTGTGCCAGAGGACGCCATAGCCTTTGCTCGACAGGATGAAGGGCAGGCTGATCTGCGTGTTGACCTGGGTCAGGCGGCGGGGAAGCGCGCGAAGGTCCAGCGCGCCGTCCTGGAAGCAGCCGGTGCCGAACAGGCGCTCGTCGGCAGGCGCCTCGAAGGCCTGCTCGGCGATATGCACGGTCTCGTCACCCAGGCGCGATGGCTCGAGCCGGCGCGACCCCGCCTCGGCCAGTAGCGGACGACCCTGCCCGTCGAAGAAACTGAGCCGCGACCCGGCATCGATCTCGCAGCGTATGTGCGGGAGGACGAGGCTGGTGATGTCGCCGCGACGCTTGCGCGCCGGTCGCGGCCCGCGCGTGTCGAGCAGGATGTCGCTGGTCGGAACCATGGGCGCGCTGGCCTTGGGCACGAACCGCACGCGAAAGGCGCGATCCGTCAGTGCGATGACCTGCAGCGTCCCATCGTCGAGAATGGCGCTGAAGTCGGGCTCGCGCCCGGCGGCCGCAGCGCCGAGGATTGGCGATGCTACGCCCGCCGAGGCCACCACGGCAGCGCTTCCTAAAAGGAACGACCGACGGCTCGTGTGCCCGCTTTTGGCTGCATCGGCCGCGGACGCGGCGTCACTTTCTCTCGGGGTCATTTCGGCAAATCCATCGCATTGTCGACGCCGAAGGCCGCCGACTGGCCCGCGACGTCAGTGTCGGGCTGGCCCGAACCGACCGTCACGCGATATTGACCCTTCAGCACGCGGCGAGTGCCGTCGAGCGTGACGGCGCTCAGATCCCGCGGGCTGAGATCGAAGCTGATCTTGCGTGCCTCGCCCGGTTTGAGGGCGACGCGCTGGAAGCCGCGCAAGGCCACACGCGGCGTGCCCGGCTCGTTCGGGAAGTTCAGATAGAGCTGGGCGACCTCGTCGCCGGGGCGGTTGCCGCTGTTGCGCACCTCGGTGGTGACGCGGATGCCCTTTTCGGCACCGCCGCGTGCCGCATCGACCTTCACGGGCGCATAAGCGAAGCTCGTATAGCTGAGGCCATAGCCGAACGGATAGACCGGCTTGCCAGTGAAGTAGCGATAGGTGCGCCCCTTCATGTCATAGTCGCCGAAGGGCGGCAGATCGTCGATGCTGCGGTAGAAGGTCAGCGGCAGGCGCCCGCTCGGGTTGGTGCGGCCGGACAGGACGTTGGCGATGGCAAGTCCGCCCGATTGGCCGGGATACCATGCCTCGATCAGGGCGGCGGCATTGTCCTTCGCCCAGGACAGGTTGATCGGGCTGCCGTTCATCGCCACCACCACCAGCGGCTTGCCGGTGGCCTTCGCCTTCTGGAGCAGGGCGATCTGGTCCGCTGGCAAGTCGAGCGTCGTCTTGTCGCCGCCCTTGAAGCCAGGAACCTCGACCGGCGATTCTTCCGCCTCCAGGTCCGAGGTGAGCCCGACGACCGCGACGAGCACGTCCGCCTTCGCCGCCGCTGCGGTCAGCGCGGCATCCGGCGTGTTCGACACGCGCTTCCACACCAGGCCGGCGCCGGCCGATCCATGGCCGGTCGCGACGATCTCGATCGGGTAGCGCTTGCCCTTCACCAATTCGACGATCTTCATCGTCGGCAGGCTGTTCCACTGCGACTTGCTCAGATCGACGAACGGCTTGCCGTCGAGCGTCATCTCGCCATCCGTCCCATTCAGGCCGAGGCGATACGTGCCGGTCTCCGGCGGCACGATGAAGCCGGTCCAGACGACGCGGTGATAATCGCTGACCTCCTTCAGGGAGAGGCCGCGTCCGCCCACATCGGCCTCGCGTCGCGTGAGCGAGGGTGTGGGCGAATATTTCAGGTCGGCAAGAATCTTGCGCGCCGTGCCCGGCTGGAAGAAGCGGGGCGGGGTGGTGGTGGCATTATAATAGCGCGCGAGCAGTCCGGGCGTGCCGTCCGGTGCGCGAAGCGCGGTCGTCGGTATCCGGTCTCCATCGGTGAAGGTGGGGGCGGAGGGGGCATAGGTAATGCTCGCGCCCGGCATCGCCTGGCGCAGGCCATCGAGCACCGAGACCGGCGGGGCTGACATGGGGGCCGAGTAATTGCCGCGCAGCACTCGGGTGGCATCGCCGAGTGGGCCGATCACGGCGACGCGAAGCCCGGAGCGCAGCGGCAGGACGCCGTCATTCTTGAGAAGCACGAGGCTTTTCTCGGCCGCGTCCAGGGCAATGCGGTCATGGCCGGGCGCGCCCACTGCCGATGGCGGGATGTCATTGCTGCGGATGCCGGGCAGATCCCCGTTGCGGATGCGGGCCGAGAACAGCCGGGTCAGCGCACGATCGATGTCGCCGACTGAGATCAGGCCGCGGTCGAGCGCCTCGCGATAGCGTTCGCCGAGGCCGCCAGCGTCGCCGAGCGTCGCGCCGTTGCATTCGCTGTCGACGCCGGTGCGCATCGCCGCCGCAACGGCCGCGGCGGCATCGGGCGCATATTTGTGATTGTCGCTGATGTCTTTGACCGCATCGCAGTCCGAGACGACATAGCCGTTGAAGTTCCAGGCGCCGCGCAGATGGTCCTTCAGCAGCAGGTCGCTCGCGCATGCCGGCTGGCCATCGATCCGGTTATAGGCGCACATGACCGATCCGGCCTTGCCGTCGACGATGGCGGCGCGGAAGGCGGGGAGATAGGTGTCCTCCAGATCATGCGGCGAGACGAACACGTTCGCGCCGTGCCGGGTGGATTCCGGGCCGCTATGGACGGCGAAATGCTTCGGCGTCGCGATCACGTTCGGCAGGTCCGGATTCGGCCCCTGCATGCCCCTGACAAAGGCCACGCCGAGCTGCGCTGCGAGATACGGATCCTCGCCATAGGTCTCCTGGCCGCGTCCCCAGCGCGGATCGCGGAAGATGTTGATATTGGGCGACCAGGTATCGAGGCCGGTGCCGATCCGCCCGGTCTTGCCGGTCTGCCGCGCCAGCGTGTGCAGCCCGCGCACCTCGGTGCTGATCACGTCGGCGACGTCGTGGACAAGCGGTGCGTCGAAGGTCGCGGCGAGCCCGATTGGCTCGGGGAAATTGGTGGTCGGCACCGAACCGAGCGCGCCATGGAGCGACTCGGTCCACCAGTTGTAATCCGGGATGTCGAGCCGCGAGATGGCGGGAGCGACGTTGACGAGTTGATCCAGCTTTTCGTCCAGGCTGAGCTTGCCGACGATCTGTGCGGCCATCCGGTCAGCCGTGGCGCGCGCGTCGCCGCCGGACTGCGCCACGGCGGGCGCCGCAGAGAGCGCCATGCCCGCGAGCAGTGCCAGCCTTAATTTTCTGAGTGGCTTCATCGCCATCATTTCTCTCCCATTTCCCTGGATTGCGCGGCCTGCGAGAGGCCGTAGAATTCTGCGGCGGCGCCTGCGAACAGGCGCGTCCGGGCCGGACCGTCCAGCCCGGCCAGCCGATCTGCGGTCTCGGCCCACTCCCGATAATTGTCGCCCGACAGATGCAGCACCGGCCAGTCGCTGCCCCACATCAATCGCCGGCCGAATGTTTCGACGAGATGTTCGACATAGGGCGCCAGTGCCGAGACCCGCTGCGCGTCGGCCTGCTCGGTACGCAGGCCGGAAAGCTTGCACCAGACCCCGCGTGCCGACAGCGCGGCAATCTCAGCGCGCCACGGATCGAGCATCTCGCGGGCGATAAACGGTTTGGCGCCATGGTCGATGACGATCGGGAGTTGTGGCCAGCGATCGGCGAAGCGCGCGAGCATCGGCAGGTGACGCGGCTGGACCAGTGCATCGAACCTCAGGCCATGCTGCTGCATCGCCGCGATGGCAGGCGCTACCTCGTTTCGCAGCAGCCAGTCCGTATCCTCGATCGACTGGAGCATCGGCCGCAGCCCGCGCATTTTCGGCGCCCGTGCCAGTGCGGCAATTCGCTTCGGCGCGTCCGATGCGGCGAGGTCAACCCAGCCCACCACCGCCGCCACCAGCGGCCTTCGACCGGCGAGGTCAAGCATCCAGTCCGTATCGGTGTCGTTGGGCTGGGACTGCACCAACACCGTGGCCTCCAGATCGAGGCCATGAGCTTGTGTCATCAGATCCTCGGGACCGAAATCGCGATGGATCCCGGCCTCGGCTGATGTCGGCCACTCATGTCCCGATGTGGCAAGGCTCCAGAAATGCTGGTGCGCGTCGATCATCGCGGGCACACGCCATGCTTTACAGCAGAGTCCTGGGCGATACATCTGGCTGCAGAGAAGCGCGAAAGAGGTTCATGGTCCGCACTGCCCCCAAAGGCACCTATTCGGCGCCCGCCATCGAGAAGACGTTTGAGATCATCGAGCTGCTGGCCGATCGGCCGGACGGTGCGCTCGTCAGCGAGATGGCAAGCGAGCTCGGGCGATCGATCGGCGAACTCTTCCGCATCGTGATCGTGCTCGAGCGGCTCGGATATCTGCGCAAATCTGCCCGGTCGGATCGCTACACCGTCGCCTACAAGTTGCTCGACATCGCGTTCCGCGCGACCCCGGCGCAGGATCTGGTCCGCGCGGCCTTGCCGGAAATGCAGAGCCTCGCGCTGGAGGCGGGCCAGTCCTGCCATTTCGTCGTGCCCAGTGGCGGCCATGGTCTGGTCATCGCCCGCGAGGAGCAGCCGGGTATGCGCGGATTCTCGCTCAAGGTGGGCAGCAGCGTCGACATTATTCGCAGCTGCTCCGGACAGGTGATACTCGCCTTTTCGACGCCTCAGCGTGCCGAGGCGATCATCGCGGCCGCGCGGGACGAGCGGGATGTCGCGTTCGATCCGAACGAGTTCGCAGCGCATCTGATGGCGATCCGCGAGCGTGGATTCGATGCGCGGCAAAGCCCGATCACGCACGGCGTTACCGACATCAGCTGCCCGGTGTTCGGTTTTGACGGGGGCGTCGCAGGGGCGCTTACGATCCCGTTCCTCGAACTGATCGATGGCTCCCAAAAGGTCGGCGTCGAGGCCGCGCGCGAAATGCTGCGCCGCGCCGCCGCGAGAATTTCGGACACCCTCGGACATAATTCGGACCACGCTATTCCTTCCGCGGCCTAGCGTTGATTATGGGCGCGGTGGACGCGCCGGGCGTAGGCCGCGATCACGACGAAACACGCCAGCGGCAGCAACAATGCTACCGGCACACCGCCCATATGCTCCGCGATGATCCCCATCAGCGGCGGGAAGATCGCGCCGCCGATGATCGCCATGATGATGAAGGAGGAGCCGAGCGGCCGCGCCGTGTCGAGATCTGCGACGCCGAGAGCGAAGATCGTGGGGAACATGATCGACATGAAGAAGCTGGTCAGCATCAGCGCGGCAAGGGCGGCCCAGCCTGTCCCGGTCATGGCCAGGGCGCAGAGCAGGATATTGACGACCGCATATACCCCGAGCAGTGTCGACGGGCGTATCCGCCACATCAACGCGGCTCCGGTGAACCGGCCGGTCATGAACAGAACGAGGCTGACCGAAAGCAGGTAAGCGGCATGGCGCTCGCTGATCTCGGGCAAAACGTCTTTCACGAAATCGATGAAGAAGCTCCAGATGCCAACCTGGGCGCCGACATAGAAGAATTGCGCGATGACCGCGCCAATCAGCGCACGGTCCCGGAGCAGGCCAGCGAATTGCGACCGTAGCGGCGCGTCGGCACCCGAACGTCCCTCCGGCATTCGCGCCAGCGCGACAGCGCCGGCGACAATCGCTGCGGCACCCGCGAGAAGCAGATAGGGAAGTTGCACCGTAGTCGCCTCGCTCGCGCGATAAGCGGCGAGTTCCACAGGCGTCATGGCGGCGATCGTCGCGCCGGAATGCTCGATGCCGGAGAAGATGAGCAGCCCACCGACGATCGGTGCGATGAAACCGCCCAATCCGTTGAACGCCTGGGCCAGATTGAGTCGCTGCACGGCGGTGCGCGGATCGCCGAACGCACCGATATAGGCATTCGCGGTGGTTTCGAGACAGGCCGCGCCTGCCGCGATGACGAACAGGGCGAACAGAAACATGCCGAAGTTCAGCATGAGGGAGGCGGGATAGAAGAGCAGCGCGCCAAGCGCGTAGAGGCTGAGCCCGACCAGAATGCCTGCCCGGTACCCCAGGCGTCGCATCAGAAGACCGGCCGGCAACGCCACCACGAAATAGCCGATATAGAAGACGAATTGGATGAAGCCGGCCTCGGCCCGGTTTAGACCAAGCGACTTCTGGAACTGGCGGATGAGGATGTCGTTGAAATTATTGGCCAGCGCCCAGAGGAAAAACAGGCTGACGACCAGGATGAACCCCCAGCGATAGCCAGGCGTAATGAACGCGCGCCGGCCTTTGTCAGCTGTGTCCGGCAATGGTGCGTTCGCGGTCCTATCCAACATCCTGCTCCAATTTCTTGTTTTTTCGTTCGTCGTCTCGGTCAGGCGTTTTTGCTTGTGCCCGCTATAAGTCCCTCGCGACGCAACGCCTCCCAAAGCTCCGCCGGTACGGGAAACTGCTTAAAGCCGGCGGCGGCCTCGACTTCCGTCGCATCGCGGACGCCGAGGAGGGGAAGAGTTACCGCGGGATGGGTAGCCGCGAACTGAAGTGCGACCGCAGGCAGCGGAACCTTGAAGGTGCTGCAGACACGATCGAGCGCCGCGACCTGAGTTCGTACGGCCTCGGATGCCGGGCTATAGTTGTGGAACGCATCCGCGCTTTCCGGACCGGCCGCGAGGATACCCGAACTGAACACGCCTGCCGCGACCACACCGATGCCCCGCTCGTGACAGGTGTCGAAGAATGACGCGGCGCTCTGATCGAGCAGGGTGTAGCGGCCGGCGATGAGGAACAGGTCGAAATCGGCATGGGCCATGCTCTCGACACAGATTTCGACCTCGTTGACGCCAAGGCCGATCGCCGAAACGGCACCTTGTTCCCGCAACGCGGTCAACGCATGAAAACCGCCGTCCACTGCTTGCTGGAACATATATCGATGATTGGCGCCGTGCGTGGCGGTGCCGAGATCGTGCAGATAGAGAATGTCGATCCGCGCGAGCCCCAGTCGATTCAGGCTCGCTTCGAACGACCGCATTACGCCGTCATAGCTGTAATCGAAGACGGGGCTGAACGGCATGGGGGAACRAAATCCGTCCCGGTTGCGTGCCTCGGCAGGGAAAAGCAGGCGGCCGGCCTTGCTCGACAGCAAATAGTCGCCTGGGTTCCGTTCACGCAGTGCATCGCCGAGCCGACGCTCGCTCAACCCAGCTCCGTAAAAAGGTGCGGTGTCGAAATGGCGTATGCCCGCCGCCCAGGCGGTATCGATGGCCGCACGTGCTCCAGCGTCGCTGACCTCGTGATAAAGATTCCCGAGCGCCGATGCCCCGACCCCGAAGGGGCCACATGCCGCAAGTCGCGCGAGCAGCGCGACCCGGCCTGCTTTGGCCTCAGAAGTGGGCAATAGCCTTAAGGACATTGTCAGCCTCGGCAATCAGCATCGGGATAGTTTCCGGAAGGTCTTCCACGCGAACACTATGGGTCTGAAGCGCCCCGGTCGGAATCTTCCCAGCGCGCATCGCAGCGATGACGCGCCTGAAATCGTCTGCCAAGGCATTGCGGCTGGCGAGCAACGTCGTCTCGCGTTTATGAAATTCGGGATCGGCGAAGACGAGATCGCCGGGCGCCACCCCGACGAGCACCAGCGTACCGCCATTGGCGACAAATGCCAGGCTCTGGCTCATCGCCGCCAGCATGCCGGTGGCGTCAAACACGGCATCGAACATCTCGCCGCCGGTCTGTCGATCGAGCGTCGCCGCGAGGTCCGGACCCGCCGTGACGACGCGATCCAGACCGAGATGCGCGCGCGCATAGTCGAGCCGCGGCTGGCGCGTGTCGACCAACGTGACTGAAGCGCCATCCAGCCCGGCGAAAATTGCGGTGGCGATGCCGATCGGTCCGGCCCCGACAACGAGCACCCGATCACCATGAGTCAGCCGGGCACGGGCCACCGCGTGAGCACCAATTGCCAGGAATTCGAGCATCGCGGCCTGATCGAGCGTCAATCCGCTTGCGTCGATCACTGCACGCTCCGGTACGGCGAGTACCTCGCACATTCCGCCGTCGACATGAACACCCAACACCCGGATGTTGGCGCAGGCGTTCGGCTTACCGCGGCGACAGGCGATGCACGTCCCGCAATCAAGATAGGGGTTGATCGCCACCACCTGGCCCACGTGGAAAGCTGAGCCTTCGGGAACGCTTTCGACTTCGCCGGCCAGTTCGTGCCCCATCACGCGTGGATAGGCCAGGAAGGGATGGCGCCCCGAAAAGATGTGATAATCGGTACCGCAGAGCCCGATACGACGGATGCGCACCACAACCTCGCCCTCGGCTGCCTGCGGTTCGGGGCGATCGGCCATCGCCACGTCGAAGGGGGCCTGACAAATTAGAACTCTCATCTCGCGAGCGTACCAGCCGATTGCATATATGCAAGTGAGATAGCGCATATGAGATAAATTCGATCTCTCGATTGATGCTGCTGCGTGAAGTTGGTAGCGCTATCAGCTGTCGTATACGGAAACCTCCGATGCGCTGGGCGAAAGGAAGGGAGAGAGATGAAGAAGCTGCTGACCGCGGGGTTGATTGCCGCACTCTCGGGATCTTCCCTTTCCGCAGCGCCAAACGATCCGCTGGCCCCGACCGGGCGCTGGTCGGCCTACACGGCCGGGCGGGCAGCCACCCCGCCCATGGGGTGGAGCACATGGAACGCCTTTGCCACCGATATCGATGAGGACAAGATCATTGGATCGGCACAGCAGATCGTCGACAGCGGCTTGGCTGCCAAAGGATATCGCTACATCAACATCGACGATGGCTGGGCGCTGAAGCGCCGGATGCCCGACGGGCAAATGATCATCCGCGCCGACAAGTTCCCCTCGGCGCGTGTCGGGGGCGACACTCCCAGCTTCAAGCCGTTCACGGACCGGCTTCACGCGATGGGACTGAAGGCGGGCATCTACTCGGATCTTGGTCGGAACACCTGCTCGGAAGCTTATTCGCCGACTGACGATGATCTGCCCAAGGGCAATGTCCTGGAACGAGAGGTTGGTCTTTACGGACGTATCGATCAGGACGTTTCGCTCTATTTCGCGAAATGGGGCTTCGACTTCATCAAGGTCGATGGCTGCGGCCTGCGCGATTATGGCCCGGAAAGCGGTCGGGTCCGCTCGGGCAAGTTCCGGGCGCTGGGACCGTTCCTGGATTCCGGGGCGGTCACGCGGACCGATATTCCGGCGATCCAGGCGATGTTCCGGCAGATAAATCTCGCCCTGGCGCGCGAAAATCCGGACGGCGACTATCTTTTGTCCCTCTGCGTCTGGGGCGCCGCGAACGTGCGGGCATGGGGCAAGGATTATGGCAGTATCTCGCGCACCAGCGACGACATCTCGCCTGCCTGGGGCCGCCTGCTGGTCAATTACGACACTACCGTCACGCGGTCGCTCTACGCGCATCCCGGATCGTGGAACGATCCGGACATGCTCCACATCGGCGCTGGCGACTTCGACGCCGATCACCTGACCGAAGCCCGGTCCCATTTCGCGCTTTGGGCGATGCTCAATGCCCCGCTGATGATCGGAACGGATTTACGCAAGACCCCCAAGGCGCTGCTCGACATCTTCGGCAATGCCGACATCATCGCCCTGGATCAGGATCCCGCCGGCAATCAGGCAACGCTCGCCTATGATTCCAGCGACCTGCAGATATTGGTGAAAACCCTGGCGTCGGGCGAAAAGGCGCTGGCGATCTTCAACCGGAGTTCGGGCGGGTATGATGTCGATCTGAACGCGGCTCATCTCAAGTTCAGCGACGCTGCGCCGATCGAACTGACGGATTTGTGGAGCAAGCAGCGGACCAGCTTCACCAAAAAGACCAGCCTCCACGTGGCGCCGCGCGAGACGCTGATCTTCCGCGCACGCGGGACGCGCACGCTTCAGGGCGGCTATTATCTGTCGGAGCAGCCCGGGAGCGTGAACCCGGCTGTGGACGGCATCGTCCATCCTACCGTCGATCCGACGATCTTCCGAACCGCGGCCGGCTGGGCCGGCACCAGCGGCGCGGGCGACCGGCCTACCTATGCTGGCTGGGGCGGCGCACGGGCCGACAGCGCGCCCTATGGGCAAGTGATGCATGTCGCCGGGAAGCCGTTCGCAGCGGGCATCGGCATCCTGGCGAACTCAAGGATGGAGGTGCGCAACAATGGCGGGGCGCGCTTCACCGCCATGGTCGGGGTGGATGACAGCGCGACCGACAAGGCGCGCGCCGTGACGTTCTCCGTCTATGGAGATGGCAAGCTGCTCGCGACGAGCCCGGCCCTCAAATGGGGTATGGCAGCCCAGCCGCTCTCGGTTCCGGTCGCCGGCGTGAAGCTGGTCGAACTGGTGGCGCGCAGCAGCCGTGGCGACACTGCAATGCTGCCTGTCACCTGGGGGGGCGCGGCGCTGATGGAGCGCTGAAAACAACGTAGAGGGAAGTCCGCATCCCCGGGCGTTATTCTTCTGCACGGTGCCATGGCGGCGGTCCCGGATGCCTATTCGCGCGACCGGGCATCGCGCGGCAGTTGACGCTCGAGGAGATATCGTGGGCGGGGAGCCACGCTCGTCCAAACCAGATGAACGGCAGATCCTTAGTTTGGCGCGTTCTCAGCGCTCGCGTTGAATATTGCGGTTACCTGAGACGTCGGGGTCGCGAGTGCTGAATGCGCGGCTTCGCCAGTCAGATAGGCGCCGACAAATACCACAGTGCAGGGGCAGGTTTCGGTTTTGAAGACCGTTGGGCATGCAGCATGGGATCTTGCGGCCTGTCGAACTGTGCTGTCCTCCTCCCAAATCGCGGGCCAAGAATAAACATCACGATTTGGTGTCATCTCGCACTATTCGCATAACGCCCTTCAATGCTAAAATCAGGCTGGAAAAATAATGTAAAATGATGGGGAGTGTCCGAACATGGCGCTGAAGCATCTTGCTGTACTGTTCGTGCTCGGGCTGTCCTGCAGCGCAGCCCCTCTTCACGCGCAACCCCTCAGGGCATCTGTCACCCCGTCTTCTCCGCCGTGTCGTCTTTTGCTCGACAATGATGACGGCATCGGCGCGCCCGGCATCCACGCCTTGTACGACGCACTGAAGGACATGTGCGCGTTGGTGGTGGTCGCGCCGGCGAGCGATCAATCCGGCATGAGTCAGGCGGTCCCCAATTTCGGCAAGGGGCTGATCGTGCGCACCGTCGCTTTTGCCGATGGCGTGACGGGCTACGCGGTCGCGGGCACGCCGGCCGAAGCTGCGTGTCTCGGCATCATCGCCCTCTCGGGCGGCAAGCCCTTCGATCTGCTGATATCGGGCATCAATGCCGGCGAGAATACCGGCCTCGGCAACCTCTATTCGGGCACGGTCAATGCCGGCATGGAGGCGCTCGTGCGCGACACCCCGTCCATCGCTTTCTCGTTGTCGGATGATTATGGCAATGATTTCAGCAAGGCGGTGCCGATCGTCCGCTTGATCGTGCGCCAGGCGCTCGACAAAAAGCTGCCGAAAGGCGTGATGCTGAACGTCAATATTCCGCTGGACTATGACGGTATCGTCGTCCTCCCATCGCGCGGTCTCTCGGCGGTTCTGACCGGTTTTACCCCGATCCCGCAGCCCAATGGCGATACGCTCTACAAGCCCAGCATGACCTATCCCAATCCCTCTCCGCCACCGGGCGGCGATGTCTATGGCTATCTGGTCGAGCACAAGGTCACGGTCACGCCGCTGGCGATGAACCGGACCGCGACCAAGGCAATGGGTGTCATCAAGGGCTGGGCGCGGGCGATCGCGCCCTGATCTGTCTGTCGGACGCACGTCCGATCCGGCCTCAAGGCCGTGTAAAACAATAACGAAACTGGTTGTGACAACTCTGCGACGTCCCGTGCCAAGGTCTATAGAAGAGCTATTCTCGCTCAAGAAAATGGTGAGGGCATGACACGTCAGAGGCTGAGAGATAAAATAACCACCGAAATGGTGAAAAAGTCCCTCCCATCCCTGATGAGCGATCCAGACAGACTGAGGGGTGCAGGTATGAGCACTGTGACGATTTCCAAGCAAGGATCAGATGCGTTGAAAATTCCGCGCCTGGTAAGACTGGCGCCGAACTTTCATGTCGCTGTCTTCAGTACGATGAAGTTATACCCGGCCTCGTTCATTATCAGGCAGGCTGAAGCGCGGGGGGACATTGGTCTCGACACGATGATCGTAGAGACGACATCCGGCACCTTCGGCCTCGCGCTCGCGATGGTCTGTGCCGAACGCGGATACCGGCTCTCGCTCGTCGGCGACACGGCGATCGACGAGACGCTGCAAGCCCGAATCATCGCGCTTGGCGCGGATCTCCATATCGTGACTGAACCAGCGCCGGTCGGCGGCATGCAGCGCGCGCGGCTCGATCGCCTGGCCGCCCTGCGCCAGGAATTCCCGGATCATTTCTGGCCGGCGCAATATGAGAATCCCGATAACAGCACGTCCTACGCAGAACTGGCCGACTATCTCGCCGGCGAACTGGGCTCGATCGACTGCCTGATCGGCACGGTCGGCACTGGCGGATCGATGTGCGGCACTGCCATGGCTCTGGGCAGCATTTGTCGCGACCTTCACGTCGTCGGCGTGGATACCCATGGCAGCGTTCTGTTCGGCCAGCCCGATCGGCCCGGACGGTTGCTGCGCGGCCTGGGCAACAGCCTGATGCCGCGCAATGTCGACCACACGACCTTCGACGAGGTCTTCTGGGTCAATGCGGCTGACGCATTCCTTGCGGCGCGCGAGCTCCACTGCCGCCATGCCTTGTTCATGGGCCCGACGAGCGGCGCTGCCTGGCTGACCGCTGCGTGGTGGGCGCGTGAGAATCCCGATCAGCGCGTCGTTGCGATCCTGCCGGATGATGGCCACCGCTATCTCAGTACCGTCTATAATCCGGACTGGATCGAGGAGCGGGGCCTCACCCGGGCGTGCCTGCCCGAAACGCCCGTCACGGTTGACGATACTCTCTTCGAGGGCGACAGCTGGAGCCGTTTCCCATGGCAGCGGCGGCGGATCGAGGAAGTGCTTGCGGGCGCGGAGGTAAGGCAGGTCGCATGAACGGACGGACAGTCGTGTTTCTCGAGAGCAACACGACGGGCACCGGGCGGCTCTTCATGCGGGCCGCCCGCGCCGAGGGATGCGAGCCTGTGCTGCTCGCGGCGCGGCCCGGCCTCTATCCTTTTGCCGAGGAGGAATCGGTTCGTATTGTCGAGATCGATACCGCCGACGAGGCGGCGGTGCTGGACTTCTGCGTGCGGCTCGGCCGGGACGCCGAGTTGAAAGGCCTGACCTCGACCTCCGATTACTACATCCTGGCGGCGGCCCGGCTGGCAGGGCGGCTCGGGTTGCCGGGTCCGTCGGTCGCCGGGATCGAAACCTGTCGGGACAAGCAGCTCCAATATGAGGCGCTGCTCGCCGCCGGCGTCCCGGTGCCGGCATCGCGGGCCGCCGGCACGCCCGATGAGGCGCGGGCCGCCGCCCGGGACCTCGGCTTGCCGCTCGTCTTGAAACCGGTCGGCGGCAGCGGCAGCGTCGGTGTCAGGCTGTGCACGACGGAAGACGAGGTGGCGCAGCACGCCGCACTGCTGCTGAGCCGCACGCTCAACGAACGCGGCATTCCGATCCGCCGCATGATCCTGCTCCAGCGCCTCGTCGAAGGGCTCGAATATTCAGTCGAGACCTTTGCCGGCGAGGTCATCGGCATCACCCGGAAGCATGTCTCCGAGCTGCCGGTCTTCATCGAGCTCGGCCATGATTTCCCAGCCGCGCTCGACGACGCCGACGCGCGTGCGATCGCGGCTATCGCGCTCACGGCCGTCACGGCGCTCGACCTCAACTGGGGCGCAGCGCATACTGAGCTTCGCCTGACATCGGAGGGGCCGGTGATTATCGAGGTCAATTCGCGGATGGCCGGCGGTTTCATCCCCGAACTGGTGCGCCGCGCGACGGGCATCGATCTTATCCGTGCGCTTACCCGCCGCGTGCTCGGGAAGGACGTGCGTCTTGGGCGCAACGCCGCCGGTCATGCCTCGATCCGCTTCTTCGTACCGGATCGCGGCGGCACGCTGGCGGCACTGGATGGCGTGGCCGAGGCGCGGGCGGTGCCGGATGTCTGCGATCTAAGCCTTTATCGCGAGCCAGGCTTCACGCTTGCGCTGGCGGGCGATTTCCATGACAGGATCGGCCATGTGATGACCGCCAGCCACGATCCAGCCGCCGCGCGCGCCAGCGCCGACCGCGCGCTTGCGCTGCTGAGCGTGGCCCTGGCCTGAATGTCCGAAACGGCCGGCGACACGGGGCGCATCCGCCGCGGGCTTTCCCGGACCGCGTTCAAGGCGCTCGGCGCGCATGCGGCGCCGTACAGTCGGGCATGGGAGATGGCGTTCATCAGCGAAGTCGACCGGGCGCATCTGGTCATGCTGGTCGAATCCGGCCTGCTCGATCGCGACCGCGCGGCGCGCCTTCTCGTGACGATCGATCGTCTCGCCAAAACCGGGTTTGCGGCACTCGACGGCGTCGATGCGCCGCGCGGGCTCTACCTTCTCTACGAAAACTACCTGATCGACCTGCTGGGCGATGAGACCGGGGGGGCGCTGCATACGGCGCGATCACGCAATGATCTCAACGCGACCGTGCTCCGGCTCCAACTGCGCGGTCCGGTCGCTGGCCTGATGCGCTCAGTGTTGCGCCTGGTTGCCGTGCTTCTCGCCAAGGCGCGGCGCTTCACCGGCGTCGTGATGCCGATCTACACTCATGGCCAGGCCGCGCTGCCCGGCTCCTATGGGCATTATCTCGCAGCCGTGGTGCAGCCGCTGCTGCGGAGCGCAGGCGCGCTGCTCCACTGCCTGGACGGCGATGTCGATCTCTGTCCGCTCGGCGCTGGGGCAGCCGGCGGGACCAGCCTTCCGATCAGGACCGAGGTGACGGCGCGGCTGCTCGGCTTTGGCGGCGTCACGTCCAATTCGATCGACGCGGTGGCGTCGCGCGACATGGTCGTCCGGTTGCTCGGCGAGGCGGCTATCCTCGGCACAATTCTCAGCCGCCTTGCCACTGATCTGCAGGGCTGGATGACAGCCGAATTCGGATTTCTGACACTGCCCGATTCGCTGGTCGGCTCAAGCTCGATGATGCCGCAAAAGCGCAACCCCTATCTGCTCGAGCATGTACAGGGGCGCTCGGCCGGACCGCTCGGCGCGTTGGTTGCTGCCGTGACGGCGATTCATGCCAAGCCGTTCACCAACAATATCGCCGCTGGAACCGAATCCATGGTCGGCAGCTGGGAGGCGCTGGCGAACATCACCAGCGCCGCCGATCTCGCCCGCGTCATGGTGAGGGGCGCGGCACCGCGGAGACAGGCAATGCTGGCTCGCGCCGAAGGGTCTTTCCTGGAGGCGACCGAGATCTGCAACCGGCTCGTGCTCGCCGGCATGCCGTTTCGCGCAGCCCATCACCTTGTCGGCGAAGCGATCACCGAAGCGCTCGCGCGCGATCCGGCCGCGCGCGGCGAGGCGGTGATCGCTCATATCGCGTCCGCGGTGCCGGATGTCGATCTTGGCGGGCTCGATCCCGAATCCGTCATGCGGGCAAGTCGCTTTGGTGGCGGCCCCGGAAGCGTCCTCGCCTCAGACGGCTTCGACCGCGAGCGCACCACTCTGCGCGCGCACGTGGCAGGCCTGAGGCGATGGCTGGATCAATGGGATATGGCGGCCCGGACGCTTGACCGGGACGTGACGGCGATCATCGGATCAGCCTGACACCAGTTCCACCGGCGCGGCGAGGCAGGATCGCAGGCTTTCGGCCAGGCTTGCCGCATTGCGTTCGGCCATCATGGTCACATGGTCGCCCGCCACCCAAAGGACGCGAACCGGTCCCGCCGAAACGCCGCGCCAGCCCAGCGCCTCGTCATCGATCATCGCCGGTTCGTCATCGGCCATGATATCGCTCGCTCGGAACAAGGTGATCGGTATCGGTGATGCCGCAGGCTGCCAGGCAAGCCGCGCTTCACGATGCGCCTGGGCAACCCGAAGCAGGTTCCGGACGAGTTCGTCGCCCTGCGCGGCTGGGAATGCGCCATCTTGGTCGAACGCCTCGGCCACAAGGGCGATCTGTTCGTCGACGGTGAGATCGCGTAGCCGTTCATAGGGCAGGTCGGCGCCCAGTCCGGTGAAACGGCGGAAGATCGCGACCGCTCCGGCAAGATCGTGCGCCGTGCGTTCCTGTTCGGACCGGGCCGACATCGACTCCCCGGCGCGCGCGAGTGCGGTGTCGAACAACGCGAGCAGCACAACGTCTTCGCCATTCGACACGAGCTGGCTGGCCATCTCATAGGCGATCAGTCCACCGAACGAATGCCCGCCCAGGCGATAGGGGCCACGCGGCTGGATCGCGCGCAACGCGCCGATATAGTCGGCAGCGATCTCGCTCAGGTCTGATTGCGGCGGGGCCTCGCCCGACAGGCCCCGCGCCTGGATCGCATGGACCGGGCGGTCGGCTGCGAGATGCCGCACGAGCGGCATATAGTTCAGCACGGTACCGCCACCGGTATGGACCAGGAACAAGATCTCGGGATCGTCGCCGGACCAGAGCTTCACCACCTGCGAGTCGGCGGTTTCGTGTTGGCGGACGACATTGGCGAGATGCTCGATGGTCGGCGCCTCGAACAGGGCGGCGAGCGGCACCTTGCATTCGAACCTCTGCTCGATCCGAGTGAGCAGCCGCAGCGCTAGCAGGGAATGGCCGCCGACGTCGAAGAAGCTGTCGGTCACGCCGATCTCGCGCGCACCGAGCAGATCCTGCCAGATCTGCGCGATCTGCAATTCGATAGGGTCGCGCGGCGCTACGCGGCGGCCATCGTAGTCGATCGCCGCCGGGTCGACTGCCGGCAACCGGGCGCGATCAAGCTTGTGGTTCGCGGTGAGCGGCAGATGATCCAGAAACATGAAGGCGGCGGGGACCATCGCCGCCGGCAAGCGCTGACGCAGGAAATCGCGCAGGCGGCGCGCATCGCGGCCACCGCCGCGGCTTGGCACCACATAGGCCGCCAGCATCGGGCCGCCCGGGCGGTCGGTGCTGACGATCACCGCGCAGGCAGCGATATCGGGGCTCGTGCCCAGGATAGCGGTGATCTCCATCGGCTCGACGCGCACGCCCCTGATCTTGACCTGATCGTCGGCGCGCCCGCGGAAATGGAGTAGTCCGGCCGCGTCGACCATGCCGCGATCCCCGGTAAGATAGAGAAGATCATCGGGATCGTCGCTGACCGGGTTGGCGATGAAGCGGCGTTCATTCTCATCGGCAGCGTTGACATAGCCGAGGCTGCGGAACGGCGTGCGGATCGCGATTTCGCCGATTTCGCCGATCCCGCATTGCCGCCGATCCCGTGTCAGAACCAGCAGCTGGGTCTGGGGGAGCGGTGCGCCGAGCGGCTGTATCCCGGCATGGATCGGGTCGGGAACGACATAGGCGCATTTGGCCAATATGGTCTCTGTCGGGCCATAGAGATTGACGATCTGTCCGCTCGCCGAAAAGCTGCGGCGCCACTGGCGGACCAGGGTTGCGGTCAGCGGCTCGCCGGCGAAGAACACGAGGCGGAGCGACGGGAGCGCCTGCGTCGGCCCGGCATCGAGCAGCCAGGTTTCGGCGACCGAGGGCACGCTGTGCAGCAACGTGATTCGCTCCGCACGCAGCCATGCGAGGCATCGCCCGCTCGCCACCGTTTCGTCTTCACGTGGCAGGACGAGCTCGGCACCCGAGGTGAGTGGCAGAAAGACGTCGCGCAGCACCACGTCGAACGACATGCCGGTCAGCTGGGCGCAGCGGTCGCCGGGGCCGACCGCGAAGGTCCGCCGTTGCCAGTCGAGGAAATGGGCGAGCCCGCCCGCGGTGCCGAGCACTGCCTTGGGCGTACCAGTGCTGCCCGAGGTGAAGAAGAGATAGGCGGGATCTTCGAGACCCGCGCTCGGCTTGACCGGGTCGTTCGTCAGTCCTGGCTCGTCAGCGTCGTCAGCGTCGATCGTCACGATGGTCAGCCCGCTCAGCGTGTCGAGCCAGGCATCGGTTTCCTGCCAGGGACCTGCATGGAGCAGGAAGCGCGCATTGGCCTGTTCGAGCATTATCCGCTGGCGCTGCTCGGGCAGGTCGGGACTTAGCGTCAACAGCACGCCGCGCGCCTGAAGCACCCCCGCCATGGCGACGATGAAGGCGGCGCTGCGCGGTCCGTGCACTGCGACCACATCGCCCGGGGAAAGCCCCGCCGCGTGCAATCGGGCAGCGGTTTGATTCATCCGGGCGGCGAAATCGGCATAGGTCAGCACGGTGCCGCCCTGCGACATGGCCGGCGCGTCGGGCGTCCGTCCGGCCCAGCGGAGGATACTGGCCGGAACCGGCTCCTGCACGGGCCGCGCGATCCGCATGGTCGCATCGGGCAGCGTCGCCCGTGCCGAAGAGGTGACGAGATCGAGTGCGCCGAGCGCGCGATCCGGATCGGCGGCGACCTGGCGCAGGATCGCGTCGAACTGTTCTAGCAGCGCCGTCATCCGCGCCTCGGTATAGCGAGCCCGCTGATAGACCAGCCTGAGCTCGAGCGCGCCTTCCCATTCGGTCACGTAGAGCACCATCGAGAATTCGCAGCGCTGCGCCTCCGGGCCTTCGAACGAGGCGCGCAAACCAGGCAGGTCGAGAATCCGTGGCGGGCTCGGCGTGAAGTTGAAGAAGGTCTCGAAAAGGGGATGGCTGCTCGCGCTGCGGTCGGGCGCGATATCCTGCACCACCTGATCGAACGGCACCTCATGATGTTCGAGCCCGTCGAGCACCGTGGCGCGGACGCGTGTCAGCGCCTCGCGGAAGCTCAGATCCGGGGTGACCTGGGTCCGAAGCGCAAGCGTGTTGAGGAACAGGCCGATCAATGCTTCGGTTTCGAGCCGAATCCGCCCGCTGACGGGCGAGCCCACTAGGATGTCGTCGCGCCCTGTGACTCGCATCAGCAGCACCTTGAAGGCGGTCAGCAAGGTCGCGAACAGCGAGCTGTCCTGCTGCCGGCTCAGCGCTTCAAGCCGTTGCCGAAGCGGGATATCGATCACCCGCTCGACCGAGGCGCCCGAAAAATCGCGGCCTGCCGTTTCGTCACGGCCTATGCGGTCGGGCGGCAGGTCGAGAACCGGCGGCGGATTCTCGAGTTGCTTGTGCCAATAGTCCAGGTCGCGGCGCAGCGCGCCACCCTGCAATCGCTCGCGCTGCCATTCGGCGAAGTCGCCATATTGAATGACGGGCGCCGGAACGACGGGCTCACGCCCACCGGCATAGGCCGCATAATGCGCCGCGAGCTCTTCCAGCAGCACGCCGATCGACCAGCCATCGCCGACGATATGATGGATGGCGATGATCAGGAAATGCTCAGCCGCGCCGAGGCGCACCAACGTCACGCGCAACAGCCGGTCGCGCGCGAGATCGAAACCGCGCTCGGTTTCCTCGGCATAAAGCGCCCGGCACCGGTCATCGCGTTCCTGTGGCGAGAGCGCGGGCAGGCAATCGAGCAGATCCACGGTCCGGATCGGAAACCGCGATGGCGGCGAGATCACCTGCGTTGGTCGCCCGGCCTTGACGACGATGTTGGTCCGCAGCGAATCGTGGCGACGTACGACCGCCTCCAGCGTGCGGACCAGCGCCGGCATCGACAGGGCCCCCGTCAGCCGCAGCGCGCCGGTGATGATATGAGTCGAATCGGCGGGCGATAGCCGGTCGAGAAACCATTGTCGTTCCTGCGCGAAGGAAAGCGGTGCCTCGTCGCGCGCGCCGCGCGAAGTAAGGGCGGTGACTGGTCGGGGCGCCTCCTGTTCGAGGCGCGCCAGCCGCCGCAGCAACAGCTCGCGCTGCGCGGGCGAGAGTTCCTTGATTCGTGAGTTCGTGTCAGCCCCAATATCAGCCATCGCTGCCCTCCTCCGACAACAGGCTTTCCAGATCCGCGTCGGACAGATCGCCGACCTCGGCGAGCATCCGTGCCAGCATTTCCGGATCGGCCCGGGCAAGCTGGGCATCGGCGATGATCTGCGCCAGCTCGGCGACGGTCGGCGCCTGCAGCACCGTCGCGAGCGAGATATCGACCTGGAGCCGCGACGAGATACGGGCATTCAGCTGGGTCGCTAGCAGCGAATGGCCGCCAAGCTCGAAGAAATTGTCGTGCACGCCGATCGGATCGATCGTGAACAGGTCGCGCCAAATCTCGGCGAGGGCCTGTTCGAGATGGCCGCGCGGCGCCGCATAATCGGTGCGGATCTCGGGGCGCTTGTGCAAGGTCAGCGGCGTGCCGGTATGTCCCCGCGATTGGGTCATCCATTGGTGTAGCCGGACGCGCAGGTCCCCGGTCGAGACAATGACATGCGGGGTGCGGGGAAGCGTTAGGATTCGCTCGCACGCCGCAGCTGCTTCGTCGGCTTCCATGAAATAGTCGGCGACCGTGCCGCCGAGCCCATCGATCGCCGCGCGGACATCGGCAAGGCGCCAGCTGTCCCAGTCGATCGAAATCCAGGGGGTGCCGCCGGTGCGGCCCTTCGTGCGGGCGAAAGCGTCGAGAAACAGGTTGGCGCTGCTGTACGCAGCGAAACCCAGGCCACCCAGGACGGACGACAGCGAGGACATCAGCACGCAGAAATCGAGTGTCCGGCCCGCAAGCAGCTGGTCGAGCACGAGCAGGCCGTGCGCCTTGGCCCTGAACTGAGTCTCCGAATCCACGGTCGTCGCGCGCGCGATCTCGCGGAACGTCTCGACGCCGACGGCGCCCGCGCCATGGAAGACGCCGTGCAGCGTACCGAAGTGCGCATCGGCTGCATCGAGCACACGCTGCATTGCCGCGGGCTCGGCCACATCGGCGCTGACCGTCAGGATCTCCGCGCCCAGTGCTTCGAGTTCCTCCAGCCGGCGTATCTGCAGGCTGGTGCGGTCGTCCGCCGGATGGTCGCAAAGCCATGCCGCCCAGTCGGCGCGCGCCGGGAAGGAGGACCGGCCGACGAGCACCAGCCGCGCCTGGAACCTGCGCGCCAGCCAGGTCGCCATGGCGAGGCCGACACCGCCAAGCCCACCGGTGAGCAGATACACGCCCTTGTGCCGCAGGGGCGAACGATCGGGCGCGGGCGCCTCAAGCCTGAGCGGCTCATGATCCTGCACCCAGCGCCGGCCATCCCGATAGGCCACGATGGGCGCCTCGATATCGACAGCGAACTCGGCGAGCATTTGATCGACCAGCGCTTCCTTGAGGTCGGCATCGTCGGGGGGGATGTCGGTGTCGAGGCACCGGCAGCTGATCCCCGGCCTCTCCTGCGGGGCGACCATCGCCGGGCCGAGCAGGGTGATCTTCTCCGGCGCCAGCGTCTCGTGCCCGTCGACATCGAACAGGCCGTTGCCGACGATCTCGACGCGAAGCTGCTCGACATGGCCACCCGTCATCAGACCGGCGAACAGCCGCATCAGGCTGTGGAAGCCGCCGGTCTGCGCGGCCGAGAAGCGCGCGCTCGTCAGTGCCGCGTCGTCTGACGGGGTGAGCGACCAGAGATGCACGATAGTGTCGGGCAGGCCGTCGCCATCGCGCAGCGCGCGGACTAGGCTGTGATACTCCTCCTCCCGCCCCAGGTTCAGGGTGAAGGCATCGCCATCGCTCGCGAAACCGGCGCCCTGCGTGACCGTCAGAACCCGCGCACCCGCGCCGCGTAGCCGTTGGGCGAGCCGCGTGCCGATGCCGTGGTCGTCGACGAGAATCAGCCAGCTTGCGGCGACAGCGTCGCGCGCTCCATGACGCGGTGCGGGCTTCCAGAATGGCAGCTCGAACCAGTTCTCGATCAGACGCCGGCCGGTGGATGGGGTCGCGCTCCGATCCCCGGCGACCGGCGGATCGATCCAGTGGCGCTCGCGCTCGAACGGGTAGGTCGGCAGCGAAACGCGCCTCAGCCCGTCGCGCTTCAGCAGGCGCGCCATGTCGAGCGACGCGCCCGCCTGCCACAACAGGCCCAGGCCGCGCAGCAGCATCGCGGGCTCGGATTGCCGGCCATAGGACCAGCGCATCGTCGGGATGACCGCGCTTGCGCCGCCCAGCCGCTCGCGCGCGGCCAGCGCGTGGGCGCTCAGCGACTGGCCCGGGCCGAGTTCGAGCAGGATGCGGTTCGGATCGTCAAGCAGCTTTTCCAGCCCATCCTGGAAGCGCACCGTCCGGCACAGATGCCGCGCCCAGTAATGGGGATCGGTCGCTTCGGCGTCGCTGATCCAGGTGCCGGTCAGGCAGGAGACATAGGGAATTTGAGGTGGCTGCGGGTTGCTCTCGGCGACGATTGCGGCGAGCGCGTCGACGATCGGATCCATCATCGCACTGTGATAGGCATAGCCGCTGCTGAGCCGCTGGCAGCTCACGCCTTCGGCCAGGAGGCGGCGTTCGAGTTCGGCGACGGCGTCGTCAGCGCCCGACACGATCGTCAGGCGCGTGGTGTTGACCGCCGCGATCGAGACATTGGCGGGTAGCATCGCGGAGAGTTCGCTCTCGCCGAGCGGCACCGCCAGCATCACCCCGGGCGCGACGCGCGACTGGATCAGCCGCGCCCGGGCCGCGACGACCCGGATCGCCTCGGGCAGGGGGAACACGCCGGCCAGACACGCCGCGACGAATTCGCCGATGCTGTAGCCGATCATCGCGTCTGGCTCGATTCCCCAGACGCGCAGCAATTGGGCGAGCGCATATTCAGTCACGAAGATCGCCGGCTGGCCCGCGGTCGGCTGGTCGAGCGGCGAGGGCGATGCGCCCGGGTCGGCGCCGCGCCGCAGCATGGCGCGCAGGTCGAGCTTGGCCGTGGCGTCCGGTCTGGCGATCGCGCCGTCGAGCACGGCCCTCGACCAGTCCCGATCAGGGTAGAGGATGTCGCGGATATCGCCATCGGCATGCAGGCGCAGCAGGTCGGCACAGGCATCGATCGCCGCACGGAACGCCGGCTCGGTGCAATAGAGTTCCCAGCCCATGCCCGGATAATGATCGCCAAGGCCCGGGAACATGAATGCGACCGTCTTGCGCCCCTGCGGTACGATCGCCGCGCGCAGGCTCGCCGGGTCGTCCAGGGCCTCGGCCGCTTCCGTGGCGGTTCCGGCGACGAGGAAGCGGCGATGATCGAAGACGTGCCGACCGACCCGCAGGCTGTGCGCCACATCGCCGAGCGGGAGACCGGGGTTGCGGCGCAGATGCCCGGCGAGGTGGCGCGTCGCGGCGTCGAGCGCGCTTGAAGATCGCGCCGAGACCATCAGCAACTCCGCCGGCGCGTCTGCCGTCGCCGGCCCCGGTCCGGGCGGCTCCTGGAGGACGACATGGACGTTGGTCCCGCCGATCCCGAACGAGCTGACGCCGGCGCGCATCGGCCCCGCCGCTGCGTCATGCGGTCTGAGCTCGGTCGGCACCACGAAGGTGCCGCCGAAATCGAGGCTTGGATTGGCGGTGCGGTAATGCAGGCTCGGCGGGATCGCCCGGTGGCGCAGCGCTAGCACGGTCTTGATCAGCCCTGCGATTCCGGCGGCCGCGTCGACATGGCCGATATTGCTCTTCACCGATCCGATCGCACAGGGCGTCGCGCGCGCGGCGCCGCCGAACACTTCGAGCAGAGCGGCAACCTCGATCGGATCGCCGAGCAGCGTGCCCGCGGCGTGCGCCTCGATCATCGCGACGGATGCCGGGGCGACATCGGCAATCGCCAGGGCCTCGGCGATCACCTTTACCTGGGGCGAGACGCTCGGCGCCGTGAAGCCGACCTTGTCGCGGCCGTCATTATTGATCGCCGAGCCCCTGATCACGGCATGGATCGTGTCGCCATCGGCAATCGCATCCTCGAGCCGCTTCAGCAGCACGGCGCCCGCCCCGTCGCTCGAGACGGTGCCGCGTGCCTCGGCGTCGAAGGGGCGGCAATGCCCGTCGGGTGAAAGGATGCCGCCTTCCTCGTAGCGATAGCCGGTGACGAGCGGCAGGTGCACCGAGCTGCCGCCGGCGAGCGCCATGTCGCTCTCGTGCGAGAGCAGGCTCTGGCAGGCGAGATGCACCGCCGCGAGCGAGGTCGAGCAGGCGGTGCCAACACTGATGCTCGGGCCCTTGAGATCGAGCAGATAGGAGGTTCGCGTGGCGAGGAAGGTCGGATCATTGCCGAGCGCGACCTGGAAGATGCCGCTGTCCTCGACCAATTTCGCATTGGGCCAGAGATTGCGGAGCAGATAGGAACTGAGGATACTGCCGGCGAAGACCCCGATCGGTCCGGGGAAATACCGGGGTTCGTAGCCGGCATCCTCGAACGCCATCCAGGCGCATTCGAGGAAGATCCGCTGCTGCGGGTCCATTATCGCCGCCTCGAACGGGCTGAAGCCGAAAAAGGCGGCATCCAGGCAATCGACCTGGTCGACCATGCCCTTGGCACCGACATAGCCAGGCTGCCCTGCGGTGGCGCGATCGATTCCAGCGGCTTCCAGCTCAGCCTCGCTGAACCGCGTGATGGCTTCCCCGCCGCCGCTCAGCAGTTCCCAAAAGGCATCCGGCGAATCGGCGCCGGGAAAGCGGCAAGCCATGCCGATCACGGCGATGCAGCCTTGGGGGAAGGATTCCGTTGCAAGTGTCACGCCGGCGTTCCCGCACTGATCCGCGCCCGGCGATCAGTGGTTCGGACGCGTGCCTCCAGCCGGGCGGTCGCGCGGGTCGGGGCGTCGGCCACCTCGGGCTCGAGCGTCGGGGCGCCCGATGCGAGCCGGCCGAGATGGCGCGCCAGGCTTTCGACCGTCGGGTATTTGAACAGGTCGGTGATCGCGACGGAGCGGTGCGCATCGACGCGAATGCGGTCCTGCACCGCGAGCAGCAATAGCGAATGCCCGCCCTGCTCGAAGAAATTGGTGTGCAGGCCCACATGGTCGATCCCGAGCAGATCCTGCCAGATCGTCGCGATCAACAGCTCGGTCTCGTTCCCCGGCGCAGCACCGCGGCTGGCAGTGACCGTTGCCGGGACCGCACGGTCAAGCAATGCCCGGCGATCGAGCTTGCCGCTCGAGCTCAGCGGCAGTTGGTCAAGGGTTACGATCGCCGAGGGCACCATATATGCGGGCAGCCGCTCCCGCAGCGTTTCGCGCAGCGTCACCTCGTCGAGGCCCGCAGCCTGCGCCATCCAGGCCGGCGGCACGACGAAGGCGACGAGCCGCCGTTCGTCGCTGCCCTCGCCGACCGCCAGCACCGCGGCCTCGCGGACCATCGGCTGTTCGCGTAGCACCGCCTCGATCTCGCCCAGCTCGACCCGAAATCCACGAATCTTCACCTGCTCGTCGAGCCGGCCGAGATAGTCGATCATTCCGTCGGGCCCGAAGCGCGCGACATCGCCCGTCCGGTAGAGCCGCGCGTCCTTCTTGTCCGAAAACGGATCGGGCACGAAGGCCGCCTCGGTCAGATCCGGGCGGCGCCAATAGCCCCGTGCGACGCCCGGTCCGCCGATATGAAGATGGCCCGCGACGCCCGCCGAAACCGGATTCATCGTCTCGTCGAGGATATAGACGCGCGAATGCCCGCTCGGCCGCCCGATCGACGGCTTGCCGCTATCGGGCTCAACCTCGGCGAAACTGGCGCAGACGGTCGCCTCGGTCGGTCCATAGGCGTTGAAGAAGCGCCGCCCCGGCGCCCAGCGATCGACCAGCTCGGCGGGGCACGCCTCGCCGGCGACGACCAGGATGCGCAACGCCGGCAGCTCGGCCGCCGGCAGGCGGAGCAGGACTGAGGGCGGGATCGTCAGCATGTCGATCTCCCACCGCGCGAGCAGCGTCATCATCTCGGCCGACGGCGTCAGCTCGGCGCGGGGTGCCATATAGAGGCAGGCGCCGGAGATCAGGGTCGCGAAGACCTCCCATACCGAAGCGTCGAATCCGAAGGATGAGAATTGCAGCACGCGTCCGCCCGGGCCGATTTCGAAGGCGTGGGTCTGCATCTCGACAAGATGGCGGAGCGAGCGATGGGTGATCACCACGCCCTTGCGCCGGCCGGTCGATCCCGAGGTGTAGATCAGATAGGCGGCATTTTCGGGCGCGGCCGCTTCGGGCAGGTCTATATCGGTCGCGCCGGGCTTATCCGCCCAGTTCTCCGCAAGCGCCATGATCGGCACCGAGTCCACGTCGGACAGCGCATCGATCACGTGGAACTGGCTGAGGATGACGCGCGGCGCGCAATCGGAGATCAGCTCGCCGAGCAGGGCAGGGGGGAGGCTCGGGTCGAGCGGAACATAACAACCGCCCGCCTTGAGCACTGCCAGCACCGCGACGAGGCGACTCGGCGATGCTTCCATGCAGATCGCAACCCGTTCCTCGGGTGCAACGCCGAAGCCCAACAGGCGCCGGGCAAGCTGGTTGGCGCGCGCGTTGAGCATGGCGTAGCTCAGCGCCACATCACCCCTGGCCGAATGAAAGATCGCCGCCGGCGCGTCAGGCGATCGCCTGACCTGCGCCTCGAACAGCCGCGCAATCGAGTCGTCGGGGCGGCGGCAGGCGTCCGGCACTGGCGCCGGTGCGCGGCTCCAGGCATCGACCAGCAAGTGCCGCTCATCGGGCGTCATATGGCCGAGTTCGGCCAAAGGTCGGTCGCCGTGCCGCGCCATCGCCCCCAACAGGCTGCGCAGATGCCCGAGCAGTCGGTGTATCTCGGCAAGATCGAACCGGTCGCGATCGAAACCGACACCGAGCACGCTCCGCGCGCGCACCGCCAGCATCACCGTCAGCGGGATATTGGCGCGCTCGACAAAGTCGATCTCGCCCAGCGCCAGTCCGCCGCCGCTCAGGCCGAGCTGATGCGACGGGAAATCCTCGACCACCAACAGGCTTTCGAACAGCGGGCTGCCGCGCGGTACCGCGCTCCAGCCCTGAACGTCGGCGAGTGCCGCATGTTCATGCCGCCTGGCTGCGACCTGATCCTGCTGAACCGTTTTGAGCCAGGCCGAAAGCGTGGCGGCCGGCTCGACCGCGATGCGAGACGGCAGGGTGTTGATGAACAACCCGACCATCGTCTCGACGCCGTCAAGCTCAGGCGGTCGGCCGGCGACCGCGGTGCCGAACAGCACCTCTTTTTGTCCGCCATAGCGGGCGAGCAGCAGCGCCCATGCGCCCTGAACCATGGTGTTGAGTGTCACGCCGTGAGTGCGCGCCGCCGCTCTCAACCCGGCAATCTCTTCAGTTGAAACGTCGACAATCTCAAGGCTGTAGCCACCGTTTCCCTCGCCGGCATCACGTCCGATTCCGAGCGGCGTCGGGGTCGAAAAGCCGACGAGCTGCCCCCGCCAGAATTGTTCCGCCTCGCTCGTGCCGCGACTTTGCTGCCACGCGATGAAATCGCGATAGGGGCGGACCGGCGCCAGCTCGGGTGGCCGGCCATCGCACGCCGCCGCGTAGGTGGCGAAAACCTCCTCCAGCACGATCGGCACCGACCAGGCGTCCAGGATCGCATGATGCCAGGTCCAGACGAGATGGTGGCTTTCATCGGCAAGGCTGATCAGCTTGAGGCGCATCAGCGGCGCCCGCGCCAGATCAAAGCCGCGCGCGCGTTCATCCCGGCGCAACGCCGCCAACTGCTCGCCCGGACCCGTGACAGACCGCCAATCCAGTATTTCGAGTGGCAGCCGCACGCGCGGCCCTGCGACCTGCAACGGCTCGGCAAGGCCGGCCCAGGCAAAAGCAGTGCGAAGCGGGGCGTGGCGCTGCAGTGTCGTCTCCCAGGCGAGGCGGAAGGCTGCGAGATCGACATTGCCGTGCAAGGCGCAGTCGAGCTGCTCGACATAGACATCGGAACCGGGCGCCGAGACGCTGTGGAACACCATGCCCTTCTGCATGGGAGACAGTGGATAGGCTTCGGGTGCGGCGCGATCGCTCATGGCTCAGCCCTTCGCCGCGACGTCGTTGGGGGCAGCGTCGTCAACATCATCGTCGAAGCTGACCAGATCGAGCGCGCGCTTGAGAGTCTCCGGCGTGACGAGCGACGGCGTTGCCTCGACCGGCTGCGGCGAGGCCCAGTTACCGTTGCTGAACCGATCGCCGAGGTGCTCAGCCAGGGCGGCGATGGTGCGGTGGACGAACAGGTCGACCGGCTCGACCGGCAATCCGGCCTGGCGACACCGTGCCGCCACCTGGATGCTGCGGATCGAATCGCCCCCGCTCTCGAAGAAATCCTCGGTCACGCCGACCGGATCGCGCTTCAGTAAAGGCCCCCAGATCGCGGCGATCGTCGCCTCGATCCCGGTTCGTGGCGCGACTAGCGGCGCTGCGTCGGCGGCGCGCCATTCAGGGGCGGGCAGGCGATGTTGGTCGAGCTTGCCATTGGCGGTCAGCGGCAGCGCTGGCAGCATCATGAAGATCGAGGGGATCATGGAATAGGGGAGTGTCGCCGCGAGGAAGGGGCGCAGGCTTTCCTGATCGGCGAGCGCGCCCGGCTCTGTCGCGACCACATAGGCGACCAGCCGCCGTTCGCCCGACGGGCCCGGCCGCGCCAGCACCGCGGCTTCAGCCACGTCGGGATGGCGGCACAGGGCGGTCTCGATCTCGCCCGGCTCGATCCGCAGCCCGTGCAGCTTGATCATGTGATCGGTGCGGCCGAGGAAATCGATCAGCCCGTCTGCCCGGCGCCGCGCCATGTCGCGGGTCCGGTAGAGCCGGGCACCGGCGTTTGCCGCATAGGGGTCCGGAATGAAAGCAGCGGCGGTGCGCTCGGGGTCTCCGCGATAGCCCCGCCCGACTCCGACGCCGCCGATATAAAGCTCCCCGACCACCCCCGCCGGCACGGGCGCAAGCCCGGCGTCTAGGACATGGGCACTCATATTCGCGATTGGCCGGCCGACCGAGACGATCGGCAGCGCTGCGTCAGCCGGCTCGATCCGGTCGAGGCGGTAATGACATTGGTCGTCCGAACATTCCGTCGAGCCATAGGTGTTGAGGATCGGTATGGCCGGGTAGAGATCGAACCAGCGCCGGCACAGCTCGGTCGGCAGCGCCTCGCCGGTCGGGATCATCCAGCGTAGCGGCGCGAGATCGGGCGGGCCGCCATCGCGCGCTTCGACTTCCTCGAGGATCGCCCGCAACATCGACGGCACGATCTGGAGCATCGTCACGCCGCGCCGCCCGATGTCCTGAAGCAGCGCGGCGGGGTCTTCCGCGATCGAATCCGGAATGATGACCACCCGGCCACCGGTGACCAGCGGGGCCAGGCTCTGCCAGACCACCACGTCGAAGGATTGCGGCGCGTTCTGCGCCAGCACGTCAGTCGATGTGAAATCGAGATCGGACAATTTGCCGAGGACGTGGTTCACCATCCCGCGATGCTCGACCATCACGCCCTTGGGCTGGCCGGTCGAGCCCGAGGTATACATGGTATAGGCAAGATCGCCGCCGTCGGCTGGCAACAGCTCGTGCCCGGCGTCTTGCCCGGCAAGCGCCGCGAAGGTCAGGACGCGCGGGCGCCGGTCGGCCGGGCAGTTCAGCAGCGCCGCTTCGAGATCAGGCGCGAACGCCTGCTCGGTCAGCACCAGCGCGAGATCGCTATTCTCCAGCACCAGCCGGCTGCGCGCCGGCGGGTTGCGCGGATCGAGCGGCAGGAAGGCGCCGCCCGCCTTCATGATCGCGAGCAGTGCCGTCACGAAATCACTGCCACGCTGCATGATCACCGCGACCAGCTTCTCGCGGCCAACACCCTGCGCGGCTAGGGCTCGGGCGATGCTGTCGACGCGAGTCCGCAAGTCGGCATAGGTCAGCGCGTCATCGCCGCAGCTGAGCGCGATTGCCTCGCCATCCGTTGCCGCCCGCGCCTCGAACAACGCGCAGACGGTGGTCTCGGCGGGAGGCGTCACAACAGCGCCGCGGCCGATCTCGATCACAGCGGCGATCTCCTCGTCGGCAAGCAGCGAGAATCCGTGGATCTTCCGGTCGGGGTTGGCAACCATCTGGCGCAGCAAGACGTCGAAGCTCGTGGCGATGCGCTCGATCGTTTCTGCGTCGAACAGGTCGGCGGCGAACTTCCATGCGCCTATCAGTTCGCCCGAATCGGTTTTCTTCATCTCGAGGTTGAGATCGAACTGGCCGTCCTGCTGCGCCAGCGGCCAGGGCTCGAGCAGCAGATCGGCAAAGGGCACCGGCGGCTCGCCGGGCGCCGGCAGCAGGGTGCGCTGCAACTCGGGATAGCGATGGAATTTCTGCAGCACGAAGGTCGTCTGGAAGATCGGCGAGCGGCTGATGTCACGCGGCGGCTGGAGCGCGTCGACGATCAGCGAGAACGGGCAGTCCTGATGCTTCAGCGCCTCGATCACCGCCTTGCGGGTGTCGGCCAGGCAGGCGCGGAAGCTGCGATCGCTTGAGAAGGCGCCGCGGATCGGCAGCATGTTGATGAAATCGCCGATCAGGTCGGTCAGCCCGGCCTGGTGCCGGCCCGAACTCGGCGTGCCGACGATGATGCCCTCCTGCCCGCTATAGCGGTGGAGCAGCGCCTGATAGGCCGCCATGAGCAGCATGAAGAGGGTCGAATCCTCGGCGCCGGCCAGCCGCTCCAGATCGCGGGTGAGGCCGGCGTCGATCCGGCGCACCACCGTGCCGCCGCGAAAGGTCTGGGCCGGCGGCCGCTGCCGGTCGGTCGGCAGGTCGAGGACGGGCAGCTCGCCGGCAAGGGCATCGACCCAATAGTCCAGATGTGCGGTGTCGCCTGCCTGCCTGTCGGCGGACCGCTGCGCGCGGACATATTCCTCATAGCTGACCGACAGGGCCGGCAATATGACGTCCGCCCCGCTGGTCTCGGCGGCATAGACGATGCGAAGCTCGTCGAGCAGCACGATCAATGACCACAGATCGCCGAGGATGTGGGGCAGCATGAAGAGAAGGACATGATGATTGGCCGCCCGGCGGAACAGCGAGACGCGCAAGGCCGCATTGGCCGCAAGATCGAACGGCCGCTGCGCTTCCCGGCGCACCGCCTCGCCGACCTGCTCGTCAGTCCATGACGCGGCATCGGTCTCGACCAGATCGACCGGCCAATGATCGCGTGCGCATTGCTGGATCACGCCGGCATCGTCCCTGAATTCGGTGCGCAGGCCGGCGTGACGATCAGACAGGATCTGCAGTGCCCGGCGCAGCGCCGGGGCGTCGAGCGGTCCGCGCACACCCATCGGCAGGGCGATCGAATAGGCCCAGCTTTGCGGTGCCAGCTTCCACAGGAACCAGAGCGCCTCCTGGCCATGCGACAGCGGATGCCATCCGCCGGTGACGCCCATTTTCTCGCGCACGAGTTTCTTAAGCCGGCTTTTCAGAAGCTCTTTCGAGGCATCCGACATCTGGGCTGCCGGGAAGGAATCGTCGCTCATCGCGTCACTCCGCTGCCGAAGGCTGTGCGGCGGCGTAGCTTTCTAGCAACGCCTCGAGCTCGGCCTCGGAGAGCTGGTCGAGCCGGGCCAGAACCGCGAGATCCTCGTTGCGGGTGCCGGGCGCGGGTGATGACGGATCTGTATTCGGCCGGCCGGCTGCGGCGAGGTGCGCCGCCATCGCGCCCAGAGTCGGATATTCCCACACCAGGGTAGGCGAGAGCGTAACGCCCAGCCGCTGCTCGAGCGCGCCGCCCAGCATCGTCGCGGTCACGGAATCCATGCCGAAATCGCTGAACCGGTCCTCTGGGGCGATGGTGGCGCGGCTCTGACCATATTCAGCGGCGAGCCAGTCCTTCAGCCAGTCGAGGATCGCACTGGCCGGTCCCGCCATCTCAGCTTCGAGGGGAAGCGCCGGTGTTTCGACCGGGGCCATGGCAGGCAAGGGTGCCGCCCGGGTCGATTGCGCAAGCAGCGGATCGAGCCGGTTATCCTCGCCCGCCAGGGTCTGCTCGATATCGCCGATCGTGCCCGCATACCCGGCGACCAGTTCCTCGATCTGGCGCGCGTCCAGCAGCGCGGCAGCCGCAGGCGTCGCCGCGAGTGCCTTGGCCAGCCGCCGTTCGTATCGCAGCCGGGACCACTCGGCCGCGCGGGCCAGCAGCGGCGTCGGCGCCGTGCGATACTGATGGCCGACACAGGCAAGCAGCAATGCATAGTTCGCGATTTCGCCGATCTGGAGATGGGCCCATTGCCTGGCGGCATTGGGACCGCCCAGCCGGGCGCCCGTATCGAGACAATGCGCCCAGACGATCTGCGCCGCGCCGCGCAGCTCCTCGGCGAGTGCCGGCTCATCCAGTTCCTCGGCAAGGAAGCGGCTAAGCTGCTCGGGCAAATGGATCAGTCGCGATCCGACATGCATGTTCATCGGTTCGGTGGGGCCTTCGAAGATCCTGAGCACCCGCGTGTCGCGCAGGATCTGCGGCACGATATTCGTTTCGATAAAGCCGCGCCCGGCCAGTTGCTGCATCAGGCCATCAGCGGCGCGCCAGGCGAATTCAGGTCCGGCCGTCTTGCAGACGCAGAACAGCTCGGGCGGAATGTCGATGCCGCGATCGAGCCAGGCGCCAACGCTTTCGGTGAGTGCCCCGATCGCCGTCGCGGCCGCGCTCAGGTCGCTCATCCGCATCAGGGTGGCTGGATTGTCGATCAATCGCCCGGTCGCGATCGATCGCCGCGTGCCGTGCCGGACCATCAACTGCAGGCAGCGCTTGATAATGCCGACGCTCAGTGTCCCGATGGCGAAGCGGCCGAACTCCATCGTGTCCGTCGCCGCCGTCATGCCGTCGCCCAGCTCGCCGAGTCGGTCGGCGGCGGTGACCCGCACCCCTTCGAGCAGCACCTCGCTCTGGACCATCGCGCGCATTCCCATGGTCAGCGCTTCAGGTCCGCTGCGCAGACCGGGGCTGCCCTGGCGCAGCACGAAGCCCGATACGCCGCGCGGCGTATCCGGCCCATCATCCTCGAGCTTCACAAAGGTATTGATCACGCCTGCCCAGCTCGCCGATCCGCTCCACAGCTTGGTGCCCCAGAGCGACCAGCCGCCGGTGCCATCGGGGCGCCCGATCGAGGCGAGGTTGCGGATATTGGAGCCGGCATTGGCCTCGGTCATCGCGAAGGATGCAAGCTCCCGGCCCGGCGCGAGGATCGGCAGCAGCTCGTCGCGCTTTTCCTCGGTCGCGAAGCGCAGGATCGGACGGATGCCGAGCCCGTTATTGACCAGCACGAACGAGGCAAGCGTCGTGTCGATCGCGGCGAGCTGCTGGACGATCCCCCCCAGCGCGCGGTTGCTCAGCCCAAGCCCGCCATAGGCCTTGGGTGCCTGGAGACCGAGAACACCGCGATTGCCGAGATCGAGCACGACATAGGGCGGAATCGAACGTCGCTCATCCATCAGTCGCGAATTCAGGCGCTCGCCGGCATAGAAGCGCAGCCAGTCGAGCAGGTCGCCCACTGCGGCGGATTCGCCGGTCGTGGCCTGAATCGACAGTACAGTGCCGTCCGTGGCCGGGGCCGGCTCGGCCGGTCGCGCTGGGCGCTGCTTTACCGTCGATCGCAGGAACGGGGCGTCGGGGCCAACCGAATTCCGCAATCTGGGCGATACCCAGGTCAGGACGGCGGGCAGGGCGCCGGCAAGGAAGTCACGACGGCAGCCATGACGCTGCTTCTTGCCGCTATGCGTCTTCGGCAACCCGCGCGGCCCGAGCAGCACCACTGCCGATACTTCAAGGTCATGCTGTTCGGACACGGCCCGGCGGATCGCCCGGACGATCCTGTCGCCGATCCCGCTCTCGCCGTCGCCATCGAGCGCGCGTAGATCGCTGCGCCGCACTTCATGCGCTATGACCAGACGCGGCTCGCCCTGAACCTCCACGGTGAAGGCGCTGCCGCCGCCCGGCTCGAGCACGGGATCGCAGCTTTCCACGGCAATCTCGATATCCTCGGCACCATGGTTGACGCCGCGGATGATGATCAGATCGTCGATCCGCCCAAGCACGAACAGGCTTTCCCCCAGCATCCCGCCAAGATCGCCGGTGCGCAGGAAATCCTCTTTCATAGGGTCGCCGGCGAGATGCGCGTTGAACTTGCCGGCTGTCGCCTCCGGCCTTTGCCAATAACCGGCGGCGATGGACGGGCCGGAAAGCCAGATCTCGCCGATGCGCCCCGGCGCGAGCTGCTCCCCGCTTTCGGGATCGACCACCAGAAGGCGTGTCGGCGCCTCCGTGCCGCTCGATGATACGAGCGCCCGGCCTGGTTGGCCCTCGTCCACGGGAACCAGTCTGCCCTCGGCCAGCCCGTCGCTGGCGACGGTCACGATGGTCGGCGCCAGATCAGGGCCCGAGGTCGACGCTACCAAGGTCGATTCGGCCATCCCATATGCCGGGCACATCGCCTCCGGGCGGAAGCCGTAAGCGGCATAGGCGCGCGCAAAGGCCTCGACCGTATCTGCGCGGACCGGCTCGGCACCGTTCGCGACCATCCGCAGGCTGCTCAGGTCGAGACCCTGCCGCTGCTCTTCGGCAATCGCCGCGCAGCTTTGATAGGCAAAATTGGGCGCGGCCGTGTGGGTGATGCGGTGACGGGTGATAGTTTCGAGCCAGGACAGTGGCCGCTGGGAAAAAACGGCCGGGTTCATCAGAAAGCCCGGGCAGCCGGCAAATACCGGCTGGAGGCAGCCGAAGATCAGCCCGAGATCATGATAATGCGGCAGCCAGGACAGGGCACGGCTCTCCGGCGCGACCTGCCATAGCGCCGCCATGTCCTGCGAGTTTGCCATGATGTGGCGATGACAGATTGCTACGCCCTTGGGCGCAGCAGTCGATCCGGACGTATATTGCAGATGGGCGATATGATCGGGCGTGATTCCCGGGTCGCGCCACGCCGCCGCGTCGGCCGCGGCCAGGTCTTCCGGGGTCAGCACGGCGATCGGGTCGAGCTGTTCGGCCAGCACCGGCCGCATTTCAGGCGTCGTCAGCACCAGGGGAGCGCCTGAATCGGCCGCGACGCCCTTCAAATGAGTCAGCGGGCGACGCGGGTTGGGATAGCGAACCGGAACCGCGATCACGCCAGCATACAGGCAGCCGAAAAAGCCGATCAGGAAATCGAGCCCCGCCGGATAAACCAGCAGGACAGGCGCGTCGGCTGGCATCGCTCCGCGCTGTCCGACCGCCTCGATCACTCGAACCGCGACCGCCCGAGCCTTTTGATCGAGCTCGGCATAGGTCAGGCTGACGTCGTGACCAGTCCCGAGTGGCAGGAAAGTGTAGGCGACAGAATCTGGATCGGACATCGCCCGGGCACGCAAAATCGCGACGATCGTTTGGGGTGTCGTCAAGGCAGCGTCCATACCCGCAATCCTAACAATATGGATTTGCGAGCCGATCATGGCTGACGCTCGAAGCTTCGTTTCGAAATTGTGACAAAACTATTGTCTTCCCTCAAATTAGACCTCCCGCCGACACGGTCAAAATCAGATCAAACGGCGCGGCTGCGTGCGAAGCGAAGGCGGTGCTTAAAGTGTACGATTCCAACGCTGCGCATTCGGTCAATCCGTTATTTCGAAATCGCCAATCTGTAACATTGGGATGCCGGTAGATTGGCACGAGAACCACCTAATATAGTTGATCGTAATTTCGTAAAATGCGCGTTGTTGTATCAGATAAGTCTTCAGTATAAACTTCCGTTGCTGCCGCGAATCCAGCTATCACCTTAGCTCGAAAGATGGCGCCACCTTGTAAAACTGTAGCCAAAGTGGTTCGAATAATTGTATTGAACCTCTATTATTGTAATTCTAGGATGAAGGCCCCGGATCATAAGGAGGAGGTTGTTATGTCTAGTGAGCAAGCAAAGAATGAAGCCAAGGACGGCAATAAACTGAAGGCAAAGGCCCAGAAGGACGACGCCCGGAAGCAGGCGGAAAAAGAGACGCACAAGGCAAGTGCCAAAGCCGAGCACAAGGCTGCTGCGAAGGCGCAGTACAAGGCCGCTGCCAAGGCCGAGCACAAGGCTCCCGCCAAGGTTCAGTACAAGGCTGCCGAAAAGGCAAAGGCGCACCAGCTCGCCGGCCATTGATCTGACCTTGAACGTGAAGTTTCGCCGTGCCGTTGAGAATTGCGGTGTGACGAACCGGGCGTTGAATGGTCAGATCGAGTGCAGCGTCCGGGACAATGGCCGGATGCGTGGGCGTGGGCCGGACAGCATTGTTGTTCGCGCCCACCGTCCCGCACTTCAGATCATTCCCCGCAACCCGCAATTTGGTCGCTGAAGGACTGTCGCCGATGCCGTCAGCGGTCAGGAAGATGTGCCGTGCCGGATATGGCCCGCGCCCCGAGCATCCGTTGTCGCGCGCCGTGATCGCCAGCCATGTTTGAAGCCCCCGGCCATGTTTGAAGCCCGAAGTCCGCTCCGGACTGGTCGTGCCGATTGCGTTGCCTGCGGTAGATCACATGTCCTGACGGCCAGAAGCGAGACGTGCGATTGCGATCGTGGTGAGAATCTTGCCGTACGATATCGTCTCGACGGGAAGACCGGCAGCGCCCTGCGGCACAGCCTCGCCGAAAACGCGCCCTCGCTGTGGCGCTATGCACCCATCCTGCCGGTGGAACCGCGCTTCGCCAGCCGTCTTCAGGTCGGCTGGACGCCGCTGGTCGACTGCGGGCGGTGCGGATCGGTGAAACTCTTCCTGAAGGATGAAACGCGCATGCCGAGCGGCTCGCTCAAGGATCGGGCCAGCGAGATGGTCGTGGCGGTCGCGGTGGCGAACGGCATCGATCAGGTCATCGTCGCCTCGACCGGCAATGCGGCGGCCTCGCTCGCCTGTATCGGCGCAGCGGCCGGGGTCCGGGTCACCGTGCTGGTGCCGGCGACCGTGCCGCCCGCCAAGCTCGCGCAGATCGTCGCCTTTGGCGCGCGCGTCCACCGGGTTGCGGGGCGCTACGATGATGCCTTTGTCATGGCCGGCAAGATTGCCGAGACACAGGGAATCATCAACCGCAGCACCGGCCTCAACCCGTTCACGCGAGAAGGCAAGAAGACCTGCGCGCTCGAGATTGCCGAGCAGCTCGGCTGGGAGGCGCCAGACTGGGTGATCGTGCCGACCGGCGACGGCAACATCCTGAGCGCCGTCTGGCAGGGCTTCAAGGAACTGGCGGCGCTCGGCTGGCTGACGCGATTGCCGCGCCTCGTCGCGGTGCAATCCGTGGCGTCACGGTACATCACCAGCGTCTTCACCAACGATGAATCGCTCGCGACGGGCAGTGGCGAGACGATCGCAGACAGCATCACCGTCGGCCGCGCCCGCGATGCCACCGCCGCGCTGGCGGCGCTGACCGAGTCGGAAGGCCTGGCGATCACGGTCGATGACGCGGAAATCGTCGCCGCGGTGATGGCGCTCGGCGCCCGCTTCGGCCTGTTCGCCGAGCCATCGAGCGCAGCTGCCTTCGCCGCGTTCGAGCGGTTGAACGAGTCGGGGCGGTTCGAGCCCGGCAACCGGGTGGTGTGCCTGATCACCGGCACTGGCCTGAAAGACCTGCGTCCTGTTCTGGTGGCCTCCGCGCTCGACGCCGAGCCGGCGATTGATCCGGCCGACTGGCGGAGCATCGTGCCGTCGGCCGCGCGGCCGGCCGAACGGGCCAGCTGCCCATGATCTCCCCGTCCACCCCTGGTTTTCGATAGGATCGCGGCCTTGTGTGGCATTTGCGGCGCGTTCAGCCTCTCCACCGGCAGGCCGGTCCCGGAGGCTGCCATCAGCGCGATGAGCCGCACCATTACGCATCGCGGCCCGGACGATGACGGCCTGTTCGTAGAGGGGCAAGTCGGCCTCGGATTCCGCCGGCTCAGCATCGTCGATCTGGCCACCGGCAACCAGCCGATCCCCAACGAGGATCACACCGTCTGGCTTATCTGCAACGGCGAGATCTTCAATCACCGCGAGCTGCGCGACGAACTGCTCGCCGGCGGCCATCAATTCCGCACCCGGTCGGATGCCGAGGTCCTGATACATCTCTATGAGGAGATGGGCGAGCGGCTGCTCGAGCGGATCAACGGCCAGTTCGCCTTCGCGCTGTTCGACAAGACGCGCAATCGCCTCTTGCTGGCGCGCGATCATTTCGGCGTGGCACCGTTGTTCTACACGGTCGTCAACGACACCTTCGTCTTCGCCTCCGAGGTCAAGGCGATCCTCGCTTATCCCGGGGTCGAGCGCCGTGTCGATCTTACCGGGCTCGACCAGATCCTGTCGCTGCCGGGCCTGGTCAGCCCACGCACGATGTTCGGGGGCATTCGCAGCGTGCCACCCGGCCACCGGCTGATCGTCGATTCCCGCGGAGTCGAATCGCGCGCCTATTGGGATCTCATCTACCCACTGGAGGGTGAGGTGGACGGGACGCGCTGCGAAAATTCCTATCGTGAGGAGCTTGAGGCAAGCCTGATGCAGTCGGTGCGGCGGCGCCTCCAGGGCGAGGTCCATGTCGGTGCCTATCTCAGCGGCGGGCTCGATTCCTCGCTGGTCACTGCGATGATGGCGGCGAACACCACCGGCCAGATCAGCACCTTCTCGATCAATTTCGGTGACCGGATGTTCGATGAGGACAAATATCAGAAGATCGTCGCCGACCATGTCGGGTGCCGGCACAATCAGGTCGAGCTGAAGCTCGACGCGATCGAGAGCCGGCTGAAATTGGCGATCTGGCATTCGGAATGCCCGATCAAGGAATCCTACAATACGGCCTCGCTGAAGCTCTCTGCCGCGGCGCGGGCGCACGGTGTCCCGGTCGTCCTTAGCGGCGAGGGCGCCGACGAACTCTTCGCCGGCTATATCGGCTATCGCTTCGACGCCTTTCGCCGCCAGCGCGGGGCTGGCGCCCCGCTCGAACGGCGCGAGGCCGAATTGCGGCGGCGGCTCTGGGGCGACGAAGGCATCTTCTACGAGAATGATCTCGCCAGGCACGAAGCCGAGCGCGAACTGCTCTATGCGCCGGCGGTCCGCGAGGGTTTCGCGGATTTTGAATTCTCGCGTTCGGGGGTCGTCGATACCGATCGGCTGAAAGGTATCCACCCCCAGCACCAGCGCGCCTATCTCGACATGAAAATCCGCCTCGGCGATCATCTCGTCGGCGATCATGGCGACCGCATGCTGCTGGCCAATGCAGTCGAGGGCCGCTTTCCCTTCCTCGATATCGAGATCGCCGATTTCGCCCGGCGATTGCCACCCGACCTTAAGCTGCGCAATCACGTCGAGAAATATATCCTGAAGGAGGTCGGCCGCTCCTACCTGCCCCCTGCAATCGTCGACCGCGAGAAATTCGCGTTCAACGCCCCGGGCAGCGCCTATCTGATCCGCCAGGGCACCGACTGGATCCAGGACATGCTCTCGCCCGAGACGATCCGTCGCCAGGGCTATTTCGACGTCGGGCGGATCGAGGCGCTCAAGCGCCGCAGCCTCAATGGGGAAGCAGCACCCGGCGGCGGCAATGAGAATGACGTGCTGATGACCGTGCTGACCTTCGGCATCTTCCTGGAGCTGTTCGACATGCCCCAGCTCGGCAATTGCTGAGGGGCGCGGCAATGGCCTCCCAACCCCCATCATCGGCGAGGTCTGGCTTCGTCGTGGCCATCAGCGGCACGTCCGGCTCGGGCAAAAGCACGGTGATCGACAGGCTGGTCGGCCATCTTGGCAATGCTACCCGGCTGCATTTCGACGACTATACCGTGCTGGGCAACGATGTCGCCGAGATCAGGACATGGCTCGAGGATGGCGCGGATCCGAATTGGGTCAAGACGCCGAAGCTTGCTGAGGACTTGGCCAGGCTCGCCGCCGGCAACCCGATCATCCGGTCGGAAGGCGCGACGATTCACCCCGCTCCCTTCATCATCCTCGAGGAGCCGTTCGGCCGAGMGCGTGCCGAAATGGCGCCGTTGATCGATCTCGCCGTCCACCTCCACGTGCCGCTCGACATCGCGCTCGGTCGTCGCATTCTCCGCGCGATCAGGGAGCAGGACGAAGCCGAGGCGGTGACCCACGCCGAGCTGGTCGCCGACATCGAAGGCCAGATGCACGCATTCCTGGGCGGCGGACGCGACGCCTATCAGGCGATCGACCGTTCGGCGCAGCAAGCTGCCCATCTTGTTCTGGACGGCGTGCTGCCGGCCGTCGAGCTCGTCCGCTCGATCGTGTCAAGGATAGAGTCCGGGAGATGAGCGATATGAGGGGGAGTGTGTAAGGCTATGGGCAAGCGGGAGTTGCAGACGATCGGTGTCGTCGGCGCGGGGGTGATCGGGTCGGGCGTGGCGCATCTCTTCGCCCAGTCGGGTCATCACGTCGTCCTTGTCGACCGCGCGCCCGGCCAGCTCGACGTCGCGCGCCAGTCGATCCGGCGCAATGCGAAGCTCTATGGGTTTCTGCAGAAGATGGCGGTCACGCCGGACGACGTGATGGCGCGGTTCACCTTTGCGGAAGATGTCGGCGCCCTGTCGGACGCGGATTTCGTGATCGAGAACATCACCGAGAACTGGGAGATGAAGCAGGCCGTCCACGTCCTGATCGACACGGTGGTGCGTGAGACCGTCCCGATCGCCGCCAACACTTCGGCCATCCCGATCACCCGGATCGCGGGCGTCGGCCGCCATCCGGAGCGGGTGGTGGGCATGCACTTCATGAATCCGCCACCGGTGATGCCGATGGTCGAGATTATCCGTGGTGCCCGCAGCAGCGAGGATGCGCTCGCCGCTGCGCGCGCTCTGGTCGAGCAGGCGGGCAAGCAGTCGATCACCGTCAATGATTCGCCCGGCTTCGTCACCAATCGGGTTATGATGCTGATGGTCAACGAGGCGATGTTCCTGGTGCACGAGGGGGTCGCACCGCCCCAGGATGTCGATCGGCTATTTAAGACCTGTTTCGGCCATAAGATGGGGCCGCTCGAAACCGCCGACCTGATCGGTCTCGATACCGTCCTGCTGTCGCTCGAGACGCTCTACAACGAGTTCAACGATACCAAGTATCGGCCGTGCCCGCTGCTCCGGCAGAAGGTCTATGCCGGCACGGTCGGCCGCAAGAGCGGTGAAGGTTTCCATCGCTATGACGAGCCCTGAGCCCGGCACGACCATCCAACCATCATCTTCAACAACGGGAACAGCGCTATGGCGGACGCGGAACTGATCGATACCATTGGCGGCTTCATGTCGCGCGCCTTCGAAGGGCGCGAGATACGCGTCGATGAGGATATTTTCGAGGCGGGCTTCGGCAATTCGATGTTTGCGATGCAACTGGTCAACTTCGTCGAGCGCAAGTTCGGGATCGAGATCGATAGTGAAGATCTCGAGATCGACAATTTCAGAACGATCGGCCGCGTCGCTGCTCTGGTCGAGCGCAAGCGCCTGGTCTCCGGTTCGCTCTGACCCGCGCATGGCCATCCGGGAACCAGTGGTAGAAGACGAGGCGGCGTGCCGCGAACGGTGGCGTGCCTTTGCCGAGAGCCATGTCGCACCCTTTGCCGATGCGATCGATCGCAACGAGCATATCCCGGCCGCGGTCGTCGCCAGTCTTCGGGAAGCCGGTGCTTTCGCCAGCGGCTTTCCCGAGGTTCATGGCGGCGTACCCGGCAGCGATCGCGACCCGGTCGGTGCGGCGATCCGCCACGGCATGATGCACGAGGCGCTCGGTGCGGCCAGCGCCTCGGTGCAGGGCCTGGTCAACGTTCATCATATGGGCGGTAGCGCCATCGCGCGTTGGGGCACGGCGGCACAGAAAAGCCATTGGGTGCCGCTGCTGACCTCCGGCGCGCAGATCGCCGCGCTTGCCATCACCGAGCCCAATGTCGGCAGCAACGCCGCCGCGGCGGAAACCCGCGCGACGCGGAGCGGCGAGGTGTGGTCGGTCACGGGCACCAAATGCTGGATCACCTGTGGGCAGAGCGCCGATGTCTTCGTGGTGGTTGCCGGCTCGGACGAAGGTCCGACCACTTTCATCGTGCCGCGTAGTGCCCCGGGGCTGACCATTGAGCCGATCAACGGCATGCTCGGTTGCCGGGGCTATATGATGGCGAAGCTGCACTTCGACGCGTGCCGTCTGCCGGCCGAGAACCTGCTTGGGCGGCCCGGATTCGGCGTGACGCATGTCGCCTCGACCGGGCTGGACTCGGGCCGTTACAACCTTGCCTGGGGTTGTGTCGGGCTGGCGAGCGCCTGCCTCGATGCCGCCTTTGCCTATACCAGGGCACGCCGTCAGTTCGATGCGCCGCTATCGAGCTTCCAGCTCGTCCAGCAGTTGATCACCCGGATGATGACTGACATCCACGCCGCTCGGTTGATGTGTCGTGACGCTGGCGTCATGCGTGGTCGGCGCGATCCTGAGGCGATCAAGCAGGGGGCGATGGCCAAGTATTTTGCATCGACGATGGTCAACCGGGTCGCGAGCGACGCCCTGCAACTTCACGGCGCGCAAGGCTGCGGACCTGACCTCCCGCTCCAGCGCTATTTCCGCGACGCGCGGATTATGGAGATCATTGAAGGCACCACGCAGATACTGGAGGGGCTGATCGCCCGGCTCGGCTATCAGGACCAGGCCCTGTGAGCGGCGGTATCGTCAGGACCTTCGCGCTGGGCAGGATCGGGGAGGGCGGTGTCCGGGCGATTCTCGACGGGTTGCGGGCGGTGGGACGGGACATTGGCGATGTCGCGTTCGAGCCCGAAAGCGGAGAGTTGACGGTCGAGCTCATGAACGAAGCGGCGGCCGAGCAGGTTGAGACCTTCGTCTCCGGCATGCGTCGGACCCAGCGGCTGATCGCCCGGAGGATCCTGCGCGAATCGAGTTCGTCCGCCCCCTCGCGCGGCTGCACCGATGCGGAACTGGCGGTATCGCCCGATCTGCAATTGATCGGTGAGGGGCTGACTGGACTGCGCGGACCGCTCCTGCAATTGTTCCGCTTCTTCGAACGACACTTCAAGGCGCTGGCCGACGAATTCGGTGCCGAGGACAATCATTATCCGGTGATGATCCCTAACGCGCTGCTCGCCGAAATGGGGTATTTCGGCCATTTTCCGCAGCACGTCACGTTCTGCTGCCATTTCCCTGACAGCCTGCCCGTGCTCGAGGCGGTCGCCGCTGAAGCGAAAGAGTCGGGCGATCCTGAATTGCTGGGGCGCCAGTTCGCCGATCGCCTTGCTCCACCCGGCCATGTGCTGACGCCGGGGGTGTGCCTGCCCTGTTATGCGCAGCAACGCGATCGGGTGTTGGGCCCCGACGAGGTTCGCACGCTGACCATGCAAAATCATGTCTTCCGTTACGAGGCGAACAACTTCCGGCCGCTTGCCCGGGGTTGGGATTTCACCGTACGCGACATCGTCTTCTTTGGCAGCAATGCCGATCTTGTCCGCAAGCGCGCGGAGGTCATGGAACGGATCTTCGCCTTTTGCGAAGAGCTTGATCTCGACGTAACGCTCGAGCTCGCCAATGATCCCTTCTTCCTCGATGCCAGCCGGGACAAGGCGATCTACCAGCGCATGGGCGAGGTCAAATACGAGCTGCTGTTTCGCCTGCCCTTGCGCGATGCGCCGCTCGCCGCCGCCTCGTTCAATCTGCACCGAGATTTCTACACCAGCCTCTACAATGTGCGCATGGCCAATGGCGATCTCGCCGAGAGCGCATGCATGGGGTTCGGCTTCGAGCGCTGGCTATATGGCTTCGTCTGCCAGAAAGGCCTTGATCCGGCGTACTGGCCAGCCCGTGTCACCGCCGCGCTCGGATAGTTACACGGCGAGAAGTTGCTCGACGGAGAACTCGATCCTTAAGGCTGGTGCCGCCTCGCCATGCCGGGTCGCCAGTGCCAGCCAGTGCGGGCCGTAACGCTCGCTATGCAGCGACCACGCGGTCGCCGGACCATGTGGCTCGGGCAGCGCGATCAGTTGCGGTGGCTCGCCTCGCAGCACGATCCGGCTCACCGGCAATGACAGGCCGAGCCCAATCGCCTTGGCTATAGCCTCTTTCGTCACCCAGATCCGCAACAGCCGGTTCGCACGGTCAGCGCAGCCATCAAGCTCGGCCAGTTCATCCGCCGCGAGGACGAGATTCGTAAAGGTCGATTCGTCAGGCTCGCGCGCGGTGCTTTCGACATCCACACCGACATCGCCACGGCGGCTCACCGCAACCGCAACCAGGCCGTCGGTATGCGACAGGTTGAAATGAACAGCCCCGAACGGCGGATCGAGGCTCGGCTTGCCATGGGCATCGATGGCGAACCGCCATGGCCGACGTTCGGCCACGATTCGGTCGAGCGCATGGCGCAGCAACGTGTGGGCGGCGGCGTAGTTCAGCCGGTCGCGTTCTAAGATGAAGCGCGACGCCCGATCGCGCTCCGCGTCGTCCAGCCGGGAGAGCAGCCCGGTCACGTGCCGCTCGTCTCCGGGGTGCGTGCTGCAGAGGAAAAGCTGGATCGTCATTGACACAGGATGGCCGAAGATGAGGCTGGGAGCCATGCAGTTTCGCCGGTGATCGCCGGCGGTTTCGGCGCTATGATCCGGCAAAACGCCGGAAGTTTCACGCCGCTTTCGAGTCCAGTACAGCGCCAGGACAGGTCGGTTGTGATCAGCGGTATGACGCGCGTCCGGTTTGGGTCCGAGGCGGCGTCCAAGCAGCGCCTGGCGGCAAAGGGTGTCAGACCGATGACGCACGCGGAAGGCGGAACTGGGCGTCAGTTGGTCCCCTCGACGAACCGGATGAAACGGGCCGTCGCGATGGCGCGTGGCAGCGCAAGCTCAATCGCCGCCAGACCGAACCGATCACCGGGGTCTCCCGGAGACAAGCCTTGCATGGCTTGCCTGAGCCGGGGCAAATTCAGCCGCTCGCTCATGGCGGGATCGCCTGCGAGCAAGTCCAATTCGGCTATCAGCGCCTGCTGATCGCGGCCCAGCCGCAGCGGCAAATCGGCTGCCTGCAGGCCACGCCGCTTTTCGTTTAGGACCATGTCCGGCACGCGGCCGCTCAGCATCCGCCGCGCGAGCCAGCGCGATTGGCCGTCGCACAGATACTGATCGTCGGGGATGCCCAAGCAGAATTCGACGAGCGGGCGATACGCAGTCGGATCGCGCATAGGGATGCCGTGAATCAGGTCCATGGCTTGCCGCACCTCGCCGGATTCCGTCATCGCATTGTCGATCATCTGGGTGCGACGGCCCCGCGTCGAGCGAGGTGACCGGTAGGTAGCGTCATGACCCATCGCAAAGGCGCGCTGCTGCACCCGCATGCGCGCGGCATAGTCGGGGTCCAGGGGGCACCAGCTCTCGAATGGGTCGACGACCTCGCGCGATCGCCGGCCGATCCATCGCCGATATAGCGCGTTGGGTAGAAACGGCAGCAGCGCTCGCGATGCAAGCGCACGTGTGAACGGCCGGCGATCGCGCGCCGCCCGCAGTTCGCGTGCGAGCCGGACCCAGCGTCCCTGCGCGAACCAGGTCGGCAGCGAGCCCGCGCCGTTGAAGCTGAAGGTGATATTGCCCATGGAGCCCGACAGTATGACATCGCATCCGCGTGCCGTCGCCCTGGCGTAAAGAGCGTGGATCCAGTGGAGGTTCATTGCGTTGCGCGGCGCGGTGCCACCCATCAGGAACATCGCGTTCAGGCGGTGATCGAACGACAATCCGGCAGCGTCGATTGTCTCCGTTTCGAGTGACGGATACATGGCCGCCAACGCCGCGACATGGTGCCGCTCGTCACCGAGATGACCGGGGGGACCCTCACCCTGCCATTTGGGTTCGGGAATGCCGGTCAACCCGAGCAGCGGCCGACCGGGACCCAGCGCTTCGATGGCGAACGCTGCGACGGCCTGTGAGTCGAAGCCGCCGCTAAGGCTCACCGCCGGTCTCGAAAATCCATTGAGCGCCGCTCGCGTGCCCTCGGCGAGCAAGGCGCTTGCCGCCTCGGCGTAATCGTCGTCGCGTCTGAGCCGGACCCGCGGAAGAGCTGCTGGATCGTAATAGCAGGTAGAAGCAATCCCGCTGCGATCAATGACGACGCGGTGTCCAGTGCGAATCCTAGTCACCCCCCTGTACCAGCCCCGTTCGGCATCAGCGTAGTTGAGGTAGAGGCTGTCGGCGATCTTCTGTTCGTCCACCTCGGCCGCGATCTCGCCGCTTGCGAACAGGATGCGCGCCAGCGACGCGACGATCAAGCGCTCGCGGTCGTGCCAGATATGGAGCGGTGGCGCATGCAGCGGCGATCGGGCGCACCGGACCCGGCACCCATTCGGAAATACGAGGATCGTCGCGAACTGGCCGATCGCGCGGAGATCGACTGCGTCACCCCATCGGGCATAGCCCTCGGCATAGAGCGCGGCCGGGTCGCGTGTGGTCACCCCGAGATCGCGCCGAAACGCTTCCGCATTGTCCAAGAATCCGGTGAACAACAGGCTCCCGCCTGACGGTGGGATTGCTGCGCGCCACCCGCGCGCTTCGGCCGGTGTTCGGCAATGTGACGCGAGCAGCGCCCCCCGCACGGATTCATGGCCGACGGGCGTGTCGAGGCCGACGCCAAGGGAAGCGGTGAAGCGGCGGACGACCACGGGATCGACCGGACCGTCATGCCAATTGAGATAGAGTCCGATCATCCGCAGTCCAACACGTCGACTAACAAGTGACCAGGAAGCGAGCCTGCTCCAGCTCATCGATGAAGTGATCGACTTCCAGATCGCAGGTCGCGGGGTCCACTTCGAAGCGTTCCGAAACGATCGACTTTATCGCGGCGGGGTCTGCCTCATCGTCGGGTACCCGCCAGATCGCTAGTGCGACACCGCTAAGCAGTTCGCGACCACCCAATGAATTTTTCCGCGGCGACGCGCTTGTCAGGCGGCCAACGCGCAGCATCTCGCCGGGCGGCGCCTGAGGGGCGGCTTCCGCCGATCCAGATGGAGTTCCACTCAATATGTTGATCCCGTCTATACGCCGTTACCAGCCTCAGGAAGCCGCATCGCTCGGGTCGAATTCGAAATCTGGCCCGCCCTGAACGCCCCCGGATTCAACATCCTCCATCGTCCCGAGCAACTCGAGGCGCGGAGTGACCCAGGGAAGCTTTTCGCATTCCGCATGCCTGCTGTCGGTCGTCATCGTCATTCTCCTCGCTTTCAGTTGAGATCGGGATAGCGGTTCGCCTTCAATGACCAGGTGGTGACGACGTCAGGTCGGCGTCGTTGACGGCGTTCCGGGTCGGGGCGGTGGTAACGCTCACGTCGTCAGCGAAGGAAGCTTGCCCGCTGTTCGTCACGTTCCACGGAATTGGTGACGGTACCGCCGCCTACGATCTGGCCGATCAATCCGCCGGCGTACAGCGGAGCGGCGACGTCGCCGCTCGCGTAGCTGTCCGCCACCGCGCCGCCGTCATGCTTGCCGATCAGGCTGCCGGCGGTGTGCACCGATGCATTCACATCCCCCGTAGCGTAGCTGTTCGACACCAATCCCCGGTAGAGATAACCGATCAGGCCGCCCACGTAGCGGGTGCCATTGACCGGGCCGGTTGCGAACGACTGCTCGATGCTGCCCGCCGCATAGCCGACCAGTCCGCCGACATCGTCGGTGCCGGTGGCGGTCCCAGTGGCGTTGCTGCGAATGATCGTGCCCGTGACCTGATTGCCGATCAACCCGCCGACCAGCGTGGTGCCGACCACATTCACMGCGCTTGTCGAGTCGGTTATCGTCCCGCTCTTTTGCATGCCGACCAGCCCACCGATGCCGCTTGCGCCGATCACCGCGCCGCTGATCGTCAGGTCGTCGATCGTTCCGGAAGACACGCCGAACAAGCCGACGTTTTTGATCGTCGGCCGGTTGATGCTCAGGTTGGTTAGGCTGTAGCCGTCACCATAGAGCGCGCCGGTGAAGCCGTAGATGCCGCTGGTGATGCTGCCGATGCCCCGGAAGTCGATCCCGCCCCAGACGTTGCCCGCACCATCGGTGCCCAAGGGGGTCCAGCCGCTCGCGCCCCATATCCCCGCCGAGGCCGCCGTGCCGTTGGTGGTGGCAAGGTCGATATCGTCCAGCAGGGTATAGTTCCCCGACAGGTTGGCGTTGATCAGCTGAAGCTGGCGCGCGTTGAACACGCCGATCGTGCCGCCGCTTACCGCCAGTGCCTCGCCGCGCAGGATCGGGCGCATGTCGCTGCCTTGATACCAGTTGGTGTCGAAGTTGGAGAAACTGGTGTAGCTGGCCGGGTTGCGGGCCTGGGCGGTTGTGAGTCCCGTCACCAGGACTCTGTTGCCTGACCCGGCGCCCACCGCAGCAGATCGGCCCGTGCTGGCCATGTCCCAATAGGAAAGTCGAAGCGCGGAGTCGGACGCCTGTGTGCCGACCAGACCGCCGGCATGCTGCACCGCCGTCACCGCGCCGCTGGCCCAGACGTTGGTTATGGTTCCACCTGTAAGGCTACCCACAATGCCACCCGCGTCGTTTCCGGTGGCGGCAACCGACGACGTAGAGAAACTAGTGGTCAACGTCGCGTCGTTGGTCAGCTGGCCGATCAAGCCTCCGATCGCGCCGTTGCCGGTTACCGAACCCGAGGTCGATAGCACGCTGGAGTTCGCCCCGAGGGTCCCGAACAGCCCACCGACGAAAATCCCGCCGTGAACAGCGCCGTCGAAATGCACGTTCGTCACCGTTCCGCCGTAAACATTGCCCGCGATGCCGCCGGTGCTCTCTCCGCCGATCACGGTGCCGGTCGCCCAGACATTCGCCAGGTTCCACCTCGTCAATCCGACGACGGCGCCGGTGCCGCCTGCTCCGGTCACTGCCGCGTCGATCAAACGAAGGTTGCGAATCGAGACGGGCCCACTGTTTGTGTGCTGCGAGATGAGGCCGACCAACTCGGTTGTAGCCCGATTGATAGTGAGGTTGCGGATCGCATGATTGGCACCGTCCAGATTGCCGTTGAAGCTGCTGCCCAAGCCGATCGGCACGAACCCGCCGCTGCCCCAGATGCCGGAAGTCAGCACCCCGTTTGCCGCCGCTGCGTCGATGTCGTTGGCGAGCCGATAGTTCGCCCCTAGGTTCGCCGACATCAGCTGTAGCTGGTTGAGAGAGGAGACCGGGATATATCCGTCGGTTCCCACCGCAGCGGCCTCGCTGCGCAGGATCGGTCGCATGTCGATCGTCTGAAACCACGTGTTGGTGAAGTCGAGGCCAGCATAGGCTGCCTGGGTCCTTGCCTGCGCGCTCGTCAAGCCGACCGCACCATTGACGCCGAAAAAGACGGCGTCAGCGGCCGTCGTGGTGTCGATGTCCCAGTACACGTCGGATCCGATCGTCCCATCGGCCGCGCCGATGACGATAGCGCCCTTCAGACGCTGCGATGTCAGCAAACCCGAAACCCAGGCCGAGTCGATCGACGTGTCGGCATAGTTGACATAGGCAATACCCACCGCCCCGTTATTGGCGGTGACCGACGCCGTGACATAGGCGTTGCGGATCGATGAAGTGCCATCCAGAATATAGACCATGCCCGCCGCAACGTCGGTGGCCGAAATCGATCCCTGCACCGAGACATTGGTAAAGGTCGAGTTCGTCGCGGTGTGCGCAATCCCCGCTGCGATCCCGGATTGCCCGCTCGCGGTAAACCGACCGTCGATGTGAACGTTATCGACGATGGAATCATCGATGAATGGGGCAAGGCCCGCCACGCGACCGAAGCTCGTTCCACCAAATTCGATCGTCGCGCCGGTCAGCCGCAGGTTACGAATCGTGGCGTTCTGGAGCCTCGAGAAAAAGCCGGAATCGTAGTAGGAGGGCTGGCGTATATACAGGTTCTCTATGGCGAAACCCCGACCGTCCAGCGTTCCGCCGAAGAACCCCTCCAGAAGTGTTCCGCTTTCCCCGCCGATCGGGCGAAACCCTGCGCCGGCGTTCCAGTTCACCGTGTCACTGGCATCGATGACGTTGGCGAGGGCGTAGCTCGAGAAGCGGCGCGAGGTCATGCCCTGAACGCCGTAGATGTCGGTCAACAGCCAGGGCGAAGCCCGCGACCCGCTGCCGCCAATAGCACGGAGGTAGCTGCCACCGTTGATCGCGAAGCTGCCCGCCTCGAAGTCGGGAAGCGTGGCTGCCACGGTGCTGAAAAAGCCGCTCGACAGCTCGAACCTGCCGATGGCGATCGCACCGGTCTGGCTGATCGTCCCCCCGGCCGAGAGCGTCAGCCCGCCCGACCGTCCCGTGATCGCCGAATTGAGTGAAATGTTGTTCGCAGCATCGAGTGTCAGGGTCGCGTTGCTCGACCAGGTGAGCGGAGCGGCGACCGTGATGTTACCGGCCTGCGTGCCGCCGCTGCCGGTTTGTACGGTCACGTTGGCGGTCGCGAGGGCTGCGGTGAGCACCGCAGCATTGAGCACACTGTTGTTGGCGTTTGCCGCGAAGCCCGCCATTCCACTGCTGGCGGCGTTCGAGATCGTCAGATCATAGGGGTCGAGCAGCAGCGTGCCGAATCTCGATCCGGTGAGATCCGTGGTGCCGGCGTAGCCGAGTTGCCCCTTGGACGAGACTTCGGCTTCGCCGCCCTTGGCGCCGATACCACGCGCGCTGATCGTGCCGGCGAAATCGGTCGCTCTGTCCGACCACAGCACGACATCGCCTCCGGCGCCGGCTTCGGTCGCGTCCGCCAGAATGCTGGTGGCGGTATCGACCCGTAGCATATCGGCCCGCGCGGTGCTGCCCAGGCCTTGGCGGTCGCCGCCGACCTTGACCGATCCTCCGCCGTTCTTGCCGGACACGTCGATGATCGCGCCGGTCAGCGCGATGTTGCCCCCTGTCAACGTCACGCTGCCGCCGCTGGTCTCGATGCCCCGCGCCTCGATGACGCCGCTGAGATTGACCGTGCTACGTACCGCCGCCCGCGCTTGCGCCGCGCTCAGTATCACCGAGCCGCCGTCCGCCGCGATACGTCCCGACATCGCCAGGTCTGCGCTCTGATCGGCGCCGATCGCGACTTTCAGAAAGCCGTCGCTTGAGAAATCAAGCGTCGCCCGGCTGCCCGTGCCCATCGCCACCTTGCCCAGCGGGGCGAGAATCAGGCCGCTATTGCTGACCCTGCCGCCAAGCAGCGCGGCATATCCGCCGCGTGCGATCTCGATGTGGCCCGCATTCACGACGCTGTCGCCGCTGCCGTCAAAGTCGTAGCGGCCGGCCATGAAGGCCTTATCATTGATGTCGAGCGTCGATCCCACGAATCCGGCCGCCTTCACGCCGCCGGTGGCGGTGATCAGGATGCCGTTCGGATTGACGATGAACACGCGGCCATTCGCATTCAGCTGTCCCGCGATCGTTGTCGTCGTACCGCCGGTCACTCGGTTCAGCAGTACGGCGGTGGTGGACGGTTGAACGATGTCGACGCGGTTGCCCTGATCGACGTTGAAGCTCTGCCAGTTGATGACCGCGGAGCCGCTCGTCTGGCGGATCGAGAGCGCGCCGCCCGAGGCGCCGCCGATTTCCGCGGAGCCGGCCGCCACGCTGCCACCCGTTGGCAGTGACTGTGCCTGGGCCTGGAGTGGGACGATCGCCGTCGACGCGAGCAGCAGGGCGGAGAATGATCGGATCATGTCGAAGTACCTCTTCAGACCTGGGTGATGAGGGAGAAGGTGACGCGCCTGGCAGTGCCGGGGACGCTGTCGATCGCCGCGCAACCATATTCGGCCGACGCTGTGAGCCGCGCCGACAGGGCGAGCCTAGCGCCGACGCCATAGGCCGACGCATCGGTACGGCGGCGCTCGAATGCGGTCGGTTGCATCAGGTGCACGCCGCCATGTGCGCCGAAGACATAGGGTGAGAGGCGCGCGCCGATCCTGGTCAGGTCGACTGGTGCGCGAAGCTCGCCGCGCACTACGTAGCCGCTGTCGCCCTGGATGAGCCCCGAGGGGAGCGGGGAGATGCCGTTCAACGTCGCGATGCCGAACTGCTCGGCATTCGACATCGACTGTCCCAAGCCCGATTGCGCGCGGGCGTTGATGTCGAGGGAGAGGTTGCGTGCGAGCGGCTGACCGACGCCCAAGCCGAATTCCAGCTTCTGGACGGTTGCGTCCGATCCTGCGCGGGACAGGGGCAGTATCGCGCTCGCCTCCGCTGCCGAGCGGGCATTGAAGATATCGAGCCCGAATGACCCCTTTACCGACCCGGTGACATAGCCACCGCCCGGCAGGCGCGTGAACACATCGACGCCGCCCCGCAGCACGCGCTGTCGATCCTCGGACAGCGGAAAATTCACCGGGTCGAAGATCCGCACCCGTTCGCGCTGCACGTCCAGCCCGAGATCGCTGCCGAGCGTGAACGAGCGCGATCGCACCAGCGGATATTGCGCGCGCACCGAAAGCCGTTCGAACCGGCTGGCAATGCCCGGCAGTGTCGGGTCTTGCCGCGGCGCCAGCCGGGCATCGGTATATTCGGTGGTGATGGTTAGCCCGTCACTACCGAGCGGCAGCACGAAACCGCCCGCAAGGGCGCGGTTACGCGGCGTCGGATCGAGTACGCTGGTGCCATGGCCTGTGTTGGGCAGGCCGCTGGCGCGCAGATAGATCGTCTCGCCCGCGCCCAGTACCGAATTGAGGTTGATGCCGAGCCCGAAACTGATCCTGCCCAGGTCGTGCGACAGCATATTGTCGAAAGTCAGAAAGCCGTCGACCGGCCGGTGGCGCCCCTCGATGATCAGCACTGTCCCGCCGAACTGCGTGCCCGCAGCGATCGTCGAGGAAAGCGAAAGGCCCGGGACATCGCTCGCGAGCATCAGCCGGCGCTCGATCTGGCCCAGCGTGACGCCCTTGCGGCCAACCAGCGGCGCCAGAAGAGAGTTTACCCGGCCGCGCACCCGCCTCGACAAGGTGCCGGTTTCGGTGCTTTCGATAAATCCTTCGACCAAGCGTAGTTGTATCGTCGCGCCGCCTTCGGCGCCGGCCAGCGTCTGCGCCGGCACCACGACGCGGGACAGGGCCCGTCCACCGCGGGAGATGGCCGTCTCGAGTTCGGCGGCCGCAGCGAAGACCTCGGCGACTGAAACCCGCTTGCCGACCAGCCTTGCCTTTAGCCGCGCGACCGCGTCGGTCGGTGGATCGCCGTCGATCGCCACATCTGCGACTTGTACGAACGCGTTGTCGGATCCCGCGGGCGCGCCGACGCCGGTGCTTTCCGGAACCACGATTGCCCTCTCGTCGCGGACAGTCGGGGGCGCGAAGCTCGGCGGCGTGACCTGGCTCGCCGTCTGCGCATGGGCCGCGCAAGCCAGCCCCGAAAACGAGCTGCCAATCGCGGTCCAGGCCAAAAGCTTCAAGTTCAACGTGCGCCCCCGAGAAGCCAGGGGCAGTCCCCTGAACAATCTGGGACGGTTTACTAACCACGTATTTGGCACCGCCAATAGCGGTTTGTCTCAAGTCACAGGCTGCCGCCCGAAAGTGTCTCGCCGGCAAAAAATATATTGGCGACGCGTCGGAACTCGGCCAACCAACTGGCAAGATACCGGCCTTATCAGGCGTTTGGAGAGCGAACATGCATCGCTGGTCAGCAGATTTGAACCTCGACAGTTCGATCCCGCGAGTCGACTATAAGCGTGGCGAGAACGAGACGCTTCGAGCATATCTCACCCGTGTCGCGGCTTCGATCTCGTTCGCCTTCCTGCTCGATCCGGACGAGGTCGTCGACCAACCCGGCTTCGCGATGGAGACTCAACTTGTCGTGCTGCCCGAGGGGCTCGTCTCTCGCACTAGTGCGAGTGGCAGCTTCACCTTGAGCCGCGACCAGAAGCGGATCGAGACGACTGCAACCGACCACCTGCTCCTCTATTTCATCGAAAGCGGTGTCACAGAAGTGACGCCGACTAGATTGAGCCGTCCCTTGCAGTGCGGCGATATTCTACTCTTGGACCTCAATCGCCCAGGCAAGTTGTTGCAGCACCAGATCCGTAACATTCGCATCATCATGCCGCGATCGGCATTGACCGGCGACATCGACGAGCAGGATCTGCATGGCTGTGTCATCCCGGCTACCCATCCGCTGGCCGGGCTAATGGGCGATTGCGCCACGCGGTTGATCGACGACGCGCCGCGGATGATGCAGCGTCACGGATCGGCGACCCTGCGCGTGTTGTTCGAATTGCTCAGCACAGCGCTTGCCGACCGAGTCGAAATCACGAATGCCAAGCTACCGATGAAGACGCGGATCGATGTGCTGATCAACAATAATCTCGAGCGGGCGGAACTGACGCCGGCATGGATTGCGGATCGGCTTGGTATATCTCGTGCGACGCTCTACCGAACGATCCAGTACAATGGTGGTGGCGTGAAAGATCTGATCATCGACCGCCGCCGTTTGCGTGCCTGGCCGATGCTGACCGATACCGAGGGCCCATCTTTCGTCGAAATCGCGCGACAATCGGGCTTCGGCTCGCGCGCAAAGCTTGCACAGAGCTTCGCCAAGTTGCTCGGCAAGTCGCTGGAGGAAATCCGCTTCTCCGATCCAGACACACGAGTGAAGATGCACCTCACCGTGTCGGACATGCTGCTCGGCAATTGGGAAAACCGTATCGGAAAGCGGTAGGGCGACCTGCCGGCTCGGCGGCAGGTGCGCGCGCATACGGGTGGGCAAAAGCTTCGGTTGAGTGGCCGGTTCGGTATGGACCCGCGCGCGCTGAAGGCGATCACGCACCCTCGGAGGGAACCCGGCGCGACTCAGTCGGCTGTGACGACCGGATGATCGAGCCTGACGGTATCGAGCAGCCGCTCGATCTCGGCATTTTCGCGCGCATCCCCGTTCGGACGAACCGACCAGTTGAATGGCGCGTGCGTGGCCAGATCGTGCATGTGGATCGGCCCGATCGCCATGCGCCACTTGCGGGCGGTGCCGCCGGCCTTGCGGATCAATCTGGCGACGAGCAAATCCTGGAGCTGGCTGGCGGTCATCGGCCGTCTCTTGCCGGACGGGCACGGTTGCGCAACCCTTCAACGCAGAGTGGACGGGTTTTCGCCACTCCTGCCGGAAAGACATTTTGCGTAGCGATTCGATGGCCGTACAAGCGCCGGTAGAAAAAGAGCGGGGAGCTGCCTTCATGGGCAATCGGGTCGCGGTCGTGACGGGCGCCGGGAGCGGTATCGGGCGTGCGGTGGCGCTTGCTCTGGATGAGGCAGGCTGGCGTGTGGCGCTGGCCGGGCGGCGGCGGGACGCACTCGATGAGACGGCGGCTTCGGGCGCCGCGTCGATGCTCGCCATTCCGTGCGACGTGGCAGATGCCGATTCGGTTGACGCGCTGTTCGACACGGCGGTGGGAAGATTTGGCCGGATCGACCTGCTGTTCAACAATGCCGGCATCTCGACCCCGCCGGTGCCGCTCGACGAATTGCCGGTCGAGGCGATCCGGTCGCTGCTCGACATCAACATCCTCGGCAGCTTCCTGTGCGCCCGCGCCGCGATGCGCACGATGAAGCGCCAGACGCCGCAGGGCGGGCGGATCATCAACAATGGATCGATCTCGGCCGACCGGCCGCGCCCGAATTCTGCACCCTATACGGCGAGCAAGCATGCCATCACCGGCCTGACCAAGTCGATCGCGCTGGACGGCCGTGCATTCGGCATCGCGGCGGGGCAGATCGATATCGGCAACGCAGTGACCGAGATGAGCGCCGCCATGGGCCAGGGGGTGGCTCAGCCGGATGGTAGCATCCGCGCCGAGCCGAGAATGGATGTCGGCCATGTAGCCCGCGCGGTCGTCCAGATGGCGGCGTTGCCACTCGACGCGAACATTCCCTTCATGACGATCATGGCGACAAATATGCCGCTATTCGGGCGGGGGTGATGCGCATTCGCTTTGCGGCCTTGCTTAGCTGGAGTCTCCCGCCTAAAGCCGCCCTCCAGTCGGGGAGTGGCGCAGTCCGGTAGCGCGCCTGCTTTGGGAGCAGGATGTCGCAGGTTCGAATCCTGTCTCCCCGACCATTTTTCCAAAATATGAAGCAACGACGTCAAAGGACTCGTCAGTTCGACACACGACATGTGTCGGGTGCAAGGCGCACGCTTCACCCGGCTCCGCAACTCGATCTCGCCGCTCCGTGCGCAGCGATGATATATAATCCGAGTTTTATTTGGCATCTCGGGGAGTGGCGGCGTGCCCTGCCGGTTGATTGCGGGCGCCTTACCAGTCGAGAGTGCCTTCCCACATCCCTGGTTTCACCATCCGTGTCGCGAGGGCTTTCTCCTTGACGGGTAGGGTATTTGTCGGAGTAATGGATGCATCGTCCACGCGGATAGGACGTGGGTTGAGGAAGAGGGGAATGCGATGAAGCTCGTCGTAACCGCGGCCGTTGCCGCCCTGTCGTTGCTTACCGTGCCTTTGGAGCCGTTGATGGCGCAGGCGGCGACCGATGTGCCCGCGCCGGTGGCCGGCGCCAAGCAGGCGACGATGCAGCGGATCAAGGTCAATGCGCCGACCATCGCCGGTAATCTGGAAGGGGAGAGCGCCGACCGTGACGTGATCGTAGTGCTGCCGTCCGGCTATTCCGCCAACCCGAAGCGCCGTTATCCGGTGGTCTATGCGCTGCACGGCTATTCGATCGGCGCCGAGCAATGGATCAAGGAGATCCATGTACCCCAGACGATCGAGGGCGCCTTCGCGAAGGGGGCGAAGGACATGATCGTCGTCTTCCCCGATTCGAAAACGATCCATAACGGCTCCATGTATTCGATGTCCCAGACCACTGGTGATTTCGAGACCTTCATCGCGCGCGACCTCGTCAGCTATATCGACGCTCATTACCGAACCCTCCCCAACAGGCTGAGCCGCGGCCTGGCTGGCCATTCGATGGGCGGATACGGCACGTCGCGCATCGGCATGCGACATCCCGACGTCTTCGGTGCGATCTACATGATGAGCCCCTGCTGTCTGGGTGTTCGCACCGCTGGCCAGATGGATCCGACTGCACTCAAGGCGCTCGAGGCGGTGAAGACACCCGCGGATTCGGCCGCCTTGCCCTTCGGCCTTCGCGCCCAGCTCGCTACCGCCGCAGCCTGGTCGCCCAACCCCAAGAACCCGCCGCTCTATTTGGATCTGCCGGTCAAGGACGGGCAGGTGCAACAGGATGTGCTGGCAAAATGGGCGGCGAATTCGCCGCTCGCCTTTGTCGATCAATATATCGGCAATTTGAAACAATATCGCGCGATCGCCATCGATGTCGGCGACAAGGACGGGCTGAAGGCTGATGCCGCCAAGTTGCACGACGTGCTCGACAGTTACGGCGTCGCGAACAGCTTCACCATCTATCCGGGCACCCATACCAGCCATGTCGCTTTCCGGTTCCAGGATGAAGTCCTGCCCTTCTTCAGCGAGCATCTCGATTTCGCTCCGAAACGCTGAGCGAGGGCGAACGATGAAGGCGATCACGAAGCGCATTGGACTGACGCTGCTGGCGATGTCGGCGGCGGGGGTAGCGACTCCCGCGGCGGCGCAGGCCTGGCGGTCCGACCAGGGCGATGGGAGTTTTCGCAATCCCGTGCTCTATGCCGACTATCCCGATCCCGACGTCATCCGCGTCGGGTCGGATTTCTACATGGTCAGCACGACCTTCGTGAATGTGCCCGGCATCACGCTGCTTCAATCGAAGGATCTGGTGAACTGGCAGCTCGTCTCGCATGTCGTGCCGCGGCTCGACGGGCGGGAGCAATATGATTTCACGAACGGCAATGGCTATCGCAAGGGGCTCTATGCCTCGGCGCTGCGGTATCGTGACGGCACATTCTATATCGTGAACACGCCCGTCGGGCAGAAGACCCGCATCTACTCCTCGCGGGACATCCGTGGGCCATGGAAATATCTTGAGCTGGACCGAGAGGCGTTCGACCCCGGTTTCTTCATCGACGACGATGGCAAGGGCTATATCGCCACCGCCTCCACGGCCGACGGGACGATCACCCTGCTGACGCTGAATGCGGATTTCACCGGCGTCGTCGATTCCCGGAAGATCCACTACATCAAGGGTGCCGAGGGCTCTCACATCGTCAAGCGCAATGGCTGGTATTATCTGTTCAATGCCCTCCCGCCGCGTCTCGGGCTGACCGTCTCGCGGGCGAAGAGCCTGTTCGGTCCGTGGGAAACGCACGACCAGATCGACGACAAGACGGGCGGCCATCAGGGCGCGATCGTCGATCTGCCCGACGGGCGCGATTTCGGTTTCGTGATGGTCGATGCCGGGTCGATCGGCCGCATGACCAATATGAGCCCGATCTTCTGGCAGGATGGATGGCCGGTCTGGGGAACGCCCGAGGCCCCGGGGCGCGTGCCCGAGCGGGCGCAGAAGCCGATCCAAGGTTTCCCATTCGTCGAGCCGCCCGCCTCCGACGATTTCTCCCGGCCGGTGTTCGGGCTGCAATGGCAGTGGAATCACAATCCTGACGATACGCGGTGGTCGCTTACGGAGCGGCCTGGTTTCCTGCGCCTCAGGCCGACCGTGGCGTCCCAGTTCTGGGTGGCGAAGAACAGCCTGACCCAGAAAGGGCAGGGGCCACGCAGCCGTGGCGAGGTGAAGCTCGACATTCGCCATGTGAAGCCGGGCGATGCGTGCGGTTTCGGTACGCTCGGCCAATATAGCGCCAATATTGCGGTGCGGCGCACGCCGGCCGGGAAACCCTATCTCAGCATGGAGGTGGGCGAGGACACACAGGCTGGCCCGAAGATCGAGACGCGGGTCGCGTCCCAGCCTATTTCCGGCAACTCGGTGTGGCTGCGCACGGACATGGACTTCAAGACCGATCGGGGATCGCTCTCCTACAGCCTTGATGGCCGGCGCTGGTCGGTGCTGGGCGGCGACTTCCCGCTTGCCTTTGCGTGGCGGACCGGGACCTTTCAGGGGGAGCAGTTCGCCATTTCCTGCTACGCCCCGACGCTGAGTTCGGGCTATGTCGATGTCGACTATTTCACGCTCGGCAGTGGCGGCGGATGACGTAAAGGCATCGCTCCGGCTGGCCGCTGCGGCCGAGGTCGGGATCGACGCGGATGAAGACCAATGTCCAAGGCCACCCAGGCAACCCGTACTCTTACCGCCGCGGGCGTAACGTTCACGCTCCACAGCTATGATTATGATCCCGGCGCCGAGCGTATCGGGCTCCAGGCCGCCGAGGCGCTCGGCGAGGCGCCGCACCGCGTGCTCAAGACGCTGATGGCGCTGGTCGACGGCAAGCCGGTGTGCGTCGTGGTGCCGTCCGACCGCGAGGTCGCGATGAAGAAGCTGGCGGCGGCCTTTGGCGGGAAATCGGCCGAAATGATGAAGCCCGCCGATGCCGAGCGCCTGACGGGCTATCATGTCGGCGGGATCAGCCCGTTCGGCCAGAAGCGTCGTGTTCCAACCGCGATCGAGCAGGCGGCGCTGGCCGAGGATCTGGTGTACGTCAATGCAGGCCAGCGCGGCCTTCAGGTCCGGCTCGATCCGAATGCGGCGGCGACCATCCTTGCGGCGGTCGTCGCGCCGCTCGCGACCTGAGCCTGCCAGGGGGTGGCATTCAAACGGGGGACGAGGTTCCGTGACGACGAATCCCGGTAAGACAGACGCTCCTCCGCGCATCGGCATGAATATAGTCGCGGGCTTTTCCGTTGCCGGCCTAATGCTGCCGGAGGCGGTCGCCTATGCCGGTATAGCGGGGCTCTCGCCGGGACGGGCGATCATTGCGGCGCTCGCTGGCGGCGCGGCCTATACGCTGTTCGGCCGCAGCCGGTTTGCGATCATCGGGCCGACCTCGTCATCTGCGGCCATACTGGCGGCGGCGCTGGCCACCCTGCCGGGCAGCCCGGCCGAGCGCGGCGTCATGGCGACGATGATGGTGGCGATCGTCGGGGCGTCGTTCGCGCTGATCGCCGCCTTTCGTCTCGGCAGCCTGTCGGCGTTCATCGCCCGGCCGGTGCTGCGCGGCTTCGCCTTCGGGCTGGCGATCAACATCATCATCCGCCAGTTGCCGCATCTGCTCGGCTTGTCGCCCGTATCGACTTCGACGCTTGCAATGTTCGCTGAAGTCATGGCGTCTGTCACCCGGGCGAACGCGGCGAGCGTCGCGATTGGCCTCACTGCGCTCGGGCTGTTGCTTGGACTGCGCGCGACGACGCGGTTACCGGCGGCGCTGATCGTCCTGCTGCTTGGCGTGGCGGCGTCGCGCATGATCGATCTCCCGGCCCTTGGGGTGGCATCGGTCGGGCCGATCGATTTCGACATGGCGTCCTGGACCTTGCCGGGGTTCAGCTTCGCGCTCTGGTCTCGCCTCGCGCAGCTTGCGGTCCCGTTGACCCTGATCCTGCTGGCCGAAAGTTGGGGCACCGTGCGGACGCTGGCCCTGCGCCATGACGATGCGGTTTCCGCCAATCGCGAATTCGGCGCGCTGGCTGGTGCGAACCTCATATCGGCGTTCGCGCAGGGCATGCCGGTAGGGGCAGGTTTCTCCGCCGCCACCGCCAATGAGTCGGCTGGCGCTACCAGCCGGATCGCCGCCGTCGCCGCGTTGGTCGCGCTCGCTGCCGCGGCGTTGCTTGCGGGCCCGACGATCGAGGCGCTGCCGGCCCCCTTGCTGGCAGCGGTGGTGATCGCGGCATTGAGTCATGCCCTGTCGCCGGCACCGCTCTCCCGCTTGTTCAGGATCGACCGCGACCAGTGGATCGCGATGGCGGCGGCATCGGGCGTCATCCTGTTCGGTGTGCTCGACGGTATGCTGATCGCGGTGCTGCTGTCGATCGGGGCGCTGCTCAACCGGCTTGCGCATCCCGTGGTGAGCGAACTCGGCCGCCTGGGCGACACGCATGATTTCGTCGACCGCTCGCGGCATCCCGAGGCGCGGACCATCGATGGCATCGCGATCTTCCGGCCGAACGCCCCGCTGTTCTTCGCCAATGCCGAACAGGCCCTTGGCGCCATCGCGACGATGGTCCTGGCCCGCGCTGGTAGCAAGGATGTCATACTCAGCCTCGAGGAGACCGACGATCTCGACAGCACGGCGCTGGAGACGATCGCCGAGTTCGAGAAGCAGCTCAATGCGAAAGGTCTGTTGCTACACCTCGCACGGGCGCATGATCGTGTTCGCGACGTACTGGCGGTGGCGGGGTTCGATCGACTGGCCTCGGGTGCGTCGTTCAGCGTCGCTGATGCGGTGCGCGTCGTGGAGGCAGGTAAGGGGAATGACCATGTACAACCTGTCTGAGCCGCGCCTTCAGCCAGTAAAGCTTGCCACGCTACGGCCTACCCAGATGGCGGTCGGCATGATCGAGGTGGAGCGCAAGCGGCAGGAGTGGCTCGATCATGCCGTCGCCGATGGGCCCGACTTCCTGGGCAGCCATCTGATTCCCGTGGTGCTCGGGCCGAAGCAGGTGCCATGGCTGATCGACCATCATCATCTTGCCCGCGCGCTGCACGACGAAGGCGTCGAGCATGTGCTGGTCAGCGTGGTCGCGCGCCTATCCCATCTGCGCAAGTCCGAGTTCCTGACGTTCATGGACAATCGCAATTGGCTCCACCCTTATGATGCCAAGGGCGCGCGGTGCGACGTGACCGACATGCCGCGCACGCTGAGCAAGTTGGGCGACGATCCCTATCGGTCGCTGGCCGGGGCGGTCAGGCGAGCGGGCGGCTATGCCAAGACGGACACCCCCTATTCGGAATTCCTCTGGGCCGATTTCCTGCGCGGGCGAATCCCAATGAAAACGGTGAAGGGCGATTTCGAGAAGGCGGTGCACAAGGCGCTGGCGGTGGCGCATTGCGAGGATGCGACTCACCTGCCGGGCTATTGCGGCACCTTCTGATCAGCGTTTCAGTGGGCGGCTGCGTGCCCGCCCTTGCGCGGGATCATGTGCATCACCGCGACGATCACGCCGCCGACGATCATGCCGACCACTGCCGATCCGATCGCGCCGACCAGCCATTCCACAAGGCCTGGCACCACGGGCGATACATGCCCGACTGCCTTCGCCGCGTCGTGCAGGCCATGCGAGACGGCGCCAAGACCGAATTCCTCCAGCCCATGCACGATGAAGCCGCCGCCGACCCAGGCCATGGCGGCAACGCCGAGCGTCGACAGGCCTTCGAGCAGCAGCGGCATCGCCTTGACCAGTCCGCGGCCCAGCGCCCGCACGCCGGCCGATTTCCGTTGGGCGAGGTGGAGGCCGATATCGTCCATCTTCACGATCAGCCCGACCACGCCGTAAACGCCGACCGTGATCGCGATGCCGACGGCGGCCAGCACGATACCCTGCATCAGCACCGATTGCTCGGGGATGTCGGACAACGCGATGACCATGATCTCGGCCGAGAGGATGAAATCGGTACGCACCGCGCCGCCGACCTGGCGCGCTTCGAGCGCCTTGGGATCGGTGATCTCGACCACCTCCTGCGCGTGGCTCGTGCCGCTGACCGCTTCGACGATCTTTTCGGTCGCCTCGAAACAGAGATAGGCGCCGCCGATCATCAGCAGCGGCGTGATCGCCCAGGGCGCGAAGCTGCTCAGCAGCAGGGCGGCCGGCAGCAGGATCAGCAGCTTGTTGCGCAGCGATCCGACCGCGATCTTGGCGATGATCGGCAGTTCGCGATCCGGCGTGAGGCCGACGACATAGCGCGGGGTGACGGCCGTATCGTCGATCACCACGCCCGCCGCCTTCACGCCCGCACGGCCCGCCGCAGCGGCGACATCGTCCACAGAGGCCGCCGCCAGCTTCGCGATCATCGCGATATCGTCGAGCAGCGCTACCAGGCCTCCGGGCATTCCATCTCTTTCTGTCGTGGCGTTTCAGGGTTGGTATCGCATTTCGCGCGAAGCACCAGAGGATCACGGCGCCGCCATATCGAAATGCAGCACATCCTCGCGCGATCCCGGCCTCATGTTGGTCGCAGCTATCAGGCCGGTCCTGGGGCCGATGGCCCGACGGTGGCGATCAGCTTGAACTTTTCGCACCACAGCAGCATGGCGGGCTCGAAACCGCCGTTCCGGGCGAAGGATCCTTCGTGCGCCTCACGCCAATAGTCCAGGCTCCGGCCGCCTTCACCTTCCGACTGCACGCGTTGAGCGAGTTCAGTCCGATATCTGGTGCCCGTAAACGTCCAGATCGAGGGCAAGGCCTCTCTCGCCGATCGAACAAATCGTTTTCGATGTGAGATTGATTCCTTCATTCCAGCTGGCAAGGAAGAGCCCGCAAAAGATCTTGCCGCGATAGCGTCCCGAGAAACTTCGCCAGACGTCCAGATCATCGGAGAGTCTGGACAGGATTCCCTCGATTTGTCCATTGAGGTCGGCAGGTTCACTTCGTGCGGCCTTGATCCGCCATGAGCCTGTATCTGCGACTTTCTTCACACCCGACGCGGTGAACCATGTGCCGCCCCTCCGGACGCCGATCGTCGGTTCGGCACCCATAGCGGCCGTGATCTCTGCCGGATCAAGATTATCGCCATAGAAGCCGACCAACGCAGCCGATTTATGAAGGGCGCCCATGTCTTGGCCTATACCTGATCAGCCGGGTGAACGCGTCGGATCGACGACGTACGCCCGCTCGCGATAGTCGAACCAGTCGAAATCGGCCGTTCGCAGCCGTCCGGAGGTGTCCTGGCACGCCACCCCGACGAACGCTCCGGTGAAATTGGCAAGTCCAGGCGCGCTGGCTTCGTCGGAGAGGATGCTGGCGTCGAACTGCTCGCGCAGCCAGGTCCATTCGGTGTCGCCCTCGACGCGAAAGGCGAAGCGGAGGCGTTCGTAATCGACCTCGGCGCGGAGCTGGATCCGGCCTGCGGCAGTGATCGGATGGATTTGGGAAAAGGCATCGGCCTGTGGGGAGTCGGGCAGGGCCGACATGACCTGGATCTGGCGCCCACCGGTCTCGCCGGCAGTGACGAACAGATAATGGAATTTCGAGCTATTATAATAGCAGATCAGACCCGCCGCCTGCTGGTAGTTTTGCGGCGCAAACTCGACGACCGTCTCCGCCGAATAGCAAAAGGCCTGTTGTCGCCGCGCGACCAGCGCCTGTTCGAACAGGCTGCCGAGTGATTCGCGGCCGAACAGACGGAGATGGCCGGGACGGGCGGTGAGGCTGAACAGCGTTTCCGGCTCGGGCGAGCGGAGCCACTGGAAGTCGATCGGCAACTCGGCATCGTCGAAGTCGGAACGGGTCGGCAAAGTCGGTGTCGGTGCATCGAGCGTCGGCGCTGGAATCTCCAGCACCGGGATACTGTCGCCGCTTGTGGTGTAGAGCCAGCCATCGTCGGCCCAACGCATCGGCTGGATCGCGGTCTCGCGGCCCATCACGCATCGGCCGCGATTGGGGAGGGGGCGGCCGCAGAGATAGACCATCCAGGGCTCGCCCTCCGGTGTCTCGACCAAGTCGGCATGGCCAGCACGCTGGAGCGGCGCGTCGGGCCGATCGCGCGCACTCAGGATATAGGTGTCAGGATGCAGTTCGTACGGGCCGGTCAGGTTGCGCGAGCGGGCCATGGTCACGGCATGGTTCCAGGCCGTGCCGCCCTCCGCGGTGATCAGGTAATACCAGCCGTCGCGCTTGTAGAGATGGGGCGCCTCGGTGAGGCCGAGCGGCGTGCCTTCGAAGATCACGACCGGATCGCCGATCAGCGCGCGCGCCTCTGGCGAATATTCCTGTAGCACGATGCCGGCGAAGCGGTTGCGGCCCGGCCGGTGATCCCACAACATGTTGGTGAGATATTTGCGGCCGTCATCGTCATGAAACAGCGACGGGTCGAAACCGCTGCTGTTCAGATAGACCGGGTCGGACCAGTCGCCTTCGATCGTCTCGCTGGTCACCATATAATTATGGAAATCGCGCAGCGACGCGCCCGAGGCGCCACCGGTGCTGGTGCGGCCATACCGCTTCACATCGGTATAGATCAGGTGGAATCGCTCGCCGTCATGGGTGAGGCAGGGCGCCCACACGCCGCAGCTGTCCGGGTCGCCACGCATGTCGAGCTGGCTGGCGCGCACTAGCGGCCGGGCGACGAGAGTCCAGTTCGCCAGATCGCGCGAATGGTGGATCTGCACCCCAGGGAACCATTCGAAGGTCGAGGTCGCGATATAATAATCCTCGCCGACGCGTACGATCGACGGGTCGGGGTTGAAGCCGCGGAGAATGGGGTTGCGGATCATGCGGTCTCAGGGTCCTTTTGGGGTTCGGGAGCACGGACGAGAATCCACATCAGCGCGGCGGCGAACAGGTCGAGGATGCCGAGCGCGATGAAGAAGGGGCCATAGCCGATGGTCTCGACGAAATGGCCCATGGCGAGCGAGAACAGTAGCACGCCGAAATTGGCCATTGTCCCGGCGATGCCGGCGGCGGTGCCGACCTCGTTTCGCGGGAACAGGTCGGACGCCATGGTGATGCAGGTGACCGACAGCGTCTGGTGCGCGAAGCCGCCAAGGCAGAGCAAGGCGACCGCGGCGGCTGCGCTTTCGACCTGGCCGACGAACATCATGCCCATCATCAGCACCGCGCCGAGCGTATAAGCGCCGCGCCGCGCATTGATGAGGCCGATCCCGCGGCGCTGAAGCCAAAGCACCACGGCGGGCCCGAACAGGCAGCCGAGGTCGGCGGCGATGAACGGCAGACCGGCAAACATGGCGATCTGCGCCAGGTCGAAATGCCGCACCGTCGTCAGGTACAGCGGCATCCACAATGTGAGGGTGCCCCAGACCGGATCGGCGAGGAAACGGGGCAGGGCTATGCCCCAGAGGTTGCGCCGGAGGAGCAGTTTGCGCAGCGGCGGCTTGTCCTTCGTCGCGCGGAGATAGGTTTCCTGCCCCTCGAGGATCTCAGCCTTTTCCTCCGGCGAGACGGTTGGGTGGCTCTCGGGGGAGTGATAGAGGCGGCGCCAGCAGGCCGCCCAGATCATCGCGAGCACCCCCGCGACCACAAAGGCGCCGCGCCAGTCCCACACCATCACCGCACCCGCTACCAGCAGCGGCGCCAGCACCGATCCGAGCGAGGCACCGATATTATAGACGCCGCCGGCAAAGCCGCGCTCGCGCGCCGGGAACCATTCGGAGATGACCTTTAGCGCGCCCGGGTGCGCCGTCCCTTCGGCAAAGCCGAGCAACGCGCGCAACGCGGCGAGGCTGAACCAGCCGGTCGCCAGCCCGTGCGCCATGGTGATGATACCCCAGGCGGCGGCGAAGATGGCAAGCCCGCTCTTCAGCCCGATCAGGTCGAGGATATAGCCGGCTATCGGTTGCAGCATGATGCCGATCTGAAAGCCGCCGGTGATCCAGCTATACTGCTCGGTGCTGATGTGCAGTTCGGCCATCGCGGTCGGCGCGGCGACGCCCATGATGCTGCGGGTCAGGTAGTTGAGGATGGTGCCGATCATCACCAGCCCGATGATCCACCAGCGGATCTTCATCATCCTGCCCATCCGCATCGCCCATCTCTCCCGCGAGCGTCGGGCGCCGCTGTCGGGCTCGATCGCTTGACGATGGTAGCGATAACGATTTGCCCCCGGGAGGCAAGGCCGGCCCAGCCGAGCGGGACATTCCCCTTGCGGGCGGGGCAATGATAGCGGTCGCATCGGCAGGGCGAGAATGGCAGCACGCCATCAAAGCAATTGCGCGCCCACGATGCCAGAGGGCATGGCGATTCCCGAGACACGGCCGATACGCCGAAACCTGTCGGCGCGGTGAAACGGATCGGGAGGATGACGGATGATCGATGTCGGTGTGATCGGGTTCGGGCTGGCAGGCGCGAGTTTCCATGCGCCTTTGGTCGGGGCGGTCGGGCGGCTCAACCTCGCCGCGATCGTCACCTCGCGCGCCGATGAGGTCGCGAAGGCCTTTCCGAAGGCAACGGTCGTGCCGACGGCGGAAGCGCTGATCGCGGACCCGTCGATCAGCCTGATCGTGATCGCCACACCCAATGATCTTCATGCGCCGCTGGCCAAGGCGGCGCTTCAGGCGGGCAAGCATGTCGTGATCGACAAGCCCTTCGCGATCGACCCGACCGACGGCGTCGAATTGATCGCGTTGGCCAGGGCGCGCGGGCTGGTCCTGTCGGTGTTCCACAATCGTCGCTGGGATGCCGATTTCCTGACGGTGCTCGACGTGCTGGGCAGCGGCGCCCTGGGTGACGTGATGCTGGCCGAGCTGCGCTGGGACCGATTCCGTCCGGCGATCAAGCCGGGCTGGCGCGAGGCGAGGGTCGACCAAGGCGGCGGCATGCTCGCCGATCTCGGGCCGCATCTGATCGACCAGGCGCTGCAGTTGTTCGGCCGGCCCGAAGCGGTGACCGCCGACATCGCGGCGCAACGTCCGGACGTGGTGGTCGATGATTATTTTGAGCTGACGCTGCATTATGGCGAGCGTCGCGTGATCCTTTCGGCCTCGACCCTTGTCGTGTCGCCGCGCCCGCGCTTTGCGCTTCATGGCAGCAAGGGCAGCTTCGTGAAGCATGGCCTCGACCAGCAGGAGGCAATGCTCCGTGCCGGTGCGAGTGCCAACGACGCCGGCTATGGCGAGGAAGCGCCCGAGGCATTCGGCACGCTGACCCTGGCCGACGGCCAACCCGAACTGGTCCCGTCGATCCGTGGCGACTGGCGGCGTTATTATGAGGGCGTGGCTGACGCGATACTCGACGGCGCTCCGCCGCCGGTAGATCCGGCCGATGCGCTGATGGGCCTGAACCTGATCGCCCTGGCCCGTCGCAGCGCTGCCGAAGGATGCAAGTTGACCGTCTGATCCCGCAGCCCTTATTCCCCTCCCGCTTGCGGGAGGGGTTGGGAGAGAGCCTGCGTCACCCAGCCCCGTTATGCGCTAAACACGCCCCGTCCTAAGGGCTTTTGCCCAATCGGGACGGCCATGTGCTTCGGCATCTCTGGCTGTGCGCTCCCAGTCATAATCGACCTTCAGCAACTCGGCGGACCATCGGCCTTCCACCTGACCGATGATGGCATAGCGTGCATGAGGCGATCCGCTCTCGACGATATGGTGAAAGGGGTTGTCGTCTTCATAGGCAGGCAGCCCGACGCTTCCCGGGTTCACGATAAGGCGCCCGTCGGCGAGGCTGACGGTACGGGCGAGGTGGGTATGCCCGCAGAGGATCACCGTGGCGCGCGTGTCGCCAGCGCGTTGTTCAACCTCGGTCTGCGTGGCTTCCCGTATCCCGTCCTCGGTGACGGTTTCGAGGAAATAGCCAAGGTCGCTGTGTGGTGTACCATGCACCAGTAATATGTCGTCTGCGACAGTGAGGCTGGCGGGAAGACCACCCAGCCATCGCAGTTGATCACGGCGCAAATGCTGCGCAGCATAAAGATCGGATTCGCCCATTCGCTCGCGCGGCAGGGTCACGAGCTGGCGCTCGTGATTGCCCCGGATGGTGGGCAGGGCCAGCGGCATCAGGCGATCCACCGTCTCGGTCGGAAACAATCCGCCCGAACAGATGTCGCCCAGATTCACGGTCTGGTCGACTCCGCGTGTCGCGATGTCGGCAAGGACTGCGTCCAGCGCGGCAATGTTGCCATGAATGTCGGAGATGACGGCGATCCTCATCGGCTATGGTAACCAATCGGAACCAGGCGCGTAACCCCGCGCGACGTAGGGAGGGTCTGCCCATATGGTAACGGCATGCGAACGCGGCGTGTTTCAAACCCGCAGGCATCTGGCGAAACCTTGCATGCAAAGGTGGTGCGAAGATGAAATAATGGGCTATTGGTGGGAATAAGGAGAGCCACGCTACCGTGAACGACAAGACCTCGCGCCGCCGTCGAACGGCACCGACGATCAGAGACGTTGCCCGCATGGCGTCGGTTTCATCCATGACCGTCTCGCGCGTCATCAATGGCGAAGCCAATGTTCGCCCGGCGACTCGCGACGCAGTCAATGCCGCCATCGCGGCGCTCAGCTATTCGCCGAACCCGGCCGCGCGCAGCCTGGCCGGCGCGGCGCCGGTGCGGATCGGGCTGCTCTACAGCAACCCGAGTGCCGCCTATCTGAGCGAATTCCTCGTCGGCAGCCTAGACCAAGCAAGCAAAAGCGACGTGCAACTGATCATCGAGAAATGCGACCTGGGGGATCATGAGATCGAAGTCGCCAAGCATCTGATCGGCAGCGGCGTCGATGGGCTGATCCTGCCGTCGCCGCTCAGCGATTCGGTCAAGCTGATCAAGACCATCGCCGATGAGGGCGTGCCGGCGGTGCTGGTCGGCAGCGGCCGCCCCGCCGAGGAACTGAACGCGGTCAGCATCGACGAATATTCGGCCGCTTATTCGATGACCGGCCATATCGTCTCGCTCGGTCATCAGCGCATAGGCTTCGTCGTCGGCCATCCCGAGCAGATGGCCAGCGAGGAACGGCTGCGCGGTTATCGCGACGCCCTTGCTGCGGCCCATATACCCGTGGACGAGGCCCTGATCGCGCGAGGCCTGTTTACCTATAGATCGGGGTTGGACGCAGCCGAGAAGCTGCTCGAGGTGGCGAATCCGCCGACCGCGATCTTCGCCAGCAATGACGATATGGCGGCCGCCTGCGTCGCGGTGGCGCATCGCCATGGACTCGACGTGCCGGGCGACCTTACCGTGTGCGGCTTCGACGACACCACGCTTGCCACCGCGATCTGGCCCGAGCTGACCACGATCCATCAGCCGATCGCGGACATGTCCCGCGCTGCGGTCGAGATGCTTGTGTCGGTCATTCGCCGCCCAAGGGCGAGTGACGAGAAGCCGCAGCATATCGTGCTCGACTTCACCCTGGTTCGCCGCCAGTCGGACGCGGCGCCGCGGCGTCGACCTCCCACCAGGCCGTTGCGCCCGGCCTGACTCGTCGAACTTTTGGTTCAGGAGCGGACGCGATGTCGAAACTCATAGTGGCAACGCTCGCGGCCGTCCTCCTGTCGGCGCTGCCCGCGGCCGCGCAGCAGATTGGCGACCCCGCTTATGCACCGTTGATCGAGCATCCTGCCTATGCCGGGCAGGGTCCGGTCGTTGCGATCGACAAGGCCCACCGGAATTTCCACACCCTGGCAGGCCGCTACGCGTCGTTCGCCAAATTGCTGGGGGCTGATGGCTACCGCGTCTCGGCATTGGCAACGCCGCTTTCGACGGAGGCGCTCGCATCGGTAACCGTGCTGGTGATCGCCAATGCCAGCGCCGTGCCGCCCGAGACATCGGCCTTCACCGCCGGCGAGATCGCCTCGGTCAAGGCCTGGGTCGAAGGCGGCGGATCTTTGTTGCTGATCGCCGACCATGCCCCTTTCGGCACGGCCACCGCCGATCTCGCCCGCGCGTTCGGCGTCGATATGGGGCAGGGCTATGTCGGGGCCCATCAAGGGGGCAAGGTTACGTTCGCCATTGATTTCGCCGATGGCCAACTCGGCGACCACCCGATTCTTCATGGGCGCGACGAGAAGGAGGTGGTCAGGCACGTCCGCAGCTTCACCGGACAATCGCTTGGCGTTCCTGACGGGGCGGTTTCCTTGCTTCGCTTCCCAGCAGATGCGGAGGAGGTCGCCGAACCCTCCCAGGCAATGGCGCTGCTCAAAGGCGAGGCAGCACAGGGCGTTATGGTGAACGGTCGTGCCCAGGCGGTGGCGATGACGGTGGGCAAAGGGCGGCTCGTCGTTGCGGGGGAGGCCGCCATGTTCTCGGCGCAGGTCGTGCAGCACCGTGACCAGCCTCCACGCTATATAGGCCTGACAATCGCCGACGATCAGCAATTCGCGCTCAATACAGTGCACTGGCTTTCTCATCTCATCGGATGAATCGTCGCCGCTGTCGCTGCATCTGCAAAGTTCGATCGGGCTTTTGACAAGCTTGCCTGATACCATTTCGCGCATCGAAACGGATCTGGAACGGGGCGGATGACGAGGTGATGGCGCTGGCGGAGAGATGGGGCATGCGCGCCGGTGTCGTGGGCCTGATCGGGCTGTGTGTGATGGCGCTGGCGATCGTGCCGGCTCAGGCGCAACAGGCGCCGTTGCTCACCTCGGGCGATCTGCGCCCTGGCACGAACCTCGACGGAGTTTGGACCTATTCGGTCGATCCATATCGCGACGGCGTGGCCGGCTTCCATGGCGGACAGCCGGGCCCCGGCCATCGCCGTTATGACGATGCCGATGTCGACGCGCTCACCACAGCCGATCCGCGCGCGCTGTACGAATATGATCTGGACCGCTCGCCGCGCGCGATCCTGCCGTCGTCCTGGCTGACCCAGGATTCGACGCTGCGCTATTATCAGGGCCTGATCTGGTACCAGCGCCGCTTTCCCGCGGCGCCGACACCCGGCAAGCGCCAGTTCCTGCGCTTCGGCGCGGTCAATTACAGCGCCGATGTGTACCTCAACGGCCGCAAGCTCGGCCGCCATGAAGGCGGCTTCACGCCCTTCTCGTTCGAGGTGACCGGCATCCTGCGCAAGGGCGACAACCGCCTCGTCGTCGGGGCGGATTCGGAACCGAGCCCTGTCACCGTGCCGCCGCCCGTCACCGATTGGGAGAATTATGGTGGCATCACCCGCTCGGTGCGGCTCGTCGAGACGCAGGCGACCTATGTCGACGATGCCTGGGTAAGGCTCGGGCGGGACGGGCGGATCTCGATCGACGTCGCGCTGAACGGGGACAAGGCAGCCGGGCTTCCGGTGCGCTTCTCGGTGCCGGCGCTCGGGTTGAGGATCGACGGCAAGGCCGACGGGGCGGGGCGCTGGACCGCCACGGCCGCCGCGCCTGCCGGCTTGCGCCGCTGGTCGCCCGACAGCCCGATGCTCTATGACGTCGTGGTCGAAGCAGGCGCCGATCACTGGCAGGATCGGGTCGGTTTCCGCACGGTCGAGGCGCGCGGTGCGCAGATACTGCTCAACGGCAAGCCGGTCTTCCTGCGCGGTATCAGCCTGCACGAGGAGGAGATCGGCACCAACCCGACCCGCGCGATCACCCCTGCCGCCTCGCGCGCCTTACTGAGCGAGGTGAAGGGCGGCCTCAACGGCAATTTCGTGCGGCTTGCGCATTATCCGCACGGCGAGGTGACGACGCGTATGGCGGATGAGCTCGGCCTGCTCGTGTGGAGCGAGGTGCCGGTCTATTGGCGGATCGCCTGGGACAATCCCGACACGCTGGTGCGGGCAAGGGCGATGCTGGCCGAGAATATCCTGCGCGATCGCAACCGTGCCGCGATCATCCTGTGGAGCGTCGCGAACGAAACGCCGGTCAGCGAGGCGCGTAACGCCTTCCTCGGCACGCTGGTCGACGACGTCCGCAAGTTCGATCCCGATCGGCTGGTGACGGCCGCCCTGCTCACCGAGCGCAAGCAGAAGGACGGGCATCCGGTGATGACCCTCGCCGATCCGCTTGCGTCGCGGCTCGATGTGATGGCGATCAACACCTATAATGGCTGGTATTCCGACGATCGTCTCGCCGATCTGCCGGCGATCGGCTGGGAGACTCGGGTGGACAAGCCGCTCATCCTGTCCGAATTCGGCGCCGATGCGCTGGCCGGTTTCCATGATTCGGTGACGGAGCGGAAATTCTCCGAGGAATTCCAGGCGGATTATTATCGCCAGACGCTGGCGATGGCGGGGAAGATCCCCAATCTGGTGGGCATGTCGCCCTGGATCCTGAAGGATTTCCGGTCGCCGCGTCGCCAGCATCCGATCTATCAGATGGGGTGGAACCGCAAGGGGCTGATATCCGAAACGGGCCAGCGCAAACAGGCGTTCGACGTGTTGGCGAAATGGTATAGCAAACGGGCTGCCGTCCGGCCCTGAGTACCATACTCACCCACAGGAGTTTCCCGGTGCCTTATCCCACGCCCTATACCGCCGATCCCGCACGTTATGACGGGCGCATGCCTTATCGTCGGTGCGGCCGGAGCGGGCTTGACCTGCCGGCGATCTCCCTCGGCCTGTGGCAGAATTTCGGCGGGGCCGATATATTCGAGACGGGCAGGGCGATGCTGCGTCGCGCATTCGATCGGGGCGTCACCCATTTCGACCTCGCGAACAATTACGGCCCGCCCTACGGATCGGCCGAGGAGAATTTCGGCCGCGTGCTCGCTGCCGATTTCGCCGGGCATCGCGACGAACTGGTCATCTCCTCCAAGGCCGGGTGGGACATGTGGCCGGGCCCCTATGGTGACGTCGGCGGATCGCGCAAATATCTCATCGCGAGCTGCGACCAGAGCCTCAAGCGCATGGGGCTCGATTATGTCGACATCTTCTATTCTCACCGCGTCGATCCAAAGACCCCGCTGGAGGAGACGATGGGCGCGCTCGCCCACCTGCACCGCCAGGGCAAGGCGCTCTATGTCGGCATCTCCTCCTATTCGCCCGAGCTGACCCGCAAGGCGGCGGCGATCCTGCGCGAAGAGCGGGTGCCCCTGCTGATCCACCAGCCGAGCTATTCGATGCTCAATCGCTGGGTAGAAAATGGGCTGCTCGACGCGCTGGATGAGCTTGGTACCGGCTGCATCGCGTTCTCCCCGCTCGCGCAGGGGTTGCTGACCAGCAAATATCTCGGCGGTGTGCCGGAGGGAGCGCGGGCGACCAAGGGCGGCTCGCTTGGCCAGTCGATGCTGTCCGACGAGAATATCGGGCGAATCCGCGCACTGAACGCGATCGCCGAGCGGCGCGGCCAGTCGCTCGCCCAGATGGCCATCGCCTGGGTGCTGCGCGATCCGCGAGTGACCTCGGCGCTGATCGGCGCACGGACGGTCGAGCAGCTCGACGAATCGCTCGACGCGGCCAACACGCTTGGTTTCGACGAGGCGGAGTTAAACGAAATCGATCAGTATGCCGGAGAAGGCGGGGTCGACCTGTGGAAGGTGTCTTCCACCCTCGGAACTGAGCACGCCTGATATCCTGCGAGTGGGCTTGCCGTGGTCGGCGGCGGGAGGGACCCACCTGTTCCAGCTTTCCGCGCTGGTCACGGAAAATTCTAGCGCGCCCGTTCCGCCAGCAGTACCGGGAGCATGACGAAAGCGGTCAGGACCAACAGGAGCGCGAGCCATCGCCATCCGGCCATTCCGTGCCAGACGCGCCCGAGGCCGAGACCAAACGGCGTCGCATGTTTGAACTCGCGGCCGATGCGCAGCGCATAGATCACCACGCCGGATACAGAAAGACTGGACAGCAATCCGCCGAACAGGAACCAGAGTATCTTGGTCCAATAGCCGCCGAACGTACCAAAATGCAGCGGATCGGCCATCTCGCTGATCCGCTGGTGGAGGTTCAGGTCCGCGCCGTCATAGTCGGCGAGGACGCGGCCCGACGCCACATCCGTCCATACCGCGTTGGCGCGGGGGCGGACCAGTATCGCGCTCTTCGAACCTTCGAAGACGAATGCTGGAGATCTGGCCGAAGGGAATTGAATGCTCTGGATGTCGATCTGTGGGTCAGCAGCGCGGGCTGCGCGCAGGCTCATCGCGAACCGCTGGCCGGCTTCGAGCGGACCGTGCGCTGCAATCGGCGCCTCCTTGTTGAACGCGACGCGGGGAACCGGGGCGTCGGCGCCCATCTGTTCGACGAAATACCAGATACCGGTCAGCGTGATCAGCGCGACGAACCACAGGCTCCAGACGCCGGCCATCCGGTGGAAGTCGCCCCACCATGTACGTGAGTCACGCTGGCGCGGAAGCTTCAGAAAGCCGCGCCACCACTTCTTGTAGACCATGAACGAGCTGACCAGGCTGATCGACATCAGGAAGGCGAGGGAGCAGACGATCGGCACGCCGATCCATACTGGCAGGTTGAGATGTCGGTGCATGTTCCGCAGCACACGCTGCGCCCCGACCCATGGTGCCTCGCCCTGTACCGCACCGGTGGCTGGGTGGATATGGAGCAGGCCGTAGCGGCCATCGTCCCAGATTACCGAAACCTTGGCCGCGAAGGCCCCGGCGATCGGCTCGTCGATGCCCTGGACCTGCTTGATACCGGGATGGGTCGTGGCGCTGGCTACGATCTTCTCCCAGTCCGGCTCGGCCCCGACGCTCGATGGCGATACGCGCAGCGACGGCTGGAGTAACCAGTCGATCTCGTTCGCGACGACGGCCAAGGTCCCGGTGAGGAAGACGAAGGTCATGAACAAGGCGAGCTTGAAGCCGACCCAATGATGGACGTGCCACCAAAGGCGGCTTGCTTTCATCTTGCCCGTTCGTCCGGCTGCAATGGTGGCCGTCGCCATGACTCAGAACTTGTAGGCGAGTTCGAGGAAGGCCGAGCGCGGTTCCCCGGGGAAATGGCCGCCGCGATCGTTGAAGCCTGAGGCGGCGTAGGTCTTGTCGAAGAGATTGTCGATGCGCGCACGCGCTTCCCAGTGGCCGCGACCATAGGTCACCGAGGTGTCGAAGACCATGTAGGGGTTGACCGGTTGGTTGGAGAGGCTGATCCGCCGCGAGACGTAATTGCCGCCAAAGGCGAAGGCGAGGCCGGTCCGCGGCAGCTGGTAGCGCGTCCAGAAGCCGAGCTTGTGCCTGGGGGCGTTGGCGAAGCGGCCGCCGGCGACGGCGTTGGTGATCGCCGTCAGCCCGTTGTTCCTGGTGATCTTCGCGTCGTTGTAGGAATAAGCGATCGTCAGCACCCAGTTCCGGGTGACGTCGGTGGCGACATCGAAATCGACGCCCTTGGAGGTGACCTCGCCGAAAGCGATCGAGTTGTTGACACCATCGCCTTCCGGATCGCCACGGGGATCGGCCTGGAGCAGATTTTCGCGCCGAATCTTGTAGACCGAAAGGCTGGACTGGAGCCGGCCGTTCATCAGTGCTGTCTTGACCCCACCCTCGATGATGTCGCCCGTGGTTGGCGCGAAGGGGCCGCCCGCGCGTGGGTCTTGCGCGGTCGCGCCTTGCGGCTCGAAGCTGGTCGCATATTGCGTGAACAGCGAGACGTCGTCGCGCACCCGCCAGACCAGGCCGATGCGGTAGCTCTCGTCGCTACCCTTGAAGCGCGAGGCGGGGCCGCTGCCCGGTCGCGACACGTCCTCGAACCTGTCGGTGCGGATACCTGCCACCGCGACGAATCGCCCGAGCGTGGCCTCGTTGAGCAAATAGAAGCCGCTGCGGGTGGATTCTGTCAGGTCGCGCACCATCGGCGGCAACGCGTAGCTCGCGGGATCGCAGGCGCGATAGACGGGGTCGGAAAAGGTCAGCGGGCAGGGGAGCCCGGCGGTCGCGGTGGCACGGCCTGTTACCGATCTGCCGTCGAAGATCGCGTCGGTCTTGCTATAGTCGAAGCCTGCCAACAACCGGTTCGAGAACCGATCGCCAAGCGTGGTCGACCAGATCGCATTGGCGGCGAACGACCAGACGTCGTTGTCGCGCAGTTGGTCGCGATACTGGCGCGCGACACCATCGAATCGGCCATCGCGATTGCTGTCGAGCAGCGTGATCGGCTCGTGATATTTCTGCGTCTCGACCGCGTCGATGTGGCGGGCCGACGCGTCGAGCTTGAGATTGTCGGTCGGCTCGAGGTCCAGCCGGGCCTGGGCCGTGGTAGAACGCAGGTCGAGAAAGTCACTCGGCTCGTTGTGGTTCCAGCGGCGGTCGGCGAGGAAATGGCCTTGATTGTCGACCGGAATACCCCGCAGGCGATTGGCGTCGAGGTCGAGCTCGATCCTGAATATCTGTGCGGTAAGTTTGGCGACGCCGAAATCGAAGGTGGAGCCGGCGTCAAGGACCAGCGATCTGTTGCCAGCGAAGGTGCGTGGAAGGTCGCGATCTTCGAAAAAGGCACCGGCGCGCAGCGAGATCACGTCATTGACCGGCCCGGTCACCTCGGCCTGTGCCCCGTAGCGGTTCCGCGTGCCGCCGACGACGCCGATCGAGCCCGAGAAGGTCTGCGACGGCTTTTTGGTGACATAGTTGAAAAGGCCGCCGGGCGAGGTCTGGCCGTACAGCATGCCCGCCGGCCCTTTCAGGAACTCGACCCGCTCCATGTTGAAGAGCTGCGGCACCGAGAAGCCGATATAGGGATCGCCGCGGAGGCCATCATAGAAATTCTCCTGCTGGCGGAAGCCGCGTGCGGTTACGCCTGCGTAGGAGAAGAAGCTTACGCCCGAAATGTTGCGGTAGAGATCCTGCGCGTCGCGAGCGCCCTGATCCTTGATCAGCTCCTTTGTGAGAACCGTGATCGCTTGCGAAGACGCCAGCGGCTCGGTCGGAAGCTTCCCGCTGGCCGTCTCCTCGACGCGATAGAGCCGCGCCGCGCGCCCGGTGACGACCACCTCGTTTGTCTCGGCCTCGCTCGTAGCGCCGGCTTCAGGCGCTTCTTGCGCCATCGCCGGGGCCGACATGACCGAACAACACAAACTCGCGGCTAGCCGATAACGCAATTTTCATCCCCCTGCTGGCGTTCCGGGAGGGCGTCTAGGTTTCATGCTATTGCGAGTCAATATTGTTAAGGCGCTTGCAATGGCAGCGGAGAGGCCGCGTGCAAGGACATGTCGCCAGGACTGCTAACCGGTCCGGCGGGGGGTGTTCTTGAATCGCACCGGATGGATCGGGAAAGGCATCGTTGCGCACATTGGCGTCATGACAGCCAGCTCAGAGCGCCAACGAAAAAGGGCGCCCCCGAAGGGACGCCCTCTCGAAACGACCGACCGGGCCGGGGCCCGGTCGAGTCGATTACATGTTCGACGTGACGGCGTCTGCGGTGTTGTGCAGGCCTTCAGCAGCGTTGTCGATCGCGTCGGCTGCAACAGCGTTCGACGTGTTGTCGGCAATGGCCTCGATGTTGTCGGCTGCATTGTCCAGGGTATCTGCCACCGCTTCGACGTTGTTCTCGGCCGGGGTGGGCTTCGAGCAGGCGGCGAGCGACATCAGGCCGGCGGCGGCGAGAACAAAGGCGATCTTCTTCATGCGGATGCTCCCAAGCATAGCAAAATTCGCGGCCAGCCCGATTGCTACCACGAGCGGCTTTTCATAGCGGCCGTTGCAGGTGCGTCAATCGCAATTCATCTTATAGAAAGGTTCGATGACGGTTTTCCGTCATTTCTTGACCGGAACCGGTCCAATCTCTTCCGGGGCGTTCGCAACCACGGCAAGCATTGCCGTCCAGGCAGCTACATTCTGGCGAAGCTGCTCGGGGTCGATCACGTCGATCATGTCCTCGGGCGTGTGGTGATAGTCGAAATAGCGCAGGCCGTTCTGGTTGAGATCGACCCCGGCGACGCCGGTCGCCAGCACCGGTTCGACATCGGTGCCGCCGTTCGATGCGCCGGGTCCACGGATCACACCGATCGGGTTCAGCGCCGCCGCCAGCCGGTCCGCGACCGGCTTTGCGCTGTCGGGCAGGTTGGTCTCGAAACGCCAGACCCGGTCGGCACCGAAATCGGATTCGGTCGCGATCGCGTGGCGTTCGCCAGCATGTGCCTTGGCATAGGCCTCGCCGCCGAAACCGCCCGTTTCCTCGTCGCCGAACCAGACGACGCGAATCGTGCGCCGAGGGCGCTTGCCCGAATCCAGCAGCATCTTGGCCGCCGCCGTCGTGATGCCGACGCCCGAGGCATCGTCGATCGCGCCCGTGCCGAGATCCCAGCTGTCGAGATGGCCGCCGATCAGCACGATGCCGGCATTGGGATCGGTGCCGGGCACCTCGGCTATGACATTGCCGGATTCGCGCAGGCCGACCCGCTTCGGCGTCAGCACCAGATGGAGCGTTACCGGCTTGCCGCGCTTCACCATGCGCTCGAGGTTCGCCGCGTCTGCCACCGACAGGGCGGCGGCGGGGATCGGGGTCACACCGGCCTCGAAATTGGTGACGCCGGCATGCGGTCCGCGGCCATGATCGGTACCGATCGAGCGGATAACGATCGCGCTCGCGCCCTTCTTCGCCGCGATGCTCGGCCCCTGGCGCCGCGCGGCACCCTGGCTGCCGTAGCTCGATCCGTCCATCGTCGGCTGCATGGTGTTGGAGACGAAGGCGATCTTGCCCTTCAGGCTGCCGTCGGGCGCGGCGCGCAGATCGTCGATGGTGGGGAAGAACACCACCGGCAGGGTCAGCCCCTCGGGCGGCGTCGCGCCCGAATTGCCGAGCGCGGTCAGCCGCAGCGGCTGCGGAAACGGCGAGACGACTTCGGCGCTTTCCTGGCCACGAACCCATGTGTCGAGCTGATAGGTCTCGATCCGCACATTCTGGAAGCCGAGGCTCTTGAGCTTGGCCACGGCCCAATCGCGCGCCTTGGCCTGTTGCGGCGAACCGTCGGGGCGCGGGCCGATCTCTGTGGTCAGACCCTCGACGATATCCCAGGCGACATCATCCTTCAGTGCCGCGTCGCGCAGCTTCCCGACGGCCGGGTCGAGCGACGCCTGCTGCGCTGCTGCAGGACAGGCGAGGGCGAAGGCGGCAAGTGCCGCGGGAAGAGAGACATTGCGCAAGATCGGGTCCTCCGTTCGCCCGGAAAGGTGCAGGGCGGTCGCATCGTCGCTTAGAAGCAAGCAAGGTGTCTGGACAAGCGCCGCGCAGACGGATTTTTGAAGATGATCCGGTTTGCCAATTGCCGCCGTAATCACTACATGCGCCAGCGAAATTCCCCGCATTCCAAAGACGGAGCCGATCGGCGATGGCCGTGCAGTACAGCTATGTGATGAAAGGTCTGACCAAGACCTTCCCCGGCGCCCCCAAGCCGGTGCTCAACAACATCCACCTCCAGTTCCTTCCCGACGCGAAGATCGCGATCATCGGCCCCAACGGCTCGGGCAAGTCGACGCTCATGAAGATCATGGGCGGCATCGACCCCGATTTCGTCGGCGAGGCCTGGGCCGCCGAGGGCATCAAGGTCGGGTACCTGCCGCAGGAGCCGCAGCTCGACCCGACCAAGAACGTCATCGACAACGTCAAGGACGGTGTCCGTCCGATCGCCGATCTGGTCGATCGCTTCAACGCCATTTCGGCGGAGATGGGCGATCCCAAGGACGACACCGATTTCGACGCGCTGATGGAGGAGATGGGCGATCTCCAGGCCCGCATCGACGCGGTCGATGGCTGGAGCCTCGACAACCAGCTCGAAATCGCGATGGAGGCACTGCGTTGCCCGCCTGGCGACAGCCCGGTCACCAACCTCTCGGGTGGTGAGAAGCGTCGTGTGGCGCTCTGCAAGCTACTGCTCGAAAAGCCGCAGATCCTGCTGCTCGACGAACCGACCAACCATCTCGATGCTGAAAGCGTCCAGTGGCTTGAGAACTACCTCAAGGAATATACCGGCAACGTCATTCTCGTGACCCATGACCGCTATTTCCTCGATAACGTGGTCAACTGGGTGCTCGAGCTCGATCGCGGCCGCTACTACACCTATGAGTCCAACTATTCGGGGTATCTCGAAAAGAAGGTGAAGCGGCTCGAGCAGGAAGAGCGCGAGGAGCAGGGCAAGGCCAAGGCGATCGCCGACGAACTCGCCTGGATGCGCCAGACCCCCAAGGCCCGCCAGACCAAATCCAAGGCGCGTATCCGTGCATTCGACGAGCTGATGGAGAAGCAGGAGAACCGTTCGGTCGGCAAGGCGCAGATTCTGATCCAGCTGCCCGAACGTCTCGGCGGCAAGGTGATCGAGGCCAAGGGACTGACCAAGGCCTATGGCGACAAGCTGTTGTTCGAGAACCTCGATTTCGTGCTGCCACCAGGCGGCATCGTCGGCGTGATCGGACCCAACGGCGCCGGCAAGTCCACCCTGTTCAAGCTGATCACCGGTCAGGAACAGCCCGACAGCGGTACGATCGAGGTCGGACAGACGGTCAAGCTCGGCTATGTCGACCAGAGCCGCGACGATCTCGATCCCAACAAGAATGTCTGGGAAGAGATTTCGGACAAGCTCGAGGTCTTCCGTTTCGGCAAGCAGGAGCTCGGCACGCGGGCCTATGTCGGCGCGTTCAACTTCAAGGGGCAGGACCAGCAGAAGAAGGTCGGCCAGCTGTCGGGCGGTGAGCGCAACCGCGTCCATCTCGCCAAGATGCTGAAGGAGGGCGGCAACGTCCTGCTGCTCGACGAACCGACCAACGACCTCGACGTCGAAACGCTGCGCGCGCTCGAAGAGGCGCTGGAGAGCTTCGCCGGCTGTGCCGTGGTCATCAGCCATGACCGCTTCTTCCTCGATCGCCTCGCGACCCACATCCTCGCCTTCGAGGGCGACAGCCATGTCGAGTGGTTCGAGGGCAATTTCGAGAGCTACGAGGCGGACAAGCGCCGTCGCCTGGGCGACGCAGCCGATCGGCCGACGCGCCTCGCGTACAAGAAGCTGACCCGCTGATGCGTGGCGGCGACGATGAAGATCGATCGCCGAAATACGCGCATATCGAGCGGGAACGCCGCTTTCTCGTCGATCGTGCAAGCCGGCCGGAACTGGCCGGCTTGCCCTTCGTGTCGATCGACGACCGCTATCTCCAGGATACGCGGATACGGTTGCGCCGGATGCGTGATAGCGCGACCGGGCGGACCGTGTTCAAGCTGACCAAAAAATATGAATCCGCCGATCCACTCGTGCGGCCGATTGTGACAGCCTATCTGGCCGAGGCCGAATATGAGGCCTTTCTCATGCTGCCGGCGAGAACTCTGGCGAAACGCCGCTACAAGGTGTCAGGCACCGATTTCGGGATTGATCTCTTCGACGGGGTACTCGACGGGCTCGAACTGGCCGAGATTGAATTACCGGACGACGTGGTGCTTCGGGCAATGACCCCGCCGGCCTGGGCCGTACTGGAAGTGAGCCAGGATATCTGCTTCGAAGGGGGCCATCTCGCGAGGCTTGGCCTTGGTGATGTGGCAACACTTCTGGCCAATCCTAGGCCGTAAACCGCTTCGTGAACCCCTTGGGCGGGCGCTCGCTATCGGCGTGAGCCTCGACGTGATCGATCCGCGCCCTTGGCGGGCCCTCACGCAGTTTGTCGATCAATGCGTTGGATGCGTCGCTTTCACCGACGATCAGAATTTCGAGTCGGCCGTCGTTCCGGTTGCGGACCCAGCCGGTTAGGCCGAGCGCCTTGGCATGGCGGACCACCCAGTCGCGGAAGCCGATCCCCTGGACCTTGCCGGAGACGAAGACGCGTTGGGTCGTGGCTGGTATCGTGCTGATCATTGGTTTCTTTCCCGAATGGGGGCGGGGATCCCGACCCGTCGCGCTCTCGACCGGAGATAATCGTGGCGGTACGCCTGTGCCGACAGCAAGTAAGAGGCCGAGCGATGACCGACAGCCATGCCCCCTTCGTCACGCGCTGCTTCGATCTGGCCGTCCAGGGCAGGTCCGAAGGCGGCCTGCCGATCGGATCGGTGCTGGTTGGCGACGGGCGGATCCTCGGCGAAGGCTATAACCGGCGAGTCCAGCAGGGCGACCCGATCGCGCATGGCGAAATGGACTGCCTGCGCAATGCCGGTCGCCGGCCAAATTATCAGGGCACCATCCTCTATACCTCGCTCAGCCCCTGCATGATGTGCGCCGGCACGATCGTGCAGTTCGGCATTCCCCATGTCGTGATCGCGGAGAACCGCAATTTCGGCGGCAATGAGGATTTCCTGCGCGACCGCGGCGTGCGCGTCGATGTGATCGACGATCAGCGCTGCATCGATCTGATGGCACGCTTCATCGTCGAGCATCCGACGCTGTGGGACGAGGATATCGCTATCGGCTGACGTCTCGTCAGGCGTCGATCGCGAGGCGCTTGTTGAAGCCCTTGAGGCGGACCTCGCCGACTGCCTGCACCTCGACATCGTCGACCCGGGCGAGCTGTGGCCCCTGTCGGCAGGCCTCGACCAGCGCGGTCAATGCCTTGTCCTCACCCGATGCCATGATCTCGACGCGGCCGTCCTGGACGTTGCGGATCCAGCCCGTCACGCCCAGCGCATTGGCCGTCCAGATCGTCCAGTTGCGATACCCGACGCCCTGGACCTTGCCGCTCACGATCATTCTCTGTGTCGCGCTCATTTGTCGTTTCTCGCTGTACACGACCGTGCGACCCCCGCCCGGTCAGGGTCAGACCCTAACAGCGGCCGATCCGGCCAAAAGCCGGGACGCGGCATATTCGCCGCGATTAAGGCAGCTTCCGGCGTGAGACGACTGATTTTCGAGACGGTTAGCCGACGCTTTTCATAGGTCTGCGCCTGCCTTGCGAAACCGGGTCACTGGCGTATTGCTCTAGCAATACGGTTTGATCGGGAAGGAAACGGCCATGATTCTCGCGACGATGCTGGCGCTGGCGGTAGTGCCCGATGGCGGCCGGCTGAGCGTCGGCGCCACCTGTTATGCCATCGTGCGGGACACGGCCACGGGCCCGGCGGTGATCGGCGCGACATGGCAGAGTGTCCGCGAAACCGAGGCGGCCAGCGAGCCGGCATGGGACATCGTCGTCCATCAGCGCCTGAGCAACGGCGCCTTCGACCTGCGCGATCATTTCGTGCTGGCGCGCAAGGACCTGCGACCGATCGCCTTCGACAATCGCAAGCTTGGCAAGGATCATGTCCGGTTGCGCTATGCTGACGGCCGGATCACGGGATCGCGGCTGGAGAAGGACGTCGCCGTGCCGGTAGACCTTGCCGCGCCGACTCCCGTTTGGGAAGGCAATCTCTGGGGGCTTACCTTCGGCGCGCTGCCGCTGGCCGCCGGCGGCGACTACAGCTTGCCATTCTACCAATATGACAAGGGTTTCGGGAGTTTCACGCTGCGGGTGACGGGCAGCGAGACGGTCGACACACCCAAGGGCAAGGTGGATGCCTGGACGGTCGATGCGGGCACTGGCCCCGACCTGCGCGTCACCTATCTCATCGGCAAGGCCGACGGTGCTGAACTCGGAACCCGTGCGCCGGGTTTCTCCACGCGCCTTGGCGGGGATTGCACAGGGCTCGACTGACATTATTCTGGCCGCCCCGGCCGATAGTGACAAGCCGAGATCGGACGATGCCGTCAGCCCGGGTCGGGCGCGCGGTGCGAGGCACTGTCTGCGTCGATTGGCAGCGCGACGGTCCCGCTGGGCGGGGCGCCCGTCACCCCCTGGCACGGGCCGAGTCAGCGCTCCACACGCCGCCGCCGGCAGCCGCCATGTACAGGAAGATGAAGCAATAGAGCATCGCCGGCTCGCCCTGGTTCGCCGCGGGGAAGAAACCCTGCGGCGCATGGACCATGAAATAGGCGGCCGCGCTCATGCCCGAAAGAACGAAGGCGACGGGGCGGGTGAACAGCCCGATCACGATCAGCGTGCCGCCGACCAGCTCGAGCACGCCGGCCGTGGTCAGCAACGGATTGAGCGGCATCGGAAAGGGAGGAATGCCGAAGAATTTGGAGACACCGTGCTGGAGAAAGCCCAGGCCGGTGACGATGCGCAGGATGCTGAGAAGCTGGGAAGACCAGGTCGCGGGGATCGGCATGACGGTTCCTCTCGGATCGTTTCGTTGCGCGATCGTTTCACGACGGGCGGGTGACGTCAATCGACCCTGCCGGAAACGCTAGGTTGCCGGGTAGGAGATGGCGATCACCTCATATTCGCGCTCGCCAGCGGGGAGGGTGACCCGGCGGAGGTCGCCGATCGCCGACCCGCGCAACGCGCGGGCGAGGGGCGCATTCCAGCCGATCCGGCCGGCCGCGGCGTCAGTCTCGTCGTCGCCGACAAGGGTCAGCACGCGTTCGACATCATCTTCGTCGGCGATCGTCACGGTCGCGCCGAACCAGACGCGCGTGCGGTCCGGCTGGGCGGCGGGATCGATCACCACGGCCGCCTTCATCCGCTTCGCCAGCCAGCCCAGCCGCCGGTCGATCTCGCGCAGCCGCTTGCGGCCATAGATATAATCGCCATTCTCCGACCGGTCGCCATTGCCCGCCGCCCAGGAGATCACATCGACCAGCTTCGGCCGCTCATCGCCGAGCAGCGCGCGATACTCTGTGCTGAGGGCGTTGTAGCCCGCGGGCGTGATGTAGTTGGGGCGGTCCATGAGCCATTCTAAGCTGGTCGAAGCGGTGGCGCTACAACGGCAATAAATGCCGCTTCCCCGGCGAAGGCCGGGGTCCAGTTGGGAAGTCGAGGTAATGGGGTGCGACGTTGGCCGGAAACGTCCCCCAACTGGGCCCCGGCCTTCGCCGGGGAAGAACAGCGGGTTATTGGACGAACTGTTCTTTCAGCCCGGCGTCGACTTGCCCAGATACCAGCTGATCCGCCGCGTCCCGCTGGATCGCGAGCGGGTCGGGTTCATCAGGTCGTAGACGACGGCATTTTCCAACACCCGCTGGACGTAGTTCTTGGTCTCGTAGATCGGGATCGCCTCGATCCAGTCGATCATGTCGACTCCGGGCGTGCGCGGATCGCCATTGGCCTTCAGCCATTTGTTCACATTGCCCGGGCCGGCATTGTACGCGGCGACGGCCAGCGGATAGCTGCCATAGAGCCGGTAGATCCGCTCGAAATAGCTCGAGCCCAGACTGATGTTGTAGTCGGTGTCGTTGGTCAGCGAGCCCGGATCGTAGGACATGCCCAGCTTGCCCGCCGTCTCCCGCGCGGTGCCGGGCATCAGCTGCATCAGCCCGCGCGCGCCGGCATGGCTGACGGCCGCTCGATCGAACTGGCTTTCCTGCCGCGCGATGGCGTGGATCATCGTCCAGCTGTCCTGGCTCGATGCCGGCACGCGCACATTGGGGAAGCCTACCGTGCTATATTCGCTCAGCCCGTTCTGTAGCGCGCTGCGTCCGACCATCACGCCGAGATCGGGCCGCCCAAGGGTGCGCGACAATTCGGTCGCGAGCACATGGTCGCTGTCGGTCTTGGCGTCGAGGGCGATCTGGCGGACGAAGACGGTCTGGTCCTGCCAGGCGCTGAGCGTGCCGAGATACTGCGCCGCGCGTACCGTCTCGCGGTTGTAGAAGGCGGCACGGATCTGTGGATCGACCGGTTTCATCAGCGGGTCGCCCGGCGGGGTCATCGCCTGGCCGAGCCGCTCGATCGCGAGCTGGCCGTAGAACAGGTCGCGGAAACCCGCCGCGCGCGCATAATAGCCGTTGGCCTCGCCACGGCGACCGGCTGCCTCGGCGGCCCGGCCCGCCCAATAGAAGCCCTTGGACTGGGTCGTCGGCGTCTTCGATGCGCTGCCATAGCGCGTGAACATGCCGATCGCGTCGGCCGGCCGGCCGAGCTGCTTCATCGCGGTCTGGCCGGCGAGCCAGGCAAGGCTCGTATAGTCGTCGCGCTCGCCATAAGGCTGTTCGCTGACATCGGTACCGGCCGGATAGGCATCGTCGAGCTGGCGCGCGATATCGAAGGCGATCGAATATTGTGCATCGGCGGCGGCGCCGCGCGCATTGGTCAACAGCGTCTCGAACCATTTCTCCGGGTTGCCGGGGTATGAGGCGAGACTCTGACGGCGGGCGAGCAGGCTGCGCGCGCTGGGCGAGGCATTGTTGTTGCGGAACCAGGCGGCACGATCCGCGAGATAGCCCGGGTCGCCCGCGCCGATCGTGCTCGTCGACGAGGCGAGATCCGACGCATTCGGCGCATTGGTACGCAGGGCAAGCCGCGCCTCGAACACGGGGCGCTTGGACGAACTGACCAGCGCGAGCTGGCGCTGGGCCGACTGGATCGATCCCTGCCAGAGCAGCATATCCATCCGGGTGTCATGATCGGCCTGGGTCAGGGCGCCGGAGAAACTTCCGATCAGTTTCGCTTCGTCCAGGGCGGAGAGCGTTCCGGACACCCAGGCATTTTTGGCGGCGAGGTTGGCCTCGTCACGCGAGCCGGTCGCTGCCAGCGCTTCGGCGAAGCGGGTCTTGCCGGCACCGGTCAGCGGCGGATAGCGTCGGAAATAGGTGACGACGGTGCCGGGCGAGGCTGTGTTGATGCCCAGCGCATTCTCGGCGCTGCGCCGCATCGCCATCTCGCCGGGCCAGCCGGGATGGGCGAGCAGGAAGCGCGCATATGTATCGAATGGATAGGTAGAACTGTCGCGGAGCGATTTCCATTCGCTGATCGTCGCGGAGAGGGCGCCATTGGCGGCAGCCGACCCTTCGAGTGCCTGTTGCGCGCGGCCCCAACCAAGCTGTTCCTGGGCCGTTCCGGAGGTCATCGCCAGGCCTGAAACACCAGCGACCAGCAATCCCGACTTAATCAATGACGGTATCATGTGGACAGGATATGGGAGCCGACCTTATTTGTCGCTGAACAATTTACAAAAATGCGACGGAATCACCGTCGCGCAGGAGCAAATCAAATATGTTCTCGGGATCGATCCCGGCGCTCGTCACGCCGTTCGATGAAGACGGCGCTTTCGCGGAAGGTGCCTATCGCGATTTCATCGACTGGCAGATCGCCGAGGGATCGGCTGCCCTGGTGCCCTGCGGCACGACCGGCGAGGCGGCGACCATGTCGGCCGAGGAGCATTTCCATGCCGTTCGCGTGTGCGTCGAGCAGGCGGCCGGTCGGGTGCCGGTGATCGCCGGGGCAGGCTCGAACGATACACGGGTCGCGATCCAGAACATCAAGGCGGCGAAGGAGGCCGGCGCCGATGCGGCGCTGATGGTGCCGCCTTATTACAACCGCCCCAACCAGGAGGGTATCTTCCGGCACTTCGAGGCAGTGGCGAACAGCTGCGACCTGCCGATCGTCCTTTATAATGTGCCGGGCCGCACCGTGACGGACATCGCGGTCGAGACGATGGGCCGTATCGCAGAGGCGTTTCCCAGTGTCGTCGGCGTGAAGGATGCGACGGGCGTCATCCAGCGCGTCTCCGCCCAGCGCGATGCCTGCGGCCCGGATTTCTGCCAGATCTCGGGTAATGACGATATGGCGCTTGCCTTCATGGCGAGCGGCGGGCGTGGCTGCATCTCCGTGACGGCCAATGTCGCGCCGAGGCTATGCGCCGAGTTCCAGGCGGCGTGCCTTGCCGGCGATTATGCCAGCGCGCTCGACTATCAGGATCGCCTGTTCCAGCTCCACGTCTCCTTGTTCACCGATGCGTCGCCCGGGCCAATCAAATACGCGCTCAGCCGCGTGCGCCCGGATTTCCCGAAGACGCTGCGCCTGCCGATGACCTGGCCGGGCGAAGCGAGCCAGCGCGCGGTGGATGCCGGGCTGGCAAGAGCCGGGCTGCTCTGAGGCGATCGCGCTGCTGGCACGATCGATTCAACATCGGCGACAATAGGGGAATGTAGCGGGTGAGGGGGAGCCTCTGGTGCTCCTGCCCCGCTCTTTCTCCTTGTGAGCCTGTTGGAACAATCGCGCCCGTGCGACGCGGGCTCTTTCCCTGTTCCCGCGCGGGATTTCCCTGTTATCCGCTTATGAATTCCCTGTTTTCGATAACAGGGAATTCCCGATATTCCACTGATATCGCTAGGAAAAGATTCGCATTGTCGGGGGCCGCGGCGAGAAAAATCGAAATTCCCTGTTAAATTCCCTGATRACCGGCGGGAACAGGGAAAATCGGGCGGGCAACCGGACGAGGTCGAGACCACGCTCTGTTGGAAGATTTTCTGCTTCCAGCGGCTCGACGCGGTTAAGATCGGAAGCTGCGGGTTGGCGCGAACATAATTGCTCTCGTCGTGAACCGAGCCCTCGAGCGAGGCCGGTCGGTCGGCCGCGACCGGGGTAAGCCAGCCCGGGCCAAGTACCGCCATGGTGCGACCGATCCCGATTTCGTCAAAGCCCCTGAGGTAAATCGCCGCATGATCGCAGCGGATAGGCGAACGGAAAAGACAATTGGATTAAAACACGGAAACCGTTCCGAGCGGGGAATGCGGCGTGTCGCGACGGTCGGATACGGACTTTGTAACGGGTGACGGCGCTCACGTTAACCGAATCTCACCGCCCTGACTCGGCTCGTCGCTGGAAGGTTCCGCTTGGCCGTAAAAATATTCCCGTTCATCCTGTTGAAACCTTTGGGCGCGGTGCGCATTTTCCCTTTCAAGTTCCTCAACAGGAAATGAAACAGGCCATGAAATCCGTCGTTCCGCTCTTCCTTGCCCTGATCCCGCTAGTGGCGGTGGTGGGTGCGTGCGTCGCGGTGCCGTAACGCCGAAATACCCCGTCACCCGCTTGATTGCGGGACAAAAGAAAAGGGCCGCCCGGACATCGTCCGGACGGCCCTTTTTCTATAGTAACCTTGGCAGGTTCAGCCTTCGGCCGACTCTTCTGCTTCCGGCTCGGACTGGACCTCGGCGGTAGCGCCCGGCTCGGCGTTCGGGTCATAGGCTTCGACAAAGCCCGCCTCGTCCTTCTCGAACATCGCGGACATGACATCGACGCCCTTCGCCTGCATCTCGGCCTCTTCAGGCGAGCGTGCGACGTTGACCTTGATCGTCACGGCGACTTCGGCGTGCAGCGAGACCTTCACCTCATAGACGCCGATGGCCTTGATCGGCTTGTTCAGCACGATCGCCGACTTCGGCACCTTGTGGCCTTCGGCCTCGAGCAGCTCGAGCAGATCGCGGACCGCGACCGAACCGTAGAGCTGGCCGGTGTTGGACGACTGGCGGATCAGCGTCAGCGTGATGCCGTCGATCGACTTGGCTTCGGTCTCGGCTTCGCCGCGGCGTGCGGCGTTGTCGGCCACGATCTTCTCGCGGTTCTTCTCGAAGACCTTGCGGTTGGCTTCGTTCGAACGAAGCGCCTTCTTGTTCGGCAGCAGGAAGTTACGGGCGAAACCGTCCTTCACCTTCACCACGTCGCCGATGTTGCCGAGCTTTTCGACTCGTTCCAGCAGGATCACATCCATGAGTCCGGCTCCTTACTTAACGATATAGGGCAGCAGGCCCAGATGACGGGCGCGCTTGATCGCCTGGGCGAGCTCGCGCTGCTTCTTGCCGCTCACCGAGGTGATGCGGCTCGGGACGATCTTGCCACGCTCGGACACGAAGCCCTGCAGCAGCCGGACGTCCTTATAGTCGATCCGGGGGGCGTCCTTCGCGGAGAACGGGCAGCTCTTGCGGCGGCGGAAAAATGGGCGTGCCATTGTCTATATGCTCCTTATTCGCCGTCGAAGTCGCGACGCGGGCGCTCAGGCCGGTCACCACGGTCCGGACGGTCGCCACGGCCCTCACGGTCACCACGACGCTCACGGTCACGATCGCTCTTGCGCATCATCACCGACGGACCCTCTTCGAGGGCGTCGACCTTGACGGTCATGTAGCGGATGATGTCTTCGTTGATCTGGGTCTGGCGCTCCAGCTCGGCGACGACACCGGCCGGTGCGTCGATTTCGAGCATCACGTAATGCGCCTTGCGGTTCTTCGCGATCTTGTACGCGAGGCTGCGCAGGCCCCAGGACTCGGTCTTCACGACCTTGCCCTTGTTGTCTTCGATGATCTTGGTGGCGGTTTCCGCCAGCGTGTCCACCTGCGCCTGTGCCAGATCCTGGCGCGCAAGGAACACGTGCTCGTACAGAGCCATGCTGCTTTCTCTTCTCTTGGCCGATCGCTGACGTACGCACCATGCGCAACGCCCCTCCGGCTATCGTCTCTCAATGCAACCGGGGCGGAAAGCTGGCGCTTTCTACCCCGATGGACGCTCCCTTAGCCGAAACGGCGTGAAAGGCAAGCCTTGGGGCTTTAGAGAATGGGCTGCGCGAGCAACGCCGCTTCCGCCGGGCAGTTGCTCGGCTTCGGCGTTGCCGGATCGGCCCGCAGCGCCGCGATTTCCGCTTGCGCCGCCGCCATGTCTGCCTTGAAGGCGGGTTGGGAATGGTCCGCGGCGAGGGTTGCCGATGCCGTGGTGTACCCGGCCTGCACCGCAGTGGCGTTATGGGCCCCGCAGACGATCCGGCTTTCGCCATAGGCCCGGCCGCGCGTCAGGATCGGCGTTGCCCGGTCAGGCGCGATCTCGGCGAGCAGCAATGCCCAGGTCCAGCCCCAGGTCGTATGGCCCGATGGATAATCGAAGCTTCCCTTCAGTTGCTCGGGCGGCTGGCAGGTCTTGCCCTTGTCGATCTGATAGGGGCGAAGCCGCTTGAAATAATCCTTGGCGGTCGCGGACTGGGTGCCGGTGTCGATCCCGGCCTTGACGATCAGGGCCATCGTCTTCGGCGCCGTCTGCGGGGTGAGTGAGACACCCACGGCACAGCTGAAGGCGTCGAACATCGCCGGGATGCCGGTCGCGACGTCGCGGGTCGCCAGGTCGCCGCGCGGCGTGCCCAGCCAGTGCCGGGTGGCCTTGAAGATGCGACGATCGGCGCGATAGCGCTCATCGCCTTTCAGGGGAGCCGGCGGCAGCACCTGGACGATCTGGAGCGTGTCGGGCGGCAGATAGCCTGCGCGTTGCTGGCCGAGCACCAGTTGCGGCACGATGGCCGCCACGGCGACCGTCGCCGCCAGAAATAGAGTCCGTCTGCTCATACCCGCCCCGCTCCAGCACCGAATCGATCCATGCCATGCCACGGTCGGGGCCACGCAGCAAAGAAGCGGCGGGGCATTTCTGCCCCGCCGCTCCGGAAGGTTTGTAATGGCCTGGTATCAGCGCAGCGCGCCGGCCAGGATGGCTGCGATCACGCCGCTCGAGATGCCGACCAGCAGCGCGTCATTGCCCGACTGGACATAGCGGTAGCCGCGGGGCGGGGCCTTCAGGTGACGGCCGCGATAGTCGTTGATCACACGGTAGTTACGTGCCTGGCGATAATCGAACCGCTCGCCCTTGCGCCAGCTGTTGCGATACTGCGGGCGGCTCTGGCGATAATCGCGCTGGACGACAATGGTCTTGCCCGGCTGATGACGGATGACCGTCTCGTGGCGCTGCTGAGGCTGGTACTGGCCCGCCGATGCTGCGGTGGCGGCCAGCGGGCTTGCGACCATCGAGACGGCGATCGCGCTCAGGATGAACTTCTTCATAATACTCACTCCTCGGTGTCGTTGCGGCGCCTCGTTGCTGGCGTCTGACACCTATCTAGGCAGCGGTTGTCGCAGGCCCGTACCGGCAAAGGGCCGAAATGGTCGCGAAGTGTCGCAGAGCTTGTCCCAAACTGAATGGAGGTTCAGAAAAGCCCGGAAAACTGCGGATTCGTGCAGCGGGGATGGTCACTTCGACATCGCCGTCGCTCGTGCGGATCGGCGGAAACTTGCACGTGCGGCCCGGGCTTTCTACTGGCGCCGGCTCAACAGGAGACGTTCATGCGCGCATTCATCTTTCCCGGGCAAGGCAGCCAGGCAGTCGGCATGGGCCGCGCCCTCGCCGAAGCCAGCCCGATCGCCCGCGCGGTGTTCGAGGAGGTCGACGAGGCGCTTGGCCAGCATCTTTTCCGGCTGATGACCGAAGGTCCCGAGGACGAGCTTCAGCTTACCGAGAATGCCCAGCCGGCGATCATGGCCAATGCCATCGCCACCCTGCGTGTGCTCGAGAAGGAAGGCGGCATCCGCCTGGCCGACAAGGCCGATTATGTCGCCGGCCATTCGCTCGGCGAATATACCGCCCTGTGCGCCGCCGGCGCGCTCGATGTGCCGACTACGGCGCTGTTGCTCAAGCACCGCGGCAAGGCGATGCAGGCGGCCGTGCCCGTCGGCGTGGGTGCGATGGCCGCACTGCTCGGCGCCGATCTCGAAAAGGCGCGGGTCATCGCCAATGCGGCGGCCGAGGGTGAGGTCTGCACCGTCGCGAACGACAATGATCCGAGCCAGGTGGTGATCTCGGGCCATCGCGGCGCGATCGAACGCGCGGTCGCCATCGCCAAGGAATATGGCGCCAAGCGTGCGGTATTGTTGCCGGTATCGGCGCCCTTTCACTGCCCGCTGATGCAGCCCGCGGCCGATGCGATGGAAAAGGCGCTGGCCGAAGCCCGGATCGATTCGCCGCTGGTACCTGTGTTCGCCAACGTGACCGCCTCGCCGGTCGGCGATGTCGACACGATCCGCCGGCTGCTGGTCGAACAGGTCACCGGCATGGTGCGCTGGCGGGAATCGGTGCTGGCCATGTCCGACACCGGCGTGGAGCGCTTCATCGAGTTCGGCGGCAAGGTACTCGCCCCGATGGTCAAGCGCATCTTGCCCGACGTGGACACGGCGAGCGTGATCTCGATGGACGACATCGAGGCGTTGGCGAAGGCGCTGTAACAACTCCCTCTCCCCTTGTGGGAGAGGGAAGGGGCCCGCGCCGAAGGCGTGGGAAGGGTGAGGGGGACACTCGTTGGATAGCGTCCCGAACCTCACTCCCCCACATCCGGCGCTTTGCGCCACCTTCTCCCACAAGGGGAGAAGGAAAAGAGGAGACTAGAATGTTCGATCTGACAGGCATGACCGCGCTGGTGACCGGCGCTTCCGGGGGAATCGGCTCGGCGATCGCGCAGGCGCTGGCGGGGCAGGGTGCCCGTCTGGCGGTTTCCGGGTCCAATGCGGACAAGCTCGACGCGTTCAGGGACAGCCTTGGTGGCGATCACGTCGCCTTGCCCTGCAACCTGTCCGACGGCGCGGCGGTCGATGCGCTGGTGCCGGGCGCGGTCGAGGCACTGGGCAAGCTCGACATCGTCGTCAACAATGCCGGCGTCACCCGCGACAATCTCGTCATGCGCATGAAGGACGATGAGTGGGATCAGGTAATCCGGGTCAATCTCGAGGCCGCGTTCCGCATCGCCCGTGCCGCGGCCCGGCCGATGATGAAGGCACGTTTCGGCCGTATCATCTCGATCACTTCAGTGGTCGGCACGACCGGCAATCCGGGACAGGCTAATTATGCCGCCTCCAAGGCCGGGCTGGTCGGCATGTCCAAGGCCCTGGCGCAGGAACTCGCCAGCCGCGGCATCACCGTCAATTGCGTCGCACCCGGTTTTATTCGCTCGGCGATGACGGATGTTCTGCCCGACGCGCAGAAGGAAGTCCTGAACGGGCGAATCCCGGCCGGGCATATGGGCGAAGGCGCTGATATCGGGGCTGCGGTCGTCTATCTGGCAAGCCGCGAGGCGGGATATGTCACCGGCCAGACGCTTCACGTGAATGGCGGCATGGCGATGATCTGATCAGATCGGTGCCGATCCTGCAGGCTGCGCCCTCTTGCAAGGGCACCAAGCGCGCTCTACGTGCGTTCAGGAAATGAAACCCCCAGCGATAGAGGGACGATAACAATGAGCGAGACCGCAGACCGGGTTAAGAAGATCGTCGTCGAGCATCTCGGCGTCGAAGCCGACAAGGTCACCGAAGACGCGAGCTTCATTGACGATCTGGGCGCGGACAGCCTCGATATCGTCGAGCTGGTGATGGCCTTCGAAGAAGAGTTCGAAGTCGAGATTCCGGACGATGCCGCCGAGAAGATCACGACCGTCAAGGACGCGATCACTTTCATCGACGAGCACAAGGACTGATCAGGCGGATGGCGCCCCGGCGCCCCGCCTGGCCCTTTGTGGGCAGGAATACATGAACGGCTCCCCGTCCCAGGGTAACCAACCGGGGCGGGGGGCCGTTCCTATTTGACGAACGAAGAACGGAGATGGCCATGCGCCGTGTTGTCGTAACCGGGCTCGGGCTTGTGACGCCGCTGGGTGCCGATGTGGAAACCGCGTGGGCGAATATCATCGCCTCGAAATCGGGCGCGGGCATCATCACCCGCTTCGATGCGACTGACTATGCCTGCCGCATCGCATGCGAAGTGAAGCCGCCGGAGCATGAATATGGCTTCGATCCCGGCAAGCGAGTCGATCACAAGGTGCAGCGCCAGGTCGATCCGTTCATCATCTATGGCATCGATGCCGCCGGCCAGGCGCTCGAGGATGCCGGCCTGACCGACATGACCGAGGAAGAACGTTTTCGCGCCGGTTGCTCGATCGGATCGGGCATTGGCGGCCTGCCGGGCATCGCCAGCGAATCGATTGTGCTCCACGAAAAGGGGCCGCGTCGCGTGTCGCCGCATTTCGTTCATGGTCGCCTGATCAACCTGATCACCGGCCAGGTGCAGATCAAATATGGCCTGATGGGTCCGAATCACGCAGTCGTCACCGCCTGCTCGACCGGCGCGCATTCGATCGGCGACGCAGCGCGGATGATCGCGATGGACGATGCCGACGTGATGCTCGCGGGCGGCGCCGAGGGTGCGATCTGCCCGCTCGGCATCGCTGGCTTTTCCCAGGCGCGCGCGCTGTCGACCAATTTCAACGATGCGCCTGAAAAGGGCAGCCGCCCCTATGACAAGGATCGCGACGGCTTCGTCATGGGCGAAGGTGCCGGCGTGGTCGTGCTCGAGGAATATGAGCGGGCCAAGGCGCGCGGCGCCAAGATCTATGCCGAAGTGATCGGCTACGGCCTGTCGGGCGACGCCTATCACGTCACGGCGCCGCACCCCGAGGGTTCGGGCGCGTTCCGCTCGATGGAAATGGCCATGCGCAAATCGGGGCTGGCGCTGTCGGACATCGATTATATCAATGCGCACGGCACCTCGACCCCACTCGGCGACGAACTCGAACTGAACGCGGTGCGCCGGCTGTTCGGGGACGACATCGCGAAGCTGTCGATGAGCTCGACCAAGTCGGCGATCGGGCATCTGCTCGGCGGTGCCGGCGCGGTGGAGAGCATCTTCTGCATCCTCGCGCTGCGCGACCAGATCGCGCCACCGACGCTCAACCTCGACAATCCGAGCGACAATTGCGTCGGTGTCGACCTGGTGCCGCATGTTGCCAAGAAGCGCTCGATCAAGGCAGTGCTCAACAACAGCTTCGGCTTTGGTGGCACCAATGCCAGCCTCGTCATGCGGGCCGTCTAGGGAGTCGTGCGCAAGCTCGGGTGCCTCGGCCTGCTGACCGTCCTCGCCGCGATCACGGCGGCGTTTATCGGGCTGCAATTCTGGACGTGGCCGGGGCCGTTGAAACGGACCACCACGGTCCAGATCGCGCCCGGTACCAGCCTCGTCACCGCATCGGCCCAACTCGAAAAGGCCGGGGCGATCCGTTCGGCGAACGAGTTCAGGTTGTTTGCCCGGCTTGTCGGCTCCAATGCGCCGATCAAGGCCGGCGAATATCGCCTGCCGCCGCATCTCAGCCAGTCGGATATTCTGAAGGTTCTTCAGGGCGGCAAGACGCTTCAGCGTTTCGTGACGGTTCCGGAGGGCTGGCCCTCGGTCATGGTCAAAGCGGCGCTGGACAAGACGCCTGGTCTCGAAGGCGATGTGGCCGTGCCGGGCGAAGGCACGGTGCTGCCCGACAGCTACAGCTTCGAGCGCGGCTATACCAAGGCGTTCATGGTGCAGCGGATGCAGAGCGCGATGAAGCAATATCTCGCTCAGGCATGGTCGAGGCGCAAGCCGGGCATCGCGGTCAGGACGCCGGAGGAGGCGCTGGTTCTCGCCTCCATCGTCGAAAAGGAAACGGGCAAGCCGAGCGAGCGGCGCATGGTCGCCGCAGTCTATTCCAACCGACTGAAGCGCGGAATGATGCTCCAGGCCGATCCGACGATCATCTATCCGATTACGAAGGGAAGGCCCCTTGGCCGGAAGATCCTGTTGTCGGAAATCCGCGCGGTGAACGCCTATAATACCTATTCCATGGTCGGATTGCCGGCGGGGCCGATCTGCAATCCCGGCCGCGCGTCTATCGATGCGGTGCTCGATCCCGAACAGAGCAGTGCACTCTATTTCGTCGCTGACGGAACCGGCGGTCATGTGTTCGCCAACACGCTCGAACAACATAATGCGAATGTCCTGAAGTGGCGGGAGATCCGGCGCGAGCGCGGAATCTGAGCATCCGTCCTTTGCCCGGAGGCGCTCACCCGATAAGGAGAGCCGGGCAATCGGGGGACGCGTCGTGGGGTTAGGTCAGGGCACGGCGGTTGCAAGGCGCACTGGGCTGTTACGGCCCGACCGGCTGCTGGTCGCGCTGCTGATCGCGACCTTTCTCACCTGCTGCCTCGGCTGGCTGTTCAAGGCGCATTGCACGTTCGACGATGGCGGCTGGACCGCGTCGGAGCAATATACGACCGGCTGCTATTCCGATGCGATGCCCTTCTGGGGCGGACGCGAGATCGCCGCGGGCAAGGTGCCGTATTTCCAGGCGCGGATGGAATATCCCGTGCTCACCGGCGCGCTGATCTATCTCGACGGCCGGGTTACGGCCGGCTTGTTCGGCCGGGCCGCGACCGCCCCGCATTTCCTGTTCGTTGTCGCGCTGGTCAACACGGCGATCGCGCTGCTGGTCACCTGGCTGCTCTGGTCGATGCGGCTCGCGCCGTCGCGCCTGTGGTGCTGGGCCCTGGCCCCGCCGCTCATCCTCTATATCGGACATAATTGGGACATCCTCGCCATCGCGCTGGCAGTCGGGGCGGCGGCTCTCGCCCAACGCGGCAAGCTGGTCTCCGCCGCGGGGATCGCGGCGCTGGGCGGGGCCGCCAAGCTCTTTCCACTCCTGCTGCTGCCGCTGCTCGGGCTTAGTCCATTAATCGGCCTCAGAATCCGGCGTCTGGCGGGGATGATCGCGGCGGCAGTCCTTGCCTGGGGCGTGGTCAACCTGCCAGCAGCAATCTTCGCTCGCGCTAACTGGCTGGAATTCTATGACTTTTCTGGCATTCGCGGCAGCACGGCGGCGTCGCTATGGGAACTCGCAGCTCAATTCAACCTGCTCCAGACGAGCATCGATCAGCGTAACCTATGGTCCGGTATCTTGTTCCTGCTCGGCGCCAGCGTCATCGCGGGGGCGGGCGCATGGCGGCACTGGCGGCATATGTGGGTGCTGTTCACCCCCGTTCTTGCGTGGTTCCTGCTGGTCAACAAGGTCTATTCGCCGCAGTTCGACCTGTGGATCCTGCCGCTTATGCTGGTGACATCGCGCCGCATCTGGCCGGTCGCGCTGTTCATGCTCGGCGACATGCTCGCCTATTTCGCCGAATTCTGGCTCTTCGCCGGAATGGAGGGCGCGCGGCCGTCCATTGGCCAGACCGGGGTGCTGGTCGCCGTCGCTGTGCGCGACCTCGCGTTGGTCTGGACGATCCTCGCCGCCCTGCTGAGCCGGGCGCCGGACTGGATCGATCGTGCAGGGGCTGAAAGGCCGGTGTCAGCCCCGCAACGCTGAAGCGGCGCGGGCCTTCGCCTCGATCTCGGCCAGGGTGCCGACGGTCACCCAGCTTCCGCCCACGCACAGCACCGGCGCGAACGATAGCCAGTCGGGCGCGCTCGCCTCGGTGATGCCGCCGGTCGGGCAGAATTTGCACTGATAGAAGGGCGCGGCGAGCGCCTTCAGCGCCTTGATCCCGCCGGACGTCTCCGCCGGAAAGAATTTGAAATGTTCGAGCCCGAGGTCGAGCCCGCGCATGATATCCCCCGCCGTGGCGATCCCCGGCAGATAGGGAACGCCGCTCTCGATGATCGGCGCGGCGAGCCGCTCGGTCAGGCCGGGCGAGACGATGAACTCGGCGCCGGCGTCCATCACCTGTTCGAACTGCTCGGTCGAGACGACGGTGCCCGCGCCGACGATAGCGCCGGGCACCTGCTTCATCTCGCGGATCGCGTCGAGCGCGGCGGGGGTGCGCATCGTCACCTCGAGCACCCTGAGTCCGCCGGCGACCAGCGCCTCGGCAAGCGGCCGGGCCATTTCGGCATCCTCGATCACCAGCACCGGGATGACCGGACTGGTCTGCATGATCGTTTCGATACCGCTCATCGAGTATGCTCCTGGGCAAAGGCGGCCGCGGCGCCGAACAGGCCGGGCTGGGGGTGCGTGATCAATTTCACCGGTATCGACTTCATCAGCCCCTGGAAACGGCCCTTTGCGGTAAATCGCTGCTCGAAGCCGGATTGCAGCAGCCGATCCTTCAACCGCAGACCGAGGCCGCCCGCGATCACCACGCCGGTCGGGCCGTGGGCGAGCGCGAGGTCGCCGGCCACGGCCCCCAGGCTGAGGCAGAAGCGGTCGAGTGCGGCGAGGGCGAGGCTGTCTCCATCTTCGAGCGCCAGCTTCCAGATCGCCTTGTCGTCCAGCCGCTGCAACGCACGCCCCTCAATGGCGCCCAGCGTCTCGTAGATCGCTACGATGCCTGGTCCGGCGACGATACGTTCGGCCGAGACGCGGTTATAGGCCTGGCGGAGCCGTTTCAGCAGCGCATCCTCCAGATCGTCGAGCGGGGCGAAATCCATGTGCCCGCCTTCGGTTTCGATCACATGATAGCCATCGGGAAGGCGCAGCACCTGCGCTACTCCCAGCCCGGTGCCAGGTCCGCAGACCGTGATCGAGCCGTGGTCGGGGAGGGGCACATCGGGGCCGCAGAGGTGCTGGAAGCACTCATGCCCGACCTGCGCGACCGCATGGCCGATCGCACCGAAATCGTTGATGAGACTGTAGGTGTCGACTTCAAGGCGCTCGTTGATCAGCGCGGGGCGGATGATCCAGGGATTGTTGGTGAGCTTGATGAGATCGCCGCCGACCGGCGACGCGACGGCAATGGCCGCGGCCCGCGGTAGCGGTCGATCGAGCGACGCCCCGAAGGCCTGCCACGCGGTCTGAAGCGTGGCATAGTCGGCCGTCTTCAGCGTCGATGGCTCGCCCAGCGAAACGACACGGCCATCCGCGACTTCGGCGATGGCGAACCGCACATGCGTTCCGCCGATATCGAGCGCGACAACTTCCATGCCTACCATCCCATTGCGGCGAGCATTGCCGACGCACCTTTTTCTGCCTCATTGGCGCCGCCGCGAAACATGGCGAACAATTCCCGGCCCATGCCCGTGGCGGCGGGCGGCGCTGTCACGAAGGCGCGGGCTGCCCATTCATCCGGATCGACCAGCGCGAGCAGTTCGCCGGTATCGGCCGACAAACGAACGACATCGCCGTCGCGAAGCTTGGCCAGCGGCCCTTCGCCAAGTGCCTCGGGTGAGCAATGGATGGCGCAGGGTACCTTCCCGCTCGCGCCCGACATGCGCCCATCGGTGACGAGCGCGACACGGAAGCCGCGATTCTGAAGCACCCCCAGCGGCGGGGTCAGCTTGTGCAGTTCGGGCATACCGTTGGCACGGGGGCCCTGGAAGCGTACTACCACGACGACGTCTCGTTCGAGTTCGCCGGCCTTGAAGGCTGCCTGGACCTCGGCCTGATCGGAAAAGACCCGGCACGGCGCCTCGATCGCCCAGCGATCGCGTTCCACCGCGCTCACCTTGATGCAGGCCCGGCCGAGATTGCCGGTGAGAATACGAAAGCCGCCCTCCGGTGCGAAAGGCGACGTGACCGGACGCAGGATCGTCTCGTCTCCACTGGCCCCTACATCCCCCCAAACCAGCGCCTCGTCCTTGATAGCCGGGCTTTTGGCGTACGTTGTCATGTCATCCCCGGCGACCGTCATCAAGTCCCGGTGAAGCATTCCCCCGTCGAGAAGCTCCCGGATGACATAAGGCATGCCACCCGCATCCTCGAAACCGTTCACATCGGCCGAACCATTGGGATAGACACGCGCGATCAGCGGCACGGCGCGCGAAAGCCGGTCGAAATCCTCCCAGTCGATCACGATGCCTGCTGCCGCAGCAATGGCGGGGAGGTGGATCAGGTGGTTGGTCGACCCGCCGGTCGCGAGCAGCCCGACCGCTGCATTGACGATCGCCTTCTCATCGACGCATTCGCCCAGGGGGCGGTAATCGTCGCCGTTCCAGCCGATCGTCGCCAGCTGGTGCACCGCCGCGCGCGTGAGTTCCTGGCGCAGCTTGGTGCCCGGATTGGCGAAGGCGGCGCCGGGCATGTGAAGGCCCATCACCTCCATCATCATCTGGTTCGAATTGGCCGTACCGTAAAAGGTGCAGGTGCCCTTGGAGTGATAAGCGGCGATCTCTGCGTCGAGCAGGTCCTCGCGAGTCGCCTTGCCCTCGGCGAATTGCTCGCGAACGGCGGCCTTTTCCTTGTTGGGCAGGCCAGATCGCATCGGCCCGCCGGGAATCAGTATCATCGGCAGATGGCCGAAGCGTAGCGCGCCCATCAACAGGCCCGGCACGATCTTGTCGCAGATGCCGAGCAACGCCGCGCCCTCGAACATACCATGGCTGAGCGCCACCGCGGTCGACAGCGCGATTGTGTCGCGGCTGAACAGCGACAGCTCCATGCCGGGATAGCCCTGGGTCACGCCGTCGCACATCGCCGGCACGCCGCCCGCGACCTGCGCCGTGGCGCCGGCCTCGCGTGCCCAGACCTTCATCTGCTCGGGATAGCGATAATAGGTCGCATGGGCCGACAGCATGTCGTTGTACGACGTGACGATGCCGATATTCATGCGGCCGCCGGCCTTCATCGTGTCGCGATCCTCCTCGGTCCCGGCATAGCCGTGCGCGAGGTTGGCGCAGCCGAGCGCAGGACGATCGACATGATTGTCCCGCTCGCGCCGGATCAGCGCCAGATAGGCGTCGCGGGTCGGCCGCGACCGGGCGATGATCCGGTCGGTGACGGCGCTCACATCGGCATGAAGCGTCATGCAGGACTCCAATGGATGTCGACCGGCAGCTCTGCATCGGCAAGCACGCGGCCAATGGGGAAGGAAGAGGACGGCCCCTGCTTGATCGCCTGCTCGATCACCTTGCGCTTCTTGTCACCGGTAACGGCGATCATCAGCGCCTTGGCCGAGACGATCGCGGCGCGGCTGAGCGTGATGCGCGCGACCGGCGCGTCGGCGGGCATAGGATCGGGCATGACACCTAGTGCACGGCGCTCGCGCGGCCCGTTGATGGCTTCCTCGAAATCGGGGCCGGGGAAGATCGAGGCGGTGTGACCGTCCTCGCCGACACCGAGCAGGCAGAGATCGAGCGGCCAGTGATGGTCGGCTAGCCGGGCATCGGCTGCCTTGCCGGCGGCGCGATAATCCTTTGCCGCCTCGCTCACGATCGGGATCACGCGGGCGCCCTTGGGCAGGAATGCCTTGCCGATCGCGGTGATGTTGGACAGCGGATCGCCGAGCGGCACGATTCGCTCGTCGGTCGGGATGATCGTCACACGCTTCCAGTCGAGCTTGGTCGCGGCGAGCTTCTCATAGATCGGCAGCGGGGTCTTGCCGCCGGCGAGCGCAATGACGCACCCGCCGCGCGCATCGATCGCGCTTTCGATCACGAAGCCGATATCGCCCGCAACGGCCGCCGCCATCTCGGCTGCGTCGTCATAATCCCACCATTCGATTTCTTCGCTCATACATCACCTTAGGTTGTTCGTTGCGAGCGGTGGTGCCGCTTCGCGTCTCAATCGTCTTGCCAGGTTACCCCGTCGCGTTCTGTGAGCGCGATCGCCGCCGACGGACCCCAGGTGCCAGCGCCATAGCTTTTCGGCTTCACGTCGTTCGCTACCCAGCCGGCACGGATCGCGTCGATCCATTCCCATTGCGCCTCAACCTCGTCGCGGCGGACGAACAGGGTCGGGTCGCCCTCGATCAGGTCGAGCAGCAGGCGTTCATAGGCGATGCGACGGCGCGTGCCGGCGAATTCGGCGTCGAGGCTGAGGTTCAGCGGCACCTCGCGCAGACGGATTCCGTCGCGGTCGAGGCCCGGCTCCTTGGCCATCACCAGCAGCTGGACATATTCCTCGGGCTGAAGGCGGATGACCAGCATGTTTGGCTGGAGCAGGCCACCGCGGCTGGCGAACATCGAATGCGGGACCGCCTTGAACTGGATCGCGATCTCCGAATGGCGGTTCGGCATGCGCTTCCCGGTACGCAAGTAAAACGGCACGCCCTGCCAGCGCCAATTGTCGACATGCGCCTTGATCGCGACGAAGGTCTCGGTCGTGGAAGGCTTGCCGAGTTCGTCGATATAGCCCTTCACGATCTCGCCGTTGACCGCGCCCTTGGTATATTGGCCCGTTACGGTGACGAGCGGCGCTTCCTCCGGCTTGATCTTGCGTAGCGAGCGGAACACCTTCGCCTTTTCGTCGCGGATCGCGGTGCCGTCGAAGCGGGCGGGCGGTTCCATTGCGATCAGCGCCAGTAGCTGGAGCATGTGATTGGCGACCATGTCGCGCAGGGCGCCTGCGGTATCGTAATAGCCCGCGCGATCCTCCAGCCCGACCGTTTCCGAGATCGTGATCTGGACGTTGTCGATGCCCTGCGCGTTCCACACCGGCTCGAAGAAGCTGTTGCCGAAGCGGAGCGCCAGGATGTTCTGGACCGTTTCCTTGCCGAGATAATGGTCGATCCGGAAGGTCCGGTTCTCGGGAAAGGCGCTCGCGACGGTGTCGTTGATTTCCCGGCTGGAGGCAAGATCGTAGCCGAGCGGCTTTTCCAGCCCGATGCGGACGGTGTCGCCCGCAAGACCGGCCGATTCGAGACCGCGGATGACCGGCTCGAACAGGGAAGGGGCCGTCGACAGGAAGATGGCGAGGCCGCCCGAAACGTCGCCGACCTTCTTGGAGAGCAGATTGTAATGGCCGAGATCGGTCGCATCGAGCGGTTGATAGCCGACGCGTTCGAGGAAGCTCTTGACGGCCTTCTCGTCCTTGCGGTCCTCCGGCAGGAACTCGTCGAGCGCATGCTTGGCGAATTTGCGATAGCTCGCATCGTCATGATCGGACCGGGCAGTGCCGGTGATCGTCAACCCTTCGGGGAGCAGCCCATCGGCGTGAAGCCCATAGAGCGACGGCAACAACATGCGTTGCGCAAGGTCCCCCGTTGCGCCGAACAGCAACAGCTTGCCTACCGGATCGCGCATAATGTCTCCTGATGGCGATGTCGCACGTGCGACTAACAGCGCGTGTGCGCCGGGCCAAGGTGAATAGGCACTCGGTCCGGACGATTAAAGCGTCAATCCGGCGACCGGATCGAATCCCGCCATGATGTTGAGGTTCTGGACTGCCGCGCCGGCGGCGCCCTTGCCGAGATTGTCGAGCGTCGCGACCAGACGGGCCTGGCCCGTTTCCGTATTGCCGCAGACGCGGAGGCTCAGCCGGTCGGTGCCAGCATCGTCCTCGATCGCGACCGTGTCTCCATCGGCCTCGACGACCCGGACGATCGGCGAATCCTTATAGGCCTCGCGCAATACCGTCTCGAGCGCGACGAGCGTCGGACGCCGTACGAACATGTGCAGCGGCAGGGGCACCTCGACGATCATGCCGCGATAGGTGTTGGCGACCGACGGCATGAAGATCGGCGGGTGCTCGACGCGCGCATGCTTCTGCATCTCGGGCACATGCTTGTGAGCGAGGCCGAGCGCATAGGTTCGCGCGGCGGGCGGCGGATTGGGACCTTCGAACTCCGCGATCATCGATTTGCCGCCGCCCGAATAACCAGACACGGCATTGACCGTGAGCGGCCAGTCGACCGGAATCAGCCCGGCGCGCACCAGAGGCCGGACGAGCGCGAGGAAACCAGTCGGGTAGCAACCGGGGTTGGAGACTCGCTTCGCCTCGGCGATTGCAGCCGTCTGACCTGGCTCGAGTTCGGGAAAGCCATAGGTCCAGCCATCGCCGGTGCGATGCGCCGTTGAGGCGTCGATCACGCGGGTGCGATCATTCTCGATCAGCGCGACGGCTTCGCGTGCCGCGTCGTCGGGCAGGCAAAGGATGACGAAATCGGCGTCATTGATCAGCTTTGCCCGCGCCTTCGCGTCCTTGCGACGCGATTCGCTGAGGCTCAGCATCTCGATATCGTCGCGGCCGGTCAGCCGATCGTGTATCTCCAGCCCGGTCGTGCCGGCCGCACCGTCGATAAAGACCTTTACAGTCATTGGGCCGGCTCCAGCGCGGCAGCGTCGATATACCCGACGAGGTTATGGGCGACGGCAATGCCCCAGGCCTTACCGCCGGCGAGGTCCAGCACTTCGAAAATCTCACCCGGACGAAGCACGTAAAGGGTCACCGCATCATCGGCATCACTGGCCATCAGCGACGCCGTGATCGCGATACGGCGTGGCATCGGGGCGGCATAATGCGGCGCGAAAACACGATCGGCCAGACGGATGTCGGCGACATCACGCCGCACGGCGTCGTGCAGCGGGTCCAGGGCTACGGACGGCCCGAGGAGCGCGAAGCTCCTACGCTGAGGCCCGCCTTGTGGCAGGTTGCTCGGCGTCATCGATAAACTGGCCAAACTCTTCAAGAAACTCTGCCCCTTCAGACGTGCGCGCGACGAATATATTGCGCTTGTCGGTTTCATCGCGCTGTCGGCGCAGATAGCCGAGCGAACCGAGCCTGTTCAAGGCGCGCGTAACAACCGGCTTTGAAACGTTCAGCACACGGGCAAGCCCGCGCACAGTATGGGGTCCAGGATTGAGATATACCACCAGCAACAGCGCCATTTGCCGATTGGTGAGGTCGGGCTCGCCCGACCTTACATAATCCACCAGCGTCCGCATCCAGCCGCCCAGCGATTGATCAGGAAGTGTGGCCACGTAAAATTCCACATTTTGCCCATGCCCCGCACGTTGGGGCACCGGACACATAACGTTCATAATCCCGGCTGGTTTCAGTGCGGAAACGAAATGTCCCATCGAGCGGTGCCCGTTGCGGTTGATTGGAAGGCCCGGCTCGCCTATGTGCCCGCCTTCCCAAGCCACAGGTTGCGCCTTTTCATGTTCAAGTTCCTTCTTGTCGTACACGCGTTCATCGCCGCCGGTCTGGTGACGGTGATCCTGATGCAACGCTCGGAAGGCGGCGGGCTTGGCATGGGCGGCAGCCCTTCGGGCCTGATGTCGGCGCGCGGCGCGGCGGATTTCCTGACCCGCGCCACCTCGATCCTCGCGACGCTGTTCGTCGGCCTGGCGATCCTGCTCGCAGTGATTGCCTCGACCGGCCACAGCACGGCCAAGATCGACCCCAGCCTGGCGCGGACGCCTCCGCCGGCAGCCGGCACGCTGCCGCCTCCGCCGACGGCGCAGCCCACGGCCGCCCCTGCGCCGACTGCTCCAGCAGGCAACAGCGCGGTTCCGCTCGCGCAGTAAGCGCGGGCTTTCTTCGCCACTTTTTTATAACGATATTGGAGTCGCGCGCTTGTCGCGCGGCCCATCATGACGCTAGGCCTTTTCTCCCATGGCGCGGTTTATCTTTATCACCGGCGGCGTGGTCTCCTCGCTCGGCAAGGGTTTGATGGCGGCGAGCCTTGCGGCTCTCCTGCAAGCGCGCGGCTATCGCGTGCGCATCCGTAAATTCGATCCCTATCTGAACGTCGACCCCGGCACCATGTCGCCCTACCAGCACGGCGAAGTCTATGTGACTGACGACGGGGCGGAAACCGACCTCGATCTCGGCCATTACGAGCGTTTTACCGGCGTGGCCTCGCGCCAGTCCGACAACGTCACCTCGGGCCGCATCTACCAGCAGATCATCACGCGCGAACGTCGCGGCGATTATCTGGGCGCGACGGTGCAGGTCATCCCGCATGTCACCGACGCCATCAAGGAATTCGCGCAGGCGGAAACCGACGATCTGGATTTCGTGCTGTGCGAGATCGGCGGGACCGTCGGCGACATCGAATCGCTGCCCTTCATCGAGGCGATCCGCCAGTTGCGGAACGATCTGGGCCGCGGCCAGTCGGTCAGCATCCATGTCACCCTGGTGCCGTACATCGCGGCAGCGGGCGAACTAAAGACCAAGCCGACCCAGCATTCGGTGCGGGAGCTCGCCGCATTGGGTGTCCAGCCCGACGTGCTGGTCTGCCGCTGCGAGCAGCCGCTCCCGGCAAGCGACCGTGCGAAGATCGCCCTGTTCTGCAACGTGCGGAAGGAAGCGGTCATTCCGGCGCTCGATGCGAAGAGCATCTATGCCGTGCCGATGCAGTATCACGCGGAAGGTCTGGACGCCGAAGTGTTGCGCGCCTTCGACATCGAACCGGGCGAGGCGCCTGACCTGTCGCGCTGGTCGGACATCGTCGATCGCCTGACCAATCCTGAAGGTGAGGTAACGATCGGCGTGGTCGGCAAATATGTCGGCCTGCAGGACGCGTACAAATCACTGAACGAGGCGCTGGTGCATGGCGGTATCGCCAACCGGGTCAAGGTCAATATCGAGTGGATCGACGCCGAACTGTTCGAGGCCGAAGATAACGACATCGCGGCGAAGCTCGAGCCGATGCACGCGATCCTCGTTCCTGGTGCGTTCGGTGAGCGTGGTGCCGAGGGCAAGATCGCCAGCGTGCGGTTCGCGCGTGAGCGGGAAATCCCTTATTTCGGCATCTGCTTCGGCATGCAGATGGCGTGCATCGAGGGTGCGCGCGATCTTGCCGGCATCAGGAATGCGAGCTCTACCGAATTCGGCCCAACCGAAGAGCCGGTGGTCGGCATGATCACCGAGTGGATGACCGAAGCCGGCATCGAGAAGCGCGAAGAGGGCGGCGATCTGGGCGGCACCATGCGGCTCGGCGCCTATGACGCGAAGCTCGACGGCAACAGCGTGGTCGCCTCGATCTATGGCGGCACCGACATTTCGGAGCGTCACCGGCACCGTTACGAGGTCAACACCGGGTACCGCGATGCGCTCGAAAAGGGCGGGCTGGTCTTCTCGGGTATGTCGCCTGACGGCATGCTGCCGGAAATCGTCGAGCGGCCTGACCATCCATGGTTCGTAGGTGTGCAGTTCCATCCCGAGCTGAAATCGAAACCGTTCGATCCGCACCCGCTGTTCGCGAGTTTCATCGGGGCGGCGGTGCGGCAGTCGCGGCTCGTCTGATCGGAGCGGGGTGAGGTTACATCACCCCGACTTCAGCGGCGTACCCAATATTTCAGTGAGCCGTGTCAGCCCGCTCGGCCTGGGCTTCATATTCCCGCGCCATGGCGATCAGCGTCTCAACCGTGTGACGATCGCCAACCGTCGTTGCGAGCCGCCGGCACCGTTCCGCCTTGCGGTGCAGCGTTTCGATCTCGGGATTGTCGGCGAGCATTTCGTGTGATCCACTAACCGTCAACAAAGCCGGATCAACCGGCGATTCCGCTGAGTCGGTGCGCGTTCTCATCGGAGTCTCCCGGGTCGAACAGACCTACCATGCGGTTAGAACGTTGATTTGGATCAGCAGTTCCCGGCCGGATAAAAAGAGGCGCCCGAGGCACTTGGCCCGGACGCCTCTTCCATGCGGCAGCAGCGGCTTGGGTTACGCTGCCTCGCTGTCCTTTCCACCGTCGATCGCTGCGAGCGGTGCGCCCGTCTTGATCGCGACGGTCTTGGGCTTCATCGCCTCCGGCACTTCGCGGACGAGTTCGATCGTCAGCAGACCGTCATTCAGCCGCGCATCGTCGACACGGACGAAATCGGCGAGCTCGAACCGGCGCTCGAAGCTGCGATTGGCAATGCCGAGATGCAGGAAATTGGCAGTGCTGCCTTCCTTATCGGTCTTGTTGCCCTTCACCTGGAGCAGGTTCTGCTGCGCGGTGATCTCGATCTCCTCGCGGCCGAAACCTGCCACGGCGAGCGTGATGCGGTAACGGTCCTCGGCGAGGCGCTCGAGGTTGAAGGGGGGGTAATTGTCTGCCGTCGACTGGCGCGCGCTGGTTTCGAGCATGTCGAACAAGCGGTCGAAGCCGATCGTCGAGCGGCGATAGGGGGTCAAATCGAACTGACGCATGTTGGTCTCCTCATTTCGAAGCGAAATGGTCCTCATGGGTGCCCGCCTGTGCGCGGCACCCGCTCTTCACGCGGCCCAATCGGCACCGCGCACCGCAAATCTGGGGCGTTTTGGCGACCGTTCAAGAGGCGAATCGGCAGATTTACGTGGGTGAAAGTTCAGCTTTGCCTCCACGAAGTTCTTACGGGGTGAAACCATATCGATTGAGTGGGAATTATAGTGGCGACTCGACTTAACGAGCCCAAAGGGGACACTGATGCTCGCCACTCTGCCAATGCTGTTGCTCGCCCAGACTGCACTCGCCTCCAAGACGGTTGTGATCACGGACGCGGGCGCAGCGACCGCGGTTGCCACGCCGGTTAGCGCGGCTGCGGGTGCCGCCGACGAACCGCAGGATCAGGCCGCCGCCGCGCCGGGTGGGGCCGGTGACATCGTCGTCACTGCGCGCCGCCGCGTGGAGCGCGCGCAGGAAGTGCCGATCGCGATGTCGGTGATCGGCGGTTCGGAGATCGAGAAGACCGGCGCGTTCAACGTCAACCGACTCCAGCAGCAGCAGCCGTCGTTGCAATTCTATTCCAGCAATCCGCGCAACTCCGCGATCAACATTCGCGGCCTGGGTGCGCCGTTCGGCCTGACCAACGACGGTATCGAGCAGGGCGTCGGCTTCTATGTCGACGGCGTGTATATCGGCCGCATCGGCGCTTCGACTTTCGATTTCGTCGATGTCGCCCAGGTTGAGGTTCTTCGCGGCCCGCAGGGCACGCTCTACGGCAAGAACACTACGGCCGGGGCGCTCAACATCACCACGCGCGCGCCGAGCTTCTCGCCCGAAGCCAAGGTGGAGGTAAGCGGGGGCAATTATGACTTCGTCCAGGCCAAGGCTTCGGCCTCAGGCCCGCTGTCCGATACCGTTGCGTTGCGCCTGTCGGCGTCGGCCACGACGCGCAAGGGCACGATCTACAACGTAACCAGCGACGAGTATCTCCATCGCCAGCGCAACCTGGGCCTTCGTGGTCAGTTGCTGTGGAAGGCGACCGATGCGCTCGACCTTACCCTATCCGGCGATTTCAACGTCCAGAGCCCCGATTGCTGCGTGCAATATTATGCGCGTGTCGGCCGTACCCAGCGGCCGCTGAACCGCCAATATGATGCGCTTGCGGCTGCTTTCGGCTACGCTCCACCCAGCAAGAACCCGTTCGATCGCATCACCGATGTGGATGCGAGCATCAATTCTCGCCAAGAAATCGGCGGCGTCTCGCTGGTCGCCAATTGGGATATCGGCTTTGCGACGCTGACGTCGGTCAGTGCGTGGCGCTATTGGGACTGGCAGCCGCAGAACGACCGCGATTTCATTGGCTTGCCGATTACCACGGTTTCACAGAACCCGTCGCAGCAAAAGCAGGTTTCTCAGGAGGTGCGTCTCGCCTCGAACGGTGCCGACAAGCTTCAGTATACCGTTGGCGCTTTCTACTTCCATCAGACTATCGATACGCAGGGCTCGCAGGTTCAGGGCTCGGCCGCGAGCCGCTGGCTGCTTAATCCCGGCAACGTGCCGGTCGGTGCGACCGGCTGCGCGACGCCGACGGCCAACGCCTGCAACCCGGCGGTCCTCAATGGACTGACATCCACCAATACGATCAGCTTCGACAACACCAGCTTCGCGGTGTTCGGTAAGCTCAACTGGGAAGCAGTGGACGGTTTCCACATCCAGCCGGGTCTGCGGGTCAACTATGACAAGAAGAGCGGCTCCTATCTCTCGGTGGTCACCACCCGAACCGGCAGCACCACGCTGAACGCCGATCAGGCCGCAACGCTCGCGCCGCAGAGTTATGCACCCCGTTTCAGTGCGTGGAACGTCTCGGGGGATGTCACCCTATCCTATGACTTCACTTCCGACGTGCATGGCTATGCGAGCTACTCGAAGAGCTTCAAGTCGGGCGGCATCAATCTCTCCGGCCTGCCGCTCAACGCAGCCGGCACCGCCGTCGACCTCACCACGCAGACCGTGAAGCCCGAAAAGGTCGACGCGTTCGAAATCGGCCTGAAAACTCAGTTCCTCGATCGCCGCGTCACGCTGAACCTTGCTGGTTTCTGGACCGAGATCCGGGACTATCAGGCCACCGTGAACAATGGCCAGCTCACCGTAATCCGCGGCTATCTCGCCAATGCTGGCAAGGTCCGGTCACGCGGGTTCGAATTCGACTCGAGCTTTCGGCCCAGCGATCGGTTTAACGCCTATGTGAATGGCGCTTACACTGACGCGATCTACGAGAAGTTCACGAACGCACCTTGCCCGCCGGAACTCTCGGGCGGCACCGTCACGACTGGTACGCCTGGTGGTGCCGGTGTTCCTGGCGGCCTCAGCCCGGTGGCGTGCGACATCTCGGGCCAGCCGCTGCCGGGCATCTCCAAATGGTCGCTCTCGTTCGGCGGCGAATATAATGTGCCGGTCGGTAGCTCGGGCGGTGAAGTCTATGTCGGATATGACGGCAGCTATCGCTCGCGCTTCTCGTCCAACCCGTCGCCATCGGCTTACACCTGGATCGAAGGCGGATCGCTCTCGAACTTTCGCGTCGGCTATCGCAAGGACGGCTTCAATGTGTTCGGCTGGGTCCGCAACGCCTTCAACCGCAATTATTTCGAGCTGCTGTCGACTCAGTCGGGCAGCACCGGCCTGATCGTCGGGCAGCCGGCCGATCCGCGTACTTTTGGTGGAACGATCAGCAAGTCTTTCTGACGACCTATACGAACCGTCATTCCGGCACTGGCTGGAGTGGCGGTTCGAAACAGCGATGCCTGGATGATGATGACGGCCCCGGTTCGTCATCGATTCGAAAGATAATGCCTGTAAAAGACAAACGCCCGGACTGTCTCCAGCCCGGGCGCCTGCGTGACGACTGCTCGTCAGCCCCCTTGTCCCGCTTCCGCTACACACCCGTTCTTGACGGGCGGAACTGAAAGCATTCCCCGAACCACGGCCGTTGCCTGTGTCTCAGTGTCCCGACGCTAGGATCGGCCCCGCGATTTGTCACCGGGATTGTGGCAACCGAAAGCGGATTGCGGCGACCCTGTGGCGATTGCGCAACACGCGCGTTCAGTTGCCAGCAATGCACGCCCAGCCTAGAGCGGCAGGACCATTTACCCTGGGCGGATTGTTCCGAACATCATGATCCTGTCGCGCTACGAACGCATGATCGCCCGCCGCTACCTGCTGCCGGGCAAGGGCGAGGCATTCATCCTGCTTGTCGCCGGTTTCAGTCTCGGGGCGGTGATGTTGGGCGTCGCCGCCCTCGTCATCGTCATGAGCGTGATGAACGGCTTCCGCGCCGAGCTGTTCGACAAGATCGTCGGACTGAACGGCCATGCGGTGGTGCAGGGCATCGGCGGGCAAATTCCCGACTGGCGCAACGTCGTCCAGATCGCAAAGGCCACGCCGGGCGTGACCAGCGCGACGCCGCTGATCGAGCAGCCGCTGATGACGAGCTATAATGGCCGGGTCGAGGCTGTGCTGGTGCGCGGCCTGAAAGTCGAGGATATCCGCCGGAACCCGGTCATCAGCTCAAAGGTCGTGATGGGCTCGCTCGCCAGCCTCACTGACGGCAGCAACCGGATCGCGATCGGATCGCGCCTGGCCGAGACTCTCGGCGCCCAGGTCGGCAGCGAGATCTCATTGATCAGCCCGCAGGGCCAGACCACGCCCTTCGGCACGGTACCGCGCATCGTTTCCTACACCGTCGGCGCGATATTCGAGATCGGCGTTTACGATTACGACAAGGCCTATGTCATCATGCCCATGCAGGATGCCCAGACCTTGCTGCTGATGGGCGATTCGGTCGGCATGATCGAGATACAGACGACGAATGCCGACCAGGTCGGAACGATCCTTGCACCACTGGCCGACAAGGTCAGGGGCAGGGCGGTAATCGCCGACTGGAGGACGATGAACGCCCAATTGTTCGAGGCGCTTGCGATCGAGCGGGTCGTAATGTTCTGCGTGCTTTGCATCATCATCCTGGTGGCCGCGTTCAACATCGCCTCGTCACTGATCATGCTGGTGCGCGCCAAGACGCGCGACATCGCGATCCTGCGCACCATGGGCGCCACCCGAAAGGGCATGATCAAGATCTTCATGACGGTTGGCACCACGATCGGGTCGCTCGGCATCATCGCCGGGCTGGTGCTTGGCTTCACCTTTCTGATCTTCCGGCAAGAGGTTGTCGATTTTGTCCAGTGGATCAGCGGCCAGAATCTCTGGGATCCGTCGATCCGCTATCTGACGATCCTGCCGTCCAAGACTGACCCGTTCGAGATGATCGCGATCGTGCTGATCGCCTTCCTGCTCACCTTCCTCGCCACGCTCTATCCCGCCTTCAAGGCGGCGAGCACCGATCCAGTGCAGGTGCTGCGATATGAATAATCCCGTGCTGGCCGTCACCGGCCTGACTCGCAGCTTTACACAGGGCGACGCGACGATCGAGGTTCTGCGCGGCGTCGACCTGACGGTGGGTGAGGGCGAGATCGTCGCGCTGCTCGGCCCGTCCGGGTCGGGCAAGTCGACCCTGCTCCAGGCGGTCGGGCTGCTCGAAGGCGGATTTGCCGGATCGATCCGCATCGCCGGGGAAGAAGCGGCGAAGCTCGACTCGCATGGCCGCACGATGGTGCGCCGCGACTATCTCGGCTTCGTCTATCAGTTTCATCACTTGCTGCCCGATTTCAACGCGACCGAGAATGTCGTGCTGCCCCAGCTCATCCGCGACCGGAGCCGCACCGAGGCTGATGAGCGGGCGACGTCGCTGCTGACCGCGCTTGGCCTCGGCCACCGGCTGACCCATCGGCCGAGCCAGCTTTCCGGCGGCGAGCAGCAGCGTGTCGCGGTTGCCCGCGCGCTCGCCAACAGGCCGGCGCTGGTGCTGGCGGACGAGCCGACCGGCAATCTCGACGAGGCGACCGCCGATATCGTGCTCGCCGAATTCCTCCGCCTCGTGCGCGGCGAGGGCTCGGCGGCGCTGATCGCGACTCATAACGAGCGGATGGCGCTGAAGATGGACCGGGTCGTGCGGCTGCATGAGGGCAGGCTGGCGTGAATACCTGGCGCGATGCGCCGATGTTCATCCGTGCCGGCTGGCACAACCGCATCGATGGCGTGTCGCGCGGCCACAAGATCATGCCGGATGGCCATGTCCGCGATACCATGGTTTATTCGATCATCGACGGCGCATGGCCGGGTGTCCGCGCCAATCTGAATTATCTGATGGCGCGTCACGAGGAGAGGCAGCGATGAGCGCGATTACCGAGATGAGCGTTAAGGCAGCCGATGGCACCACCGCCGATCTGTCGGCCTATGCGGGGCAGGTACTGCTGATCGTCAACACGGCGTCAAAATGCGGCTTCACCCCGCAATATGAGGGACTTGAGGCGCTTCACCGCAAATACAAGGATCGCGGGTTCGAGGTGCTGGGTTTTCCGTGCAATCAGTTCGGCGCGCAGGAGCCGGGCGATGCGGCCGAGATCGCCAATTTCTGCACGCTGACCTATGACGTGACCTTCCCGGTCTTCGCCAAGATCGACGTCAACGGATCGAACGCCGACCCCTTGTTCGAAAAGCTGCGCAAGGACGCGCCCGGCCTGATGGGCTCAACCTCCATCAAGTGGAACTTCACCAAGTTCCTGGTCGATCGCGACGGCAAGACCGTGTCGCGCTACGCACCCACGACCAAGCCCGAAGATATCGAGAGCGATATCGAGAAGCTGCTGGGCTAGGCTGATAAAATGCATATTAGAGTCGGATGACATTAGCTTGATCCGTATCCGGAGTTGAGCAAGTAATTGCGGCATTCATCTGGGCTGAAGGTGTCTAGAGTCATTCTCGATCAGGTTTGCACGTACCCGGCGTGTTTGAGGTAGTTTGCACATTCGGCAGGTCTGACAGTTTCGAGGATGGTCTTGAGGGCGTTGCATATGGCGTCGAAGGATCGAGGTGCCATTCGCCTGAGCAGTTTCTTGATTTTGGCGAAGAGCTGCTCGA